>JANXQO010000169.1 GCA_025353485.1 Chitinophagales bacterium
TGCTTTTTTAGGAGCAGCTTTCTTAGTTGCTTTCTTAGTTGCTTTTTTAGGAGCAGCTTTCTTCGTTGCTTTTTTCTTTGTTGCCATTTTTTTAAATTTAATTGGTTAGTAAATAATACTTAAAATTAAAAATATTTTTTAAACTACCAAAAAAAATTATTAAATAATTCAGGCCGAAGCCTCAACTGCACTCACTGATACAACAGTTTTATCTCCTTTTGTTTTTTTGAATTCAACCAGGCCATCTGTTAAAGCAAAGATGGTAAAATCTTTTCCGAGTCCAACATTTTTACCTGGATGATACACTGTTCCCCTTTGACGAATGATGATATTTCCTGCAAGTGCAGGTTGTCCACCGTAAATTTTTACACCTAGTCTTTTGCTTTGTGAATCACGACCGTTTTTTACAGAGCCTTCGCCTTTTTTGTGAGCCATATCTTTTTAATTAAAAAATTAATAATTTAAAATTGAGCGTTTGTGTACTGTCAAATTCTTTTTATGCAACTAAATAATCTCTGTCACTTTTATTTGAGTATAGTGAGTACGGTGACCATGTTTTTTTCTAAACCCTTTTCTTCTTTTCATTTTAAAAGCGATCACTTTGTCACCTTTAACTGTATCTTCAATTATTTCTGCTTTTACGGTAGCTTTAGCATCACCGCCTATCGTAAGCTTACCTTCATTTTCAAACATTAATATATCAGAAAATTCCACTTTATCACCGGTTTTTCCGGTAATATGCGGTACAAATAAATTTTGACCTGTTTGAACTTTAAATTGTTGACCTGCTATTTTTATAACTGCAAACATAACTACCCAAATTTAGGAGTGCAAAGGTAAGGGAATTCAATTAAAATTTACAAATTCAATACAAAAAATTACCAATATGGGTGGCTCTATTATCTTATTTTGTGACTTAAACCACTATTTTGAAATATTTGTTACAAATAATTAGAATAATCTATTGTGTGTATGGCTTAATCAGTTTTTTATTGCTAATGCTTTTGCTTCTACCAATATTCCTGCTTGCTTCTTTTTTTGGTAAAGTAAAAGGAGGTAATATAATATATGATGCATGCAGAATATGGGCAGACATATGGATGTTTATGATTGGTATCTCTCACAAAAATATATATGAGAAGCCGCATGATACTTCACGCCAATATATCTTTTTGAGTAATCATATTTCTTACCTGGATATACCAGTAATGATGAAGGCTATTCGCAGGCAAAATTTTCGCATCCTTGGCAAGGCTGAACTTGGTGCAATCCCTGTGTTTGGTTTTATTTTTAAACATGCAGCAGTGTCAGTAGATAGAAAAAATACAGTTAACAGGGCAAAAAGTGTAATGATACTAAAATCGGTTATAAAAAAAAAGATTTCTGTTTTTATTTGTCCTGAAGGCACCTTTAATGAAACACATGATCCTCTTAAAGAATTTTATGATGGAGCTTTTAAAATTTCTATTGAAACACAAACTCCTCTTAAACCTATATTAATTTTAGATACCTACGACAGATTAAATTATAAAAATATTTTTTCACTTTCTCCCGGAAGATCCCGGGCAGTTTTTTTAGAAGAAACCAATACTGCAGCACTTTCAATAAATGATGTTGCTATGCTGAAAGAAAAAATCTATAAGCAAATGGAAGAAGGCTTGATAAGGTATAAAGCGAATTGGATAGAATAGAGTTATATCCTAAAATTTATTAAGCGAGTATATTTGCTAAACCAATGGCAGACAATAATACCGGGAACAATTTATTTTCTAACAAAGATACAGGATCCGCATGGGCAGAGGTGATATTGCCCTTAGCAATTCCTAAAACATATACGTATAGCATTCCTCACCATCTTGAAATAAAAACACAGCCGGGCTGCCGGGCGGAAGTTGTGTTTGGAAAAAATAAAAAATACGCCGGGATAGTAAAGTCAGTCTCCAATAACAAACCTGAGTACGAAACAAAAGAAATTTTAAACATACTTGATGAGGAACCAATAATTTACCCACAGCAATTATACCTATGGCAATGGATAAGCGAATATTATATGTGCAGCGAAGGAGAGGTAATGGCTGCTGCACTGCCAACATATCTTAAATTAAGCAGTGAAGCTATTATAGTTTTAAATGAAGAGTATGGAGAAGATTTTTCTAACCTTGATAACGAAGAATACCTGGTAGCAGAAGCGTTATTAATAAAAAAAGAATTGAGATTGCCTGAGGTGCAACAGATACTTGATATTAACCATGTTTATCCGCTGATAAAAAAGCTGATTGAAAAAAAAGTTTGTTATGTGTGGGAAGCATTCAATGAAAAATATAAACAGAAGAAAGAGAACTACGTTATTCTTAATCCTGAATTTAATAATGAAGAAAAATTAAATGATCTGCTGAATAACTGGAGCAAAGCACCTAAGCAACTTGAATTATTGCTAAGCTATTTACATCTTTCAAAAACTGAAGGCGAAGTAATACAAACAGCATTATTAAAAAAATCCGGAGCTTCTACTGCACAATTAAAGGGATTAACAGAAAAAAATATTTTATTTATAGAGAAGAGAAATATTGACCGTGTTAAAAATTTACCACAAAAAATTTCTATTGATTTTGAATTGAGTGGCGCACAAAAAAAAGCATTGGATGATATCCATTCGGTATTTGCAGCAAAGAATGTTTGCCTGTTGCATGGAGTTACAAGCAGCGGCAAAACGCAATTGTATATTAAACAAATTGAAGAATATATAAAAAAAGGGAAGCAGGTTTTATACCTCCTGCCGGAGATAACTCTAACGGCACAAATCATCCGCAGACTACAAAAAAATTTTGGCGGTAATGTTGCTATTTATCATTCTAAGTTTAATAATAACGAAAGAGTAGAACTATGGAATAAAATTAAGAACGGAGAAGTGAAAATAGTTCTTGGTGCAAGAAGCGCTTTGTTTCTTCCCTTTAAAAATATTGGTTTAATAATAGTAGATGAAGAACACGATAGCTCTTACAAGCAGCAGGACCCTGCGCCACGCTATAATGCAAGAGATGCTGCAATTTTTTACGCTTCTCTTTTTAATGCAAGAGTTTTGCTTGGCAGTGCAACACCTTCTGTAGAGAGTTATTATAATGTTGAAAAGAATAAATATGGTTTGGTAGAACTGAATGAAAGATTTGGAGGAGTTCTACTTCCGGAAATAGAGATAATTAATACAAGGCAGGTGGCTACAGGTAAAAAAGATAAAGTGATATTATCTCCCCAACTTAAAGCAGCTATAGAAGATGCTGTAACACATAACAAACAGGTTATTTTATTTCAGAACCGAAGAGGCTATTCTCCTTTTTTAATTTGTGCAACATGCGGATTTATTCCTCATTGCAATAATTGTGATGTCACACTAACACTACATAAATTCTCAAATAAACTGCATTGTCATTATTGCGGCAGCAGCTATCCAAAACTAACTACATGCCCTGCATGCGGAACTGTAAACTGGATAGAGAAAAATTTTGGAACAGAAAAAATTGAAGAGGAATTGGATAATGAATTTCCTTCTTATAAGGTTGCAAGGATGGATATGGATTCAGTGCGTGGCAAAACCGCACATGATAGTTTGATAAAATTATTTGAACAGCATAGGATAGATATTCTTGCAGGAACCCAAATGGTAGTAAAAGGACTTGATTTTGAAAACGTAAGCCTGGTAGGAGTTTTAGATGCTGATGGTTTATTAAGCTTTGCAGATTTCAGGGTTAACGAAAGAGCTTTTCAATTAATGGAGCAGGTAAGCGGGCGGGCAGGAAGAAAGGCTGAACAGGGAAAGGTATTGATACAGGCTTCAAAAATTAATCATCCTGTTTTGTTGTTTGTACAACAGCATGATTTTAAAAGATTTTATGATTTTGAAATTGAAAACCGTAAAAGTTTTTTTTATCCTCCGTTTAGCCGGTTGATAAAAATTATTGTAAAACATAAAATGAAAGAGGTGGTAAATGAGGCGGCTGAGCGGTTAGGAAATGCATTAAAAAAAGATATGAATGATTTTGTGGTTGGGCCTGCCGCACCTGTCATTAACAGGATACGAAGTTTATATCTGATGGACATACTGTTAAAATTGCCAAAGGATGCAAATATGCTTCAGCAGTACAAAAAAGTTATCATCAATCATTTTAATTTATTACATGCAGAAAAGAAATTCAGGAGTGTAACACTCATCGCCGATGTTGACCCCATGTAATTACCGGGTAATTTCCATCATTTCTTTGTATTCAAGAATGGTTACACCTCGCCTGGAAAGCTTGCTTTCAGCAATCATTGCATTAGCTACATTACTTGCTTTTATAGGGTGGTATTTTTTAAAAGAGCCTGCAAATAAAAAAGACAGAGCCTTCATAAATACCTGCCCTGTTTTTTCGGCAGGCCTTGCTTCTATGCGTTTACCTAATAACATGGATGGCCTGAAAATACTGATTGATTTAAAAGGGAATTGTTTAACAGCATGTTCTGTTTTGCCTTTTAAACGGAGATAAAAATTATTTGATAAAGCGTTAGCGCCAATGGATGAAACAATTAAAAATTTTTTGAATCCGTGGTCAATACCTATTTGTGCTGCATTTACCGGGATATCATGATCTATTTTTTCATAAGCTGTTTTATCTCCATTTACTTTTTTTTGTGTTGTACCTATACAGCAAAAAATAATGTCTCCCTTCCCAAATTTATTTTTAAAATCGTTGAAGTCATTAAAGTTTGCAATTACCTGCTGTATTTTTGGATGGTTGAATGCAAGGCTTCTTCTAACTAAAACTCTTACAGTACCAAAATATTCATCATCAAGCATTTGTTCAACAAGGTGATTGCCTATTAATCCCGATGCGCCGATTATTACAGCTGTCTGTTCATTCATATTTGTAATTTTGCTGTTGATTATGCAAGTTCAACAAAATTATCCGCTGAAAAAATATAATACATTTGGTATTGATGCTTATGCAAAATACTTTAGCGCATTTACTACTGTTGATGAGCTTACATCGCTCATCACTTATCACTCACCACTTATTACTCTTATCATAGGCGGTGGCAGTAATCTCTTATTTACAAAAAATTATGACGGGCTTGTTTTAAAAAATGAAATAAAAGGAATTCACACAATTCATGAAGATGAAGATCATATTTATGTAAAAGTGGGTGCAGGAGAAAACTGGCATCAGTTTGTAATGCATTGTATTAAAAATAATTTTTCAGGAGTAGAAAATCTTTCATTGATCCCCGGTAATATCGGGGCTTCACCAATGCAGAATATTGGCGCTTACGGCGTAGAGGTGAAAGAGGTTTTTTATTCAATGGAAGCATTTCATTTAAAAGAAAAGCGAATTATAAATTTTTCTGTAAACGATTGCGAATTTGGATATCGTGAAAGTGTTTTCAAAAAAAAATATAAAGATCAATTTGTTATTCTAACAGTTACTTACAGGCTTAACAAAAAGCCTCAATACAATATTTCGTATATAGCAATAAAAGAAGAGTTAGAAAAAATAAATGCGAAAGAACTAAGTATTCAGTCTATTTCACAGGCTGTGATTAATATCCGCAGCAGCAAATTACCTGATCCAAATGTGACAGGAAATGCAGGAAGTTCTTTTAAAAACCCTGAAATATCTGAAGATAATTTTAAAATTCTAAAAACTAAATTCGAAAACATTGTAGGGTTTCCCTTAGATAATGGAAATGTAAAAGTTGCAGCAGCATGGCTTATTGAGCAATGTGGCTGGAAGGGTTATAGAAGGGGAGATGCAGGCTGTTATGAAAAGCAGGCGTTAGTATTAGTAAATTATGGTAATGCCTCAGGTAAAGAGATATATGACCTTAGTGAAGAAATAAAACAAAGTGTAAAAGAAAAGTTTACTGTTGACCTGGAAAGAGAAGTAAATATTATTTAAAATCTTCATCATCCAACTCTTCTTCACTAAATGACCGGGCACCAAGATTTAGCATGCTTCCCATCAGATCTTTAAATTCAATTTTACCTTCTACTACTTTTTTGCTTATCATAGAATGTGTTGCCAGTCCGTGCAAAACAAATTCCATCAGCAACGCATTTTCTTTTGCATTGGCATTAGGAAAATATTTTTTTACAAGCCCATACAAGCCATCTACTTTGTAAAGCAATTGCACTTTATCATCATCCTTACTTTCAAAAAAAACATTCAAATGATTACCTGCATCAAACCATCGGGTAATTCCCCGGTAAGGGTTTTCATCTGCCACACCCGCAGTTGTTTTTTTCTTTTTAAATGTATCAGGGTTGGGAAAATATTTTGCAAACTGTGTACGTATCGCTTTCTCCATTAAATTATAGGCAACCTGGTATGGGCCTTCCTGTTCACCTTCGTACACCAATTCAATTTTACCTGTAATGGAAGGAATGATGCCTGTGAGATCGCTAATCCAAACCTGCGTTTCTTTTTCTTTATTGATGATCGCTCTTCTCTCCGCAGCGCTCACAGCATTCTCATACGCAGCAATGGTAAGCCTTGCAGACACACCACTTTTTTTATCAACGTATTCACTGCCTCTTGCCTCAAATGCAACCTGCTCAATTAAACGCTTAACAAGATCGCTCACCTTTACTCTTTTAGATTGGTCATCATGTACTGATGCTTCCTGCTCAGTTATTAAAAGCGATGTTTCAATTGATGAAGGATAGTGGGTTAATATCTGGCTCTCAATCCTGTCTTTTAACGGAGTAACAATTGCGCCCCTGTTAGTATAATCTTCAGGGTTGGCAGTAAATACAAATAAAATATCAAGCGGTAATCTTAATTTAAAACCTCTTATCTGCAGATCACCTTCTTCCAAAATATTAAAAAGGGAAACCTGTATCCTCGCCTGCAGATCGGGCAATTCATTTATTACAAAAATGCTGCGGTTGCACCTGGGAATAATTCCATAATGTATCACTCTTTCATCTGCATAATTTAATTTTAGGTTGGCTGCTTTTATAGGATCTATATCGCCAATAAGATCTGCTACACTTACATCAGGAGTAGCTAATTTTTCTCCAAAGCGTTCGCTGCGATGCAGCCATTCTATTGGAGTTTCATCGCCTTTTTCTTCCAATAGGTTTTTTGCATAACGGCTAAGCGGTGCAAATGGGTCATCATTTACTTCACTGCCTGCAACAATGGGAATATATTCATCCAGCAACTCTGTCATCTGCCTTGCCATTCTTGTTTTTGCCTGTCCACGCAAGCCCAAAAACAAAATATTATGGCGTGATAACAATGCCCTTTCTGTATCAGGAATTACTGAATCTTCGTATCCAAGAATGCCGGGAAAAGTAACTTCTTTTTTACTAATCTTCTTTATCAGGTTGGTACGAATTTCTTCTTTAATACTTTTAGAAACGTATCCGCTCTTTTTTAATTCGCCTAATGTTTTAATGTCTTTCATTTGTTTTTTTTCTTATTAATCTTTTTAATCTCCCAAGTCATGGTTCAGATCAATAAACCGTCTTTCTCTTTCCGCTTTCAAAATCTTTAAAAATAAATGCACCTAACCTGTCAAGAGATGCAAAAAATGCCTTGCCATTATTTGTTTCAGTAAATTCTGTTACAAACCGCTGCAGGTAAGGGTCGCTGGCTATCATAAATGTTGTGATCGGAATTTTTAATTTCTTACACTGCGCTGCGAGATTCATACACCTGCTTAAAATTCTTCTGTCTACACCGAAACTGTTTTTGTAATAACGCTTGCCAACTTTTAAGCAAGTTGGTTTGCCATCGGTTATCATAAAAATTTGTTTGTTAGGGTTTTTTCTTCTGCGTAAAATATCCATTGCAAGTTCCAATCCTGCAACAGTATTTGTGTGATAGGGACCAACCTGCAAATAAGGAAGATCTTTTATTTCTATTGACCATGCATCATTGCCGAACACTACAATATCCAAAGTATCTTTGGGATATTTTGTAGTAATAAGTTCGCTTAATGCCATCGCTACTTTTTTGGCCGGCGTTATCCTGTCTTCTCCATACAGGATCATGGAGTGAGAAATATCAATCATCAAAACTGTAGAGGTTTGTGCTTTAAAATCTGTCTCTCTTATTTCAAGATCATCTTCCTGCATTTTAAAACTATCAATGCCATGATTGATCTGTGCATTGCGAATGGATGCTGTGAAATCTATCTGCTCTACTGAATCACCAAATTGAAATGATCTAGTTTCAGGGTTTATTTCATCGCCGCCACCAGGCTTAAATGTATTGTGATTGCCCTGCTTTGTTTTTTTAAGTTTGCCAAAAATTTCTTCAAGACTTTTTTTCCTGATCCCCTGTTCTGTTTTTGGAGTGATCTTAATTTCGCCGGTTTGTTTATTGTCGTCAATGTATCCTTTGTCTTTAAGGTCTTCAATAAAATCGCCAATACCATATTCTTCATTAGTAAGATCATATTCTTTATCCAACTCTGTAAGCCAGCTCAATGCTTCTGCAACATCGCCGCTTGTATAAGTAAGTAATTGCATAAATGCATCAAGCAATTTCTCAAACGAAGTTTTGCCATTTTGTTTGGGATCGTATTTTGAAAAATTGTGGCCGTGCATAAATAGATGTACGAAAGTATGATGTAAGAAGTACGATGTATAATCAGTGCAATTTACGAATAAACTTTGTGCGCACAGAAGCGGGGCTTTGTTAAATTGTCTGAACCATGATTTGGGTAGATTATGGGATTAAAGAGATTTAAGATTATTGTTTCGAAGTTTTTATATTTCATTTTTTTCTTCTTAATCTTTTTAATCTCCCCAAATCATGGTTCTAATACTTTATACTTTTGATTTTCTAATCTTTTAAATTGTAGGCTGATAGAACCAAAATTAAGGAGTAATCCTACTTGCATATTGTATGCTTCTAAATAATTTTTGCCTTGTGCAAGATGAACATTTTCTAATTGGATAATGGCTTTTATTTCTACCATTATTTTCTCCTCTACAAAAAAATCTACTCTTCTTTCACCAATCTGCCTGCTTTTGTAATAAACCGGCATACTTAATTCTCTTGCAAACTTTAGCCCTGATTCTTCCATTTCAATTTCTAAAGCTCTTTGATAAATCACTTCCTGAAACCCATTACCAAGAGCAGCATGCACCTTCATTGCAGCACCAATTATTTTTTCTGTTATCTCTTTGTATTTATATTCTTTCTGTTCCATTATTCTGAACCATGATTTGGGTAGATTATGGGATTAAAGAGATTTAAGATTATTGTTTCGAAGTTTTTATATTTCATTTTTTTCTTCTTAATCTTTTTAATCTCCCCAAATCATGGTTCGGAAATGTTATTTCTTTTTTGGATTTACTGCATCGGTCTTGTTCTTATTGCTATCTTTTGGCGCTGGCAGGTTATTAATTACAGGTTTTTGCGTTTCAGTATTAAGAACCGGTTTTGGTGTTGTAAAATATTGCTGCATTTGCTGTATCTGTTGCAATATCTGTATGGTTCTTTGATTATCGTTAACAAGGGCGCCCTGTTTATCTTCATCAAGGGCATTAAAATAAACTATTTCCTGTTCCAGATCTTTACGAAGGCTTGCATAAACTTTATTAGCCAAAAGGGTATCACCTGCTTTGTAGGCTGCTAAAAGAAATTGTCCTGATATCTGGTTATGCCTTTCATCACGGGAAACCATTCCATAAGGAAAATTTTCCTGCAACATCATCTTATCGCATCGCTCCAACAATTTTTTCGCATCTCCTTTCCTTTCGTTATCTGCTAAATTAAGCGCTGCCAATGCATACTGCATCCTGATTGTATTAAGATGTCTGCGGTTTTCCTCATCATAATAAACGCCATGCTTATCAGCATTACCAAATACAAATTTGTTCAGCATTTTATCTACTACCCAATTGCGGTTAACTTCACTGTTTTTTAAAGGAACGAGACGATAGGTTAAGCCATCGGTTCTTAAATATGTTCCAAACCCCAGTTCATCATACGGCGAAGTAAAATATATCGGACGCTTCCATTTATTAGCTGCAATAATATTAAGTATAGCTGCATCATTTTTACCAATAACATTTTTTGGAAGGGTGAAGTCAAGCTCACTAACAACACTGTCATCAATATTGACAGTTCCGTTTTTACGGACAAGATCAAGATCAACAGGAACCTTTATATTTTTTGATGGATAGATATTTAAATATTCCTCCTGCCCCTGTGGTAAATACATTTTATTGGGATCATCACTTCCTGCATAATCTCTAAGTAATGTATCCAGTGCTAAAGGTTTAGTTTGATCAACAGTTGATCCCGGTAAATCAGGAAAGAAATAAACAGCATCTCTTTTGCTTCCTAATATCTGGTCCGCTGTCCAGATCAGGTCAATAGGATCGCTTTGATTTACTTTATATCTTAATTCATTAATGTACCAATCTGTACCTAATAAACTTGAGTTTATTACACGTATATCTCTTCTAACACCTTCCACTTCCTGAGCATACCATAAAGGATATGTATCATTATCACCAAAGGTTATAAGAATTGCATTAGGAGCACAACTTTCTAAATAATCAATGGCAAGGTCTCTTGCTAAAACTTTTTTACTACGGTCATGATCATCCCATTCCTGAAACCCCATTATTACAGGTACTGCTAATGTACATACGGCTGCAGCAACATAACCTGCCATTCTGTTCTCCATTATTTTGTTGAGCAGTTCTTTTACATACAACACACCAATGCCAATCCAAAATGCAAATGCATAGAACGAACCTACGTACGCATAATCCCTTTCACGTGGCTGGTTGCCTGCCTGGTTCAAATAAAATACAACAGCAAAGCCGGTAAAGAAAAAGAGAAGACCAATTACTAATGTATCTCTTTTATCTTTTTTATATTGATAAATAAAACCAAGTATTCCTAAAATTAAAGGCAGTGCAAAAAGATTATTATTTGCCTTGTTGTGTTTTAAACTATCCGGCATTTTACTTTGATCGCCGAGCCGAAAACTATCCCAAAAAGGTATTCCTGTTTTCCAGTTTCCATCTCTTCGGTTGCCTACATCAATTCCCTGTACATCATTTTGCTTACCTGCAAAATTCCACATAAAATACCGCAGATACATCCAGTTAGTTTGATAACCAATAGCAAACTTTATGTTATCACCCATCGTCGGCTTTCCTGAATAGGCCCCTGTTTTAGGATCTTTCGTAACATTATCAGTAAATCCCAGATAATAATCTGCATGCCCCTGTTCATTACTTGCATCCCACATGCGTGGAAAGAAATGAAGGTCGTCCTCTGCATAAATGGTTTCATACCTTCTACCTTTTTTCTCATATTTATCTTTTCCCTTTACATAGGTATCAATGGGTTTTTGTTCTAATACCTCAGCAGTAAAATCCTGTCCTTTTATAATAGGCCAATCACCATATTGTTCACGGCTTAAATATCCAACAAGACTTACCGGATTATCAACATTAAACATATCAACAGATGGATCAGCATTGGAGCGGATAAGCGTTGTATAATAAGTAGAGAAGCCAAGAAGAATGAATGCGAAACTCCACATGGCTAACTTTAAAAAATTCCAGTTTCTTTTGTTGGCAAGTCTTATCGTAAAAAAAATAAGAACACCCATTAAAATAAAGAAGAATCCAAAGCCAAAGAAAAATGGCATTCCCAAAGAATTTTTAAAAAAAATATCAAACTGGCCAGCTAATTTAATTGTCCACTGTATCACCGGTATTTGCACAATGCCTGTTACAAGACAACCAATTAAGAAAGCGTAAAAAGTTCCTTTACGGGTAACCTTATATCTTTTAAAATAATAGATCATTACAATGGCAGGGATGGTAAGGAGATTTAGTAAATGCACGCCCACTGCTAAACCAATCAAATAAAATATTAAAATAAGCCAACGGTCTGCTCTTGTAAAATTTCCTTTAATTCCTACTTTTTGTTCCTGTGTTACCTCATGCTCCCATTTTAAAATTGCCCAAAATACAATAGCCGTAAAAAAAGAAGACAATGCATACACCTCGCCTTCTACAGCGCTGTACCAAAATGAATCAGAAAAAGTATAGGCAAGTGCACCTACAATGCCCGCTGCCATTATGCTGAAGAGTTGATTGGTGGTTATTACGTCAGCATCTTTTTGAACTATTTTTCTTGCAAAGTGCGTAATGCTCCAGAATAAAAACAATATCGTAAATCCACTGGATAATGCACTCATTGTATTTACACCAAGCGCTGCATGATGTGCATCCAGCGGGATAGTGAATAACCTTGCAATCAACACAAATAATGGAGCGCCGGGTGGATGTGGAATTTGAAGTTTATAGGCGCTGGAAACAAATTCTCCGCAATCCCAAAAACTGCCTGTTGCTTCCATCGTCATCAAATACACGGTGGATGCAATAAGAAATACCGCCCAGCCCGTTAAGTTATTTATCTTTTTAAAGCTCATAGTTTGGTTTTATAAAAGAGCAGCAAATATAAAACTATGATGCGTAGAAATACACCAGCCCAATTATTTTGTTGAAAAAGGATTGTTAATAGTCAATGGTCAATCGTCAATGGGCAGTTACAGTGATTGTTGTTTATAAACTACTATCTATTATTTTTACGCCAGATGAAAAAAGCATTTATCCAATTACATATTGCCGTTTTTTTAGCAGGCTTTACAGCGATATTAGGTAAACTGATAACCCTTCATGAAGGTATGTTGGTTTGGTATAGAATGCTGATAACAGCAGTTACCCTGATGGTAATTTTATACTTTAGAAAGGAATTGCAAAGATTATCATTAAAAAATATGTTTAAACTTTTTGGGGTAGGCGCAATTGTAGCATTGCATTGGGTAACATTTTATGGGAGTATAAAATATTCCAACGTATCAGTTTCACTTACGTGCCTTTCTGCCATCGGGTTTTTTACATCTTTTTTAGATCCTATAATTATGAGAAGAAGGATTGATATTGTTGAAATTTTTTTGGGAGCACTTGCCATCGCCGGTATTTATTTAATTTTTGATTTTTATCCTGAATATAAACTTGGGATTTTATTTGGTATTATTTCAGCGTTGCTGGCAAGCCTGTTTCCCATTTTTAATAAAAATCTTTTAAAACAATTTTCTGCAAGAACGGTTACGTTGTATGAAATGTGCGGCGGGTTTATTGCGCTTACTTTTATACTGCCTTTATATTTAAAAATGTTTCCTGCAAAATATTATTTGCCAACTACCAGCGACTGGCTTTGGTTGCTGGTGCTTGCATGGGTATGTACTGTATTCACTTTTATTCTTGCCTTAAATGCGCTGAAAAAAATATCTCCTTTTACTGCAAACCTTGCCTACAATCTGGAACCGGTGTATGGGATAATTCTCGCTTTCATCATCTTTCATGAGAATAAATATTTAAGCGCCGGTTTTTATTATGGGTTGGGTTTAATATTGCTTGCAGTGATATTACAAATGGCAAGGGTTATGATAATAGCAAGAAAAGATAGCAAAATAGATATGGAAAATAAATTTCTTAATACATAATTTATTTTCGCCGGAAAGATAAAATAAAACTTACTCACTGCAATATTTACAATAACCCCACGTTAACTTAAAGGTTAGTGGCTATACTGTAGAAAATAACTTAAATCCATATATGCTAAGAAACCTTATACTCCCATTAGGCATTTACAGGTTAAAATCAAAAATGCATACTTTAGAATTTCGCATTCAAAAAATGGAATCCCGTAACTATCTTGATCTTCAGGGAAGAATAGATGTTGCCGAAATGAAAAAGATGCTGGCTCATTTACATGACCAGGAAGCCGCTCTTCATTTTTCTTTTAGTATGTAATATTTTTAGTTCTGCCGAAAGCTTAATGGCATATACTATTTTTTAAATGCAGTGTTACAGAAGTTGATTACATTTAGAGAGAAAAATTCTCATGTCATCCCCGCACAAAGTTCCTAAAAAGATAACCGCAATTTTAGCAATCGTTTTTCTGCTCCCTGCAGTATACATTTTTGGATTGTGGATAAATGTATTTAGCAAGGATACAACTCCGCTACAAAAAATTGGAGAATTCACTGATCATTTTCCTGCCCTTCTTAGCGATTATAAAGTGATAATGTATATCTCAATTGCCTGCTGCCTGACAGCTATGATATTGGCGGCTAAAAGTTTTAAGCAACGTTTACTGTCTTTACGAATTGCCATGTGGCTAACCGTTATGATTTCTTCCCTTATTTTTTTCATGGATATATTTCAGCTGCTGTAAATTATAAGTTCCCGGTTTATTGGCTTTTAATTTGTGTGCTTAAAAAGAAACAGATAAGTATGCCCGAAAATAAATATTTTTATTTTAAAAATAATTGTATGAAAAAAATATTGATAGTTAATAATGATGTTGATACATTAAGCCTTTTAAAAAGCTGGCTCGAAAGAAAAGAATATGATGTAAAATTTACAGTACATGAAAAGGAAGTTCCGGATATTATTAATGAATTTGCACCTGATCTGTTATTAATAGATGTGCTTCATATTGAAGTTTTGAAAGAAATAAAATCTCTTGTAAAAGCCAAAGAGATACCTGTTATTTTAATGACGGGAAATACCATCAATGACCAGCATAAATTTATAGATATAGCAGATGATGTAATAGAAAAACCTTTTCAAACTAAATTGCTGGAAAAAAAGATAGGTAAGTTTTTAAAGAATACGGGGTAGTTTATTTGTATTCATACTTAACGGTTCCTAAAAGCCTTCTTTCTTTTGAATAGCATTTTTCACTTTCACGCAACCTCTTATCGTTATAGGTATATTTCCATATAAAATAATTGCTGATGTTATCATCTGTTGATATCATCTGTTTTGTTTGCCCTGTTGGGTTGTATTCATACATATAATCAGGTAATAACCGTTTCGCTCTTTCATTATAATGCACCACATCAGTAAGCCGGTTTTTTTCATCGTAATAAAATAAATACTTTCTGCCTTTTACTCTCCCGATAGCTATCGGGATAATTTCTTCTTCGTCAATAACATTTCCTTTATCGTCTGTTGTAAAATTTATCGTAGAAATAGTTTCATTATTTTTTTTTCTAATCATCTTCTCAGGCTTTCCTGTTGAATTATAAATATATTGATGTGTTTCAGAAATGCCGCCGTTTTCATCATTGGCCTTTGCAAAATTGGTTACCATTATAATATGTCCTTTAGTATCATATTCATATTCAACTTTTGCTAAAGAAGTTTGTGTGCTGTCAACTGTTTTAGTTATCCAGCCGCGTTCGTTATAATAACTAACTAATAAAGATTGCTGGGTAATAACAGAACGTGTTACCGTTTCGGATTTGGTAAAATTTCTGTCAATTTTTCTTTCGCAAAAAAAATCTTCGCTCGGTTCGCCGTCATCTTCAAAACTTTTTACTGCAATTGTTCTTATATTCTCATTTTTTAAAATGGAGAACTCCTTTGTAAGCTGTTGGTTTGTCCAGATATCTTTATAAAAATATTGAGCATTTGCCGGCAAACAAAAAGTGATCAGCAATGTTATACCGGCAAAAAAATTAGCGTAAATGCGAAGCATTTTTAAATTGTATTTATGTAGAGAAATATTGAATCTTTATTTTGATTGTAAAATATGCCAATAATGCGGGATGCAGATTTTCTTTATTATTTTTAACCAGATTTTACAAATCAAAAACCAGCGCCATTGTCACATTTCCACCAGCGAAAAGAAAAAAATTGTTTGAACTGCGGCACTGAGGTTATAGGTAATTATTGCCATAATTGCGGCCAGGAAAATATTGAACCAAAGGAAAGTGTATGGCACCTGGTATCCCATTTTTTTGAAGACATTACTCATTTTGACGGAAAGATTTTTACTTCCTTAAAAGATCTTATTCTTAAACCCGGCTTCTTATCAAAGGAATATGTTATTGGACGAAGAGCCAGTTATCTTAACCCGATAAGAATGTATTTATTTACTTCTGCAATTTTTTTCCTTATATTTTTTTCGGTGTATAAAATTGATGCGAATGTAATTACGGTTAACAATGGTGCAGGCGGTAAAACATACGATCAGATATATAAAATGGATCCTGTTGCATTCCAAACATTTACAATGAAGCTAAATAAAGGAACTGCAATGAATAAAGATGAATTTAAGAGCAGTATTGATCAAATGGATTCACTAACTTTTACTGAATTAATAAAAAAAACAGATACGCTTAAAATAGTAACCAAACAACAGTGGAAGGAAAAAGTGAGTATAATGGACTCTGTTGAAGTTAGAAAGTTTACAAAAAAAGCTACAGCAGGTTTACCTATGGGCAGGGACGCTTTTAAGCAAGAGTTTGATAATTTTAGCATAGCTCCCGGAAATTACCGCAGCAAAAAAGAATACGACTCATTATTAAAAACCGGTGTTAAAAAGCATAACTGGTTTGAGAGGCAATTGGTATACACGAATATAGAATTAAAAGAAAAATATAATTCCAGTTCTAAACTAATATTGATAGCTCTTTTAAACCGGTTTACACATTCGTTACCCCAGATGCTTTTTGTACTGTTGCCATTATTTGCGCTTATTTTAAAATTAGTTTATGTGCGGCGCAAACAATTTTATTATGTAGATCATGTGATCTTCACTATTCATCTTTACATATTTGTTTTTCTGGTTATGCTGGTAACATTTGGTATTGGAAAATTAAAAAGTTTGTTGCATTGGGATTGGCTAAGTTTTTTAACTGCGATATTTGTGCTTAGTATATTTTTTTATTTCTATAAAGCCCTGCGAAATTTTTATAAGCAGCGCAGGGCTAAAACAATTGTAAAGTATTTAATTCTGTTATTATTTTTTCTTATAATAACTGTACTCACGTTTATAGTATTTTTCTTTTTCTCATTGTTAGGTTTATAAAAATAGTATGTCAACAAATATAAATGCTGATCTGCAACGCCTTGTTACCATCATGGTTGAGCTTAGGGAAAAGTGCCCCTGGGATAAAAAGCAAACCATACATACCCTTCGCCAGCAAACCATTGAAGAAACTTTTGAATTGGCAGATGCAATAACTGATAAAGACTGGCAGGGGATAAAAGAAGAATTGG
Source organism: Chitinophagales bacterium (assembly GCA_025353485.1). Lineage (GTDB taxonomy): Bacteria > Bacteroidota > Bacteroidia > Chitinophagales > Chitinophagaceae > Ginsengibacter. The sequence goes on from JANXQO010000169.1 coordinate 17,102, forward strand.
GAGACCTTTTACTGCACATTGTTTTTTATTCTACAATAGGAGAGGAGCAGCAACAATTTACTTTGCAGGAAGTAATTGATGGGATTTGTAAAAAATTAATTGTACGGCATCCGCATATTTATGGTGATCCCGAAAAACAGGGACAGGTTGTAAAAGTTAATGATGAGGAAGATGTAAAAAGAAACTGGGAGCAGATAAAATTAAAAGAAGGTAAACGAACTCTTTTAAGCGGGGTTCCTAAATCTTTACCGGCAATGGTTAAAGCAATGCGGTTACAGGAAAAAGCAAAGCAGGTAGGATTTGAATGGGATACAAAAGAACAGGTTTGGGAAAAAATTGAAGAGGAGGAAAAGGAACTGATGGAAGCCATACAATCAAAAAAGCAAATTGATATTGAAGAAGAAATGGGCGACTTGTTTTTTTCTATTATTAATTATGCAGGATTTTTAAATGTTGATGCAGAAAACGCTTTAGAACTTACAAACAAAAAATTTATTAAACGGTTTACCGAAATGGAAGCCCGGGTTACAGCTGATGGAAAAAATCTTCACAATATGACACTTGAGGAAATGGATGCGATATGGAATACAATTAAGCAACAAACCAAACAGGATTGAAATTTACAAAATATATAAATATTTTTTTGGGCAAAAACGGCTACCTCCCTGCACTTGCTGCAGTGCTAATTATTTTTTCAATTGTTATAGGTAATTATTGGAGCGGAACTTCAGTACCGGGGATACAAAAAACAATACAAAAAGATATACAGCAAAAACAAAAAGATTTTATCAGTCTTTATAAAGATACCGGCTTATTAACAAGGCTTATAAATAAAGAGTACACTGAGGATCTATTGCAAAAGTTCTCTAACAAAAACTATTTTTTTTTTGTTTACCGGCCTGATACAACAGCGGGAGATATACCTGTATTTTGGAGTACACAAATTATACAACCGGATGAAACCATACTTGCGTCCAATAACAATAGCTATGTTTCATTGCTCGCCAATGGATGGTATGTTATAAATAAAAAAACTGTTGCTGCCAATAACGGGATAGTGTATAAACTGATAGCTCTTATTCCTGTTAAATGGGATTATTATATTCAGAATAAATATTTACAGAATGATTTTGTTGCCGCCCCTTCAATTGAGAACCAATATGAGATAAGTAAAATAGCAGATAAAACTATAATCAGGGATATAGAGGGCCATGTCCTTTTTTATCTGCATCAAACAGGAGCCACTATACTGTTACATGATAATTTAGTTTCTCTGTGGCTGCGGATTATTGCAGCGTTATTAGTGCTGTTATATATTTATGCAACAGTAAATTATTACGTTGAAAAAAAAGGATTATGGAAGGGCTTTGCTTTTTTATTTTTAAGCATTCTTACCTTCAGGATCATAAGTTATTATTTCCCAATACCTGTTAATTTCCGGCAGTTAGAAATGTTTGACCCGTCTATTTATGGTTCTAACATTGTATTACGTTCCCTTGGCGACCTCTTTATTAATTCTATTTTATTTGCGTTGCTTGTATTGTTTTTAAGACATCACTGGAATGACAGCGATTTTAAGATCACACCAAAAAACAACTCCGGTAACTATCGGGGTCAAAAAATTTTCTTTCTTGCCGCCATCCCGGTATTCATGATAATTATTACAATTGTCTGCGCTCATATAGTACGCAGCCTTGTAGCTGATTCGCAGATATCGTTTGATGTAATGAATTTTTTTACCCTGAACATTTATACCGTTGCCGGTTTTATTGTATTGTGTTGTATTGCTATTGGTTACTTTTTTTTAATACAGATATTATTATACCTGGTAAAAAGTTTCATTGATGAAAATCATTATATCTTATATATAGCAGTAGCAATAGCCGGGCTTATAACGCTCACGCTCAGGATAAACACCCCCGGCATTTCATTTGATCTTGCAGTTATAATATGGCTATTGCTCATTATATTATTAATGAATTTTAATTATCTCTCTTTACCGGTAAATAAAATTGTTCCGTCACGGTTTGTTTTTTGGGTATTCTTTTTTTGTATTTCAATAACCGCTGTTATTGTATCTCAAAACCGTGTAAAGGAACTTAATGAGCGAAAACATTTTGCTGAAAACCTTTCCAACAAATCTGATCCGGCAGGTGAGCGGATGATGAATATTATGCTTACAGATTTTAAGAATGATTTTTTGTCAGAGATATTTACGCGGTTTAAAAATGCAGCTGAAAATAAATATGTAAAGGATAGTCTTATCAATGAAAATTTTTCAGGCTATCTCAATAAGTATGATACCAAAATTTACACTTTTGATGCTAAGCAACGCCCTTTACACAATGATGATTCATCAACTTACAATACATTAAATGCTGTTTTGGAAACACAGGCAAAGCCAACTGCCTACATAGATCTTTTTTATTATGATGTATCCTACGATCGCTTTAATTATATAAGTAAGAAAAAGGTTATTGATAAAGATGGCATGCTGCAGGGTTTTGCCTTTATTGTTTCAACACCTAAAAATTACAAAAGCGATGCGCTTTATCCTGAGTTATTTTCTAAAGGAACTGTAAATTCAATTGAAAATTCATCAATGTATTCATTTGCGGTATACAACAAAAATCATTTAAGCAACAGCTACAATAATTATCCTTTTCCAACTGTAATTTCAAATGTACCGCTTGCCAACAATGAATTTGTAACAAAGAGCAACGGTGGTAATGATGAGCTATGGTATAATGCAGGGGATAATAAAATAATTATTATAGCCAAAAGTGATAATTTTTTAATGGAATCTATCACCCTGTTTGCTTACCTGTTCTTTTCTTTTTTAGTAATTACGGCACTTTTTAATTTATTAAGTGTGTTGATAAGGGCAAGATTTCAACCAAAAAAAATGAAATCGTTGTTGCAGTTTACCATACGCAACCAGGTGCATGGCACCATCATTCTTATTAGCTTATTTTCTTTTATAGTAATTGGTATTGCTACTATTTTATTTTTTATAAACCGTTACCACAATAACAATCGTGAAAAACTAAGCCGCACAATTCATATAATGGAGAATGAAATTAAAAATCCTCTTGACACATTTTCTTTTTATAATGAAAAATTAAAATTATATGATCTATTGCCAAATAAAAAGCTGGAATACATGATAAACAAACTGGCTGAAATTCATGCAGTGGATATTAACCTGTACGATGTAAGCGGAAATCTTAAAGTATCTTCGTTGCCGCTTCCATACAACACAGGCATAGTAAGTACAAAGATGGATCCTGTTGCTTTTTATCATCTTGGTAAACTAAAAGATGTACAATTTTTTCAGGAACAAAAAATCGGTAAATTAAAATATCTGAGCAATTATGTGCCGGTAAGGGATGAAACGGGTAAAGAATATGCGTACCTGAACATTCCCTATTTTGAATCGCAGAACAGGCTGGAAGATGAGATATCTAATTTCCTGGTTACCATTATTAATCTTAATGCATTTATTTTTTTAATGGCAGGCATTATTGCTTTGTTTATTACAAACCGCATTACCCGTTCATTTTTTATTATCACTAATAAAATGAAAGAGATAAATATTGGTAAAGTAAATGAGCAAATAATCTGGACCCGTAAAGATGAAATAGGAGAGTTGGTGGATGAGTATAATAAAATGGTTAAAAAATTAGATGTTAGCGCTGCAATGCTTGCCAAGAGCGAAAGAGAAGGTGCCTGGAAGGAGATGGCCAGGCAGGTGGCGCATGAAATAAAAAACCCCTTAACGCCTATGAAACTTAATTTGCAGTACCTGCAAATGGCAATTGATACCAACTCGCCAAATGTAAAAGATATTTCAGTTTATGTTGCTAAGATATTGTTAGAACAAATAGATCACCTTTCAAAAATTGCAACAGACTTTGCGCAGTTTGCTAATATAGAAAGAACAAAGAACCAGCTTTTTAATTTAAATGATTCCATACAACACGTTTCATCATTATATTCTGTTGATGATAAATTACATATTGCGCTTTCTCTTCATAAAGAAAAAATAATAATAAGGGCAGACAAAACACAGATCAACCGGCTATTTACAAATCTTATACAAAACGCAATCCAGTCTGTGCCGGAAAAGAGGATAGCAGAAATTGAAATAGAAACTGCGGATGCAAATGGTAAGGTTTTAATATCAGTTAAGGATAACGGAACAGGAATACCGGAACATATGTTAGACAAAATATTTACTCCAAATTTTACCACCAAAACTTCAGGCACAGGCCTTGGGCTTGCCATGTGTAAAGGAATTGTAGAAAAATTAGATGGAAGGATATGGTTTGAAACAAAAGAAAATGAGTACACTATTTTCTTTGTTGAATTGCCTGTTGTTGAAAATTAATGCTACTATTTTTTTAAATGCGAAAGCAAAAATTTTAAGGCAGACTAATGTTATTGTGTTGCAAAGCAATTGCAGACGATCATTATAACTGAATTATATTACTGGCATGATGAGAATTAAGAAACGTTGTACAAATAGTGGGTTGGGTTAGTTCAAATAAAAAGTGCCCCGGAGTGGGACACTAACAAATATAATATTTCCGTAACCGTATTAGTTCTTCACCATTTTGGAAAAATCGCCATAAATACTTTCAAATTCAATTTTGCCGGCACTGTTAAAAAGATCGAATTGAACGAAATCTATTTTTACAACCGCCCCTGTTTTCTTTGATTTGCCACTCCATTGCCACCATGATTGAACATATTTTTGATCTTTGTCTTTATATTGCAAATAATCAGGATAGCCAACCTTATTAACTTTCACATCGGTATAATAATCAAAATCAGTAACCCAATCTTTTAAGGCATTAGCTATTGGAACAGGCTTTTCCATATTTGACATCCAAAATTTTGCTGTGTCTGCAAAAATTTTAGAGTTGGTTGCAATGTCTTTGTCCCTATATGCCTGTACCGATTTATTTACAACATCTATGTAGGGATGCTTAATATAAATAATTCCATTTTCTTCAGGCGCCTGGCAAAAGGCGGTTATTTATGCAAGAAAAAAAAACGCAGATAAAATAATCTTTCTCATAATTATAGTTTTTAGTTGTTACTGAAAATATGATATTTTTTTAATTGTTAAATATTTTTTTTTGGAAGTGAATGTTATTGGCAATGCACTATTGATTTTTTTAAATTACTAAAGGTTACGCCGTCTGGTCTCCGGCCAACGGCATAGAATGAACATAAAGCGAAGTTTATTAAATCAATCAAGATTTTTGTATTTGATAAAAAGCAAAAATAATTTTTATTCGTGCACAATCAATACCGGTACACTGCTGTTGTTTTTAAGATTTTTAATGTGGCTGCTTCTAAATCTGCGGTATAATAAAGAATGTTGTCTTTGAATAGTAATAATAAGATCAATATTTTTATCTGTGGCAAATTGGTTTAATGCGTCATTCACATCATACATGCGAACAAAATAAAATTCAGGATTAAATTCGGCAAACATGTTTTCAAGATCTTCTTTCTCCTTTGCAAATTCTTCTGTAAGGGCTACATAATGTTCGCTGTTTACATTTACAATATTCAGGTTTGCTTTAATTGTATTTAAAAAATTTTTGATAGGCACCGATGGAGTTGTAGTTCTTGCATTTTTAAAATCGGAAGCAAGCATTACATTTTTCACTTCGTGGTATTGTGTATTTACCGGAACAATAAGTATAGGGCAAGCCTTGGTTTCAGATACTTTTAAAGTATTACTGCCCATAAATACCTGCGCAATGGAAGAGTGGCCTGTGTTACCCATAATAACCAGGTCTGCATGTTTATGCCTGATGATTTTTTCAAGCCCGTGAACAAAATCGTCTTTTTCGGCAGATGTGGTAATATTTAATTTATACTTTTTTTCAAATGCGGTTTTTAATTCTGTCAACTTTTCTACTGAAGAATCTGATTCCCAATCTTTGTCGTAAGCATGATACAGGATCATGTTTATATTTTCATGATTGTTTAATAATTGTGCAGCATATTCCGCAGCGTTAAAAGATGCATCAGAAAAATCGAGGGGAACAATAACAGTATTCATATTAGTGTGATTATAATTAAAAAGTTAGCGCAAAAGTATAATTCCTTTTGTTGATGTCATCAAAAAACGGTGTATTTATTTTCATAACGGCTTTTGTATTCTTTGCTCCTGTGTGGGTTGCCAGGCAACAACTCAATTCAATAAATACTTTCATCTTCTATTACTTCTAATATTCTCGATTGTGGATTGTTCATAACCGATCCTTCAACACGGCTCCATAAATTGCGCAACTTTTCATGACAAGCCTTTGCTTCATTTAAGGTATCAAATTCAAGATCAACAATCACATAGTTTAGATCATCCGGTTTTCGGGATATTCTGTAATGTTGAACCCCGGATACTTTACGATCTATAGGATCATTTTCAAAAGCTTTCTTCCAACCATCATAATTAGGTACCGGATGCTCGATCTGTAAAATGTACATAGTTTTTATTGTAAGATATTAAATTGATTGCATTTAAAGTATGGATTTGAATAAAGACATGTAAATAGAAAATAGTATAAGCCTTCGTTTCAAACGACGGTTAGCGGGGCCATTCGGGATGTAACAGAAAATAAAAATGGCTCGTGCGGACACGAACCATTTTTACAAAATTATTTTTAACCTTAACGGTTGATCAATGCCTTAAAGTAATATTTGGCAACTCAACTTTTGAGCCACTATGCACCACAACATTATTAATTGTTGTATCACGATAACCATTAAAACTATGAAACGTTACTGCATATGTTCCTTCACGTAAACCCTGGATTTCATATTCGCCGCTTTTTTCAGGGATTGCATTTCCCACATCCTGGCTATTAGATGCATTTACAACAGCGTGAGCATCCTGTGGAAATACTTTTCCTTTAATAGAGCCAAAATGCTTTTTACTAAATGGTTTTAATATCGGTTTCAGGTAAAACTGTCCGTTTTGTTCTATCACAGAACGGCTCAGATCAAAATCAATCCAAATACTTTTGTTTACATTATTATTGTCATTGTCTTCATCTTCCTCATGAATCTTTACATATAAATAATTATTGGTTCCGGGAAATAAGCTGAGAGGATATTTTACACCGGCTTTATAAACAGAATTATTGCTTCCCAATGTTATCCTTATTTTTCTAACCTTGCCTGAAATATTTGCGGTACCAAGGGTCATATTAACCCCGTTACGTAAAGCCGCAAGATTATATACTCCCGGCACAATTGAAAGCGTATCCCATTTGCCAAATTGATCATGGTGAACATGATCATCATCATCATCTTTGTCGTTATCTCCAAAATGATCATCCGATTCATGGTCTTTGCTTGTATCAACTTTCACTTCTACAAAACGGATGTCAACCAATACCGAATCATATTGAGAAGGATCATCAGTGAGAAAAACAGTAAGGTTTTTGTTGTTAGTGTTTGCGGGGCTGTCAGATTTTTTGCAACTGATAAAAAAAACTACACTGCAGATAAAAATGAGGCTGAGTAATTTAAAAGAGTTTTTCATTGTGGTGTTTTATTTGGTTAATAAAAGGAAAGAGTTGTAAAGATTGTAAAGGAAACTAATAATTACCTGCACTAAAAACTTTTTGCAGGAATTGTAACCAAACTTTATGTTAAGAATAAGCTCTACAGAGAGAAAGTTTTTTTATTTAGTCCTCGTTGCAAATGAGAGTATGATGAGAAGTGAAGTGGCACCGCCGTATGGTCTCTGACCAACGGCATAACATTCACCAGGAAATTTTAAATCAGCGAATAGAAAGTTTTAAAATGTTGAGGAATTTTTTAGAAATAAATAATGACTTTAAACGCCCGTTGGTCGGAGACCAGACGGGGCATTCGGGATAGGAAATTTTTTTAGAGTGGAAGGGGAACACCTACACGGGCTAAAATTTTCTAATTAGTCTCACTGCTGTCCTGAGTTTGTAACTCAGGACTTACAGACATCAATCATATTTATAAGACTAAAGTCACAGACAAGCTTCTACAACATTTTTTTATTTAGAATAAACAGCGCAAAGATTATGGAGAATGTCCTGAGTTACAAACTCAGGACAGCGATACTTTTATTATTTTAAGATACTAAGCATAGCGAGGGGTTGGCACCTTTATCAATTTCCGTTTCAAGCCTAATACCTGAACTTATAGACAATCTAGGTTTGTTCCTATCCCATTCATAAGGTTTATCATCATAATGATAAACTAATCCGTATTCCTTTTTTTCTCCCAGCTCCGTAGGATATTTTATAAACGTTACATCAAAAAAATTTTTCCCTGTAAATTTTTTGCTTGAAAAATAGTTATGATAAGATTCAGAGTTGATTTTGCCATCATATCCTTTTTTCCAAGTGCTATCTTGTTCAGAATTAATATTTGCTACTTTTATAAAATCCCAATCTTCATTAAGCCACTGAAAAAGTGGACCAAATTTTCTTACATTGGATGTGTAAAGGATACTATTAGCATAGTCAAGATCTTGAGAAATTGTTAATCTTTTATAATCATTATATTCATAAAAAATTATTTCTATTTTGTCATATATATTATCTAATTCTGTACCTTTTGAATATTGATTATTTCTTTCTCCTAATTTTATTTTAGCTTGAATTTCTGCTAAAACGAAATAACTTCCGTGATCATAATTTTCATTATCCTTATAAATATTATAACCATTATTTTTCAGAAAAATTTTGACAGCTTCGAAATCTTCTTTTTTACAAAGGGTATTTAAATCATCAACTTCTGCATAGTTTAATTGTGCGATGGCTTTAACGCGTGAGATAGTCAATAATAACAAAATAAGGTATATGTGTTTCATTTCAATAAATCACGAATTCAAATTTACTAATGATTTAATGGAGTTGTAATTATATTTTGTTATAGCAGGAGGTATAAATTCAAAAAAGGATAAGTATTAGATGAGATATTTATAGCCTTAGTGAGGATAATTATTTCTTCCTTGCACACTCACAAATACCGAGAATTTTATTTTATTAATAGCACTTTGTTCTTGAATACTACTTTTCTTTCCTCCGATATCCAAAACTTTTATTGAAACTCCGGCATTACCCGAAGTTTCTCCAGATTGAGAACTGGCAATTGAAATATCAAATTCTATTCTTTGATAGCCGCTGGTTGTTATTTCAATATTTGGACTATCAGTTTTATTATAAGTTTTAACAATATCTTCAGCTGCTGTAGCTATACCATCAATTATTTCTTTTATAGTTTCGGCAATAAAAGTTTTTAAAGTTACTTCCATGTTCAAATGTTTTTCTCTTGTAATACAAATAACTCATCATTTTATCAAGCAAAAAGCGAAGATGAACAAAGGTATGACGTTCAAGTGAGTGACACAACGATGATGCTATGAAAACTATTGCTCACTACCAAATCCCTTTTATAACTCATTGCTTATAATTCGCAACTCATAATTATATTTGCGCCCTATGACAACAGAATATTTAAAATCTATGAGAGACCGTGTGCTGGTTTTGAGGAGGTTTCTTTGACGTTGAGAACCGTGAACAAAAAATAGATAACGACAAACAGCTTTCGCTTGCACCCGGATTTTGGGATGATAACCAGCGGGCAACTTCCATTTTAAAAGAAACTAAGGTTAACGACTATTGGGTAAACATGTACCGTGATGTGGAATCGGCGGTAGATGATTTTGCTGTGCTGTTCGACTTTTGGAAAGAGGGTGAAGCCACTGAAGAGGAAGTGAAGGAAGCCTACACCAAAGCGCTGCAGCAAATTGAAGATGCTGAGTTTAAAAGCACACTCAACAAACCGGAGGATGAATTGCCTGCGGTGTTACAAATAAACAGTGGTGCCGGCGGTACGGAAAGCCAGGATTGGGCGGAGATGCTGTTACGTATGTATCGGATGTATGGCGAAAAGCAGGGCTGGCAGGTTAGTGAGCTGGATTACCAGGCTGGTGATGGGGCAGGAATTAAAAGCGCTACGCTGCAGTTTGATGGCGCTTTTGCTTTTGGTTTTTTAAAAGCAGAGAGCGGTGTCCATCGTCTTGTTCGCATTTCTCCGTTCGACAGTAATGCCCGGCGCCATACAAGTTTTGCCAGCGTGTATGTTTACCCGTTGATTGATGATAGTATTGATATTAAAGTAAATCCTGCGGATGTGGAATGGAGTTTCTTTAGAAGCGGCGGCAGTGGAGGACAAAATGTAAACAAGGTAGAAACCGCTGTACGACTGGTTCACAAGCCTTCAGGATTTATTGTTGAATGTCAGCAGGCACGTACACAAGGCGAGAATCGTGAGAAAGCAATGACGATGCTTAAAAGCCGCCTGTATGAAGAGGAAATGCGCAAACGACAGGAAGTGTTGGATGCTTCTAACGCAGGCAAGAAAAAAATAGAGTGGGGAAGCCAGATACGCAGCTATGTTTTTCATCCTTACAAAATGATAAAGGATCACCGCACTGATTATGAAGTTGGCAATGTTGGTCCGGTGATGGATGGGGAACTGGCTGGATTTATAAAGGCGTATTTGATGATGGAGGCAACACCCTCCTAAATCTGACACCCTCCTAAATCCTCCCTAAAGGGAGGACTTGTGCAGACTCTAAAATCTTAAACCACTTTTCTTATTTTGGGCATACTGAAGTAACCCTCTAAATCTCCCTAAAGGGAGACTTGTGAAGTCTGTAATGTTTTGAAAGAGTTTCTTATTTTGCTTTCAAATTTTCTGTATGGAATAGAATATGTTTTTTGGTGCTTGGAAATTAAATCCTCTAAATCTCCCTAAAGGGAGACTTTGCAGTTCTCTAAGATTTAAAATACTTTTCTTAGATTAGACTTCAAAAGCCACTCTCTAAATATATCTTCAATATTTATGTACTCCGTAAGTCTCCCTTTAGGGAGATTTAGAGGGTTATAAACTTTTATCTATGGAAGAAAATATGTTTTTGGGTGCATCAAAAATAATATTTGAGAATGCGAAAGAGTTGCGCAAGAACATGACTGATGCTGAGAAAATTTTGTGGGGATATTTAAAGGTAAAACCAGATGGATATAAATTCCGAAGACAACATCCTTTAGGGATTTATATTGCAGATTTTTATTGTCATAAATTAAAATTAGTTATTGAACTTGATGGAAGTATTTATAATAATGAAGAAGTAAGATTAAACGATGAGGTAAGACAGAAATTAATTGAAGAAGATGGATTAACTGTAATGCGATTTAATAACACCGAGATATTTAATGATATTGCAAATGTTGTAAAAGTAATCCATGCAAAATTTTAGAAGTTTCGTAAGTCTTCCCTTTAGGGAGATTTAGAGGGTGACAGAACATTGATACAAAAATGTAAAAAACCTGGTTCAGCATATACTCCCAAAGTCTCCCTTTAGGGAGATTTAGAGGGTTAACTCCCTGTACTCATACTTTTCTTTTATCACCCTGTTATAATATTCCCCCAAAGATTTAGCTTCCATAAAATCCATGTATTCTTCCAAAGGCACATTGAAGTATTTATATACTCTTCCTGTCTCTAAAATTTCCACTTCCAGTATTTGTTTATCCTCGTTGTAACCGATGGATTTTATCGCGGTTGACTTTACAGGTTCACGTTTCATGTTTGATTCATTTGGTAATACTTTACTTAACCACTTCATATATCGTACCGTTTTTATGCGGTTCTTATTTTTTGCCATATCTGTCACCATATCCTTACGGGGCAGTGACTTCCAGGCAACAGGTGTACCATATTTATTTTCTGTTTCCTGTAGATGATCCAATGCTGTAAGTGTAAATGCATGCAGTATACTCATGCGTTGAATTGTTCTTAATTTATTTTTTATGGGAGCATCACAGGCAGAAACTTTTTCATGAAGATTCATACATTCCTCAAGAAAAAATTTTCTTACATTTTTTATAAAGGGAGCTGTATTGAAATAAGTTTTTATTCCTTCCTGCGTATCAAAATAAATATCAAAACTGTCATTGGTTAATTGCCCCACTATTGCTGATTGATAAATGAATCGTAATTCTTCGCTGCTCCATTTTTCATCAAGGATTGAAGCAAACATTAAAGAAGTATGTCCATTTTTTTCCCTGCAGATATCTACAATTTCTTCTAATGAAATAGTCGGATCAGATTGTTTTACTGAAGCTGCCTGCCATTGTAAAGCCATTTTTAGTTGTGATAAATATTCGGGAGATAATGTGTAGAATTTTTGCAACTCTTTATTTAATGCAACCAACAGTTTGGCTTTTGTTTCCAGTTCTTCTTCATTTACATTATTGGAGAGTAAATTAAAAATTTGTTGTCTTGTAAAATTATTTTCATCAATCAGATCATCACATAAAGTAGCCATTGCGCCAACGAGCGTTAATCTTTTACGTTCATCATTTGTAAGCTTTCTTCTTTTTAATGTTAGATACATTTGTGCGCAGGCAAGAACTGTGTACATAGGATAATAAAAAAGCACTTTCTTTTTTTCTGATGCAGATAATTCATATCCTAATCTTCTGCAATGCTTTTCTACCAACGGTTTTAAAAAAGACTTAATAAAAGCAAGTTGCTTATACCCAGACCAGCTAAGTCGTAAACCATATATCGTTAACTGTAAATAATTCATTGCTTTCAAATATAGAAAGTTTTAGCAGTGTTCTTTCATATAAAAGCGAATGGTTAATTTTACCCGGCATTAAATAAATTATATGAACTACGGAGATTTTTATTACCCGATGCCGGTTAACGAAACGGTACTGAGTTATGCGCCGGGAACTGCTGAAAGAAAAATTTTGCAGGAAACTTTAAAGGAATTAAAAAGTAAGAAGATAGATATACCGATGTATATTGGGTCAGAGGAAGTAAGAACAGGAAATAAAGAAGAGATACGTGCGCCGCATGAAATAGAACATGTGTTGGGAACTTTTCACCGGGGAAATGCAGCTCATGTAAAAAAGGCAATTAATGCAGCAATGAAGGTGAGGGAGAAGTGGGCAAACGCAACATGGGAGAACCGTGCAAATATTTTTTTAAAAGCTGCAGAATTAATGGCAACAAAATACCGCCCTTACATTGTTGGTACAACCATGCTTGGGCAAAGTAAAAACCCTTACCAGGCTGAGATAGATGCGGCATGTGAGCTGATAGATTTTCTTCGTTTTAATGTTCATTTTTTAAGTGAAATATATAGGCAGCAACCCATTAGTAGTCCGGGTATACACAACAGGATGGAGTATCGTCCGCTGGAAGGATTTGTTCTTGCAATTACTCCATTTAATTTTACAGCTATTGGTGGTAACCTACCAACAAGTGCAGCCATGTGCGGCAATGTTGTTGTATGGAAATGCGCCAACACACAGGTTTACAGCGCACAGATGTTCATGCGTATTTTAAAAGAAGCTGGTTTGCCTGATGGTGTAATCAATTTAATTTTTGTTGATGGTCCAACGATTGGCGAAGTATGTTTTAGCAGTCCTGATTTCGCAGGCGTGCATTTTACCGGAAGCACAGGAGTTTTTAATAGCATGTGGAAGACGATAGGAGAGAACACAAAAATTTATAAATCATATCCACGCATTGTTGGTGAAACAGGCGGTAAAGATTTTGTTATCGCTCACAAAACTGCAGATGTTGATACAGTTGTTACAGCCTTATGTCGCGGCGCTTTTGAATACCAGGGACAAAAATGTTCTGCTGCTTCAAGGGCATACATTCCATCCAATCTTGCGCAGCAAATAAAAAAGAAAATGGTTGCAGCAATAAAAACAATGAAGATGGGAAGCGTTGAAGATTTCTCCAATTTTATAAATGCTGTGATTGATGAAAAGAGTTTTGATAAGTTGCAGGGGTATTTAAAACAGGTAAGAAAAGAGAAAAATGCAAAAATATTGGTAGGAGGTAAGTGTGATAAAACAAATGGATATTTTATTGAGCCAACTGTTATTGAAGTTACTGATCCAAATTATGTAACCATGTGTGAAGAGTTGTTTGGGCCGATACTTACGATCTATGTTTACAATGAAAATAAATTTGAAGATGCATTACGCCTTGTTGATTCAACTTCGCCTTATGCATTAACAGGCGCAATTATTTCGCAGGACAGGTTTGCTATTGAACTGGCAACAAAAAAACTTCGCAATGCCGCAGGTAATTTTTACATCAATGATAAACCAACAGGCGCAGTTGTAGGCCAGCAGCCATTTGGCGGTGCAAGAGGAAGCGGTACCAATGATAAAGCAGGAAGTATTTTAAATCTTTACCGCTGGCTAAGTGCAAGAACGATAAAAGAAACTTTTGTTCCGGTTACAGATTACCGTTATCCGTTTATGCAACAGGAAGGAGGGATTTAAAGGTACGATCTTAGATGTACGAAGTACGATGTAAGAAGTAAGAAAAAAGATGTAAGAGATAAGAAGTAAATTTATATTTAATTCATTTACCAATAAAATTAATTAAGCCCCTTTAGGGGTTGGGGTATGCAAACCATTCTTGATAAAAATCAGTTACATCTTACCATTCAAAGGTTAGCGCATCAGTTGGTGGAGAATCATCCTGATATTGAGAATGTAGCGTTGATAGGAATTCAAACGGGTGGAATTTATTTGGCTGATAAAATTGTTGAAGTATTAAAAGCGATCAATAAAGAAAAAAAAATCCAGTACGGAAAACTTGACATTACTTTTTACAGGGATGATATTCGGAAAGAGTTGCATGTTCCTAATCATACAGAAATTCCATTCTCAATCGATAATAAAAAAGTGGTGTTGATTGATGATGTTTTATTTACCGGAAGAACCATTCGTGCTGCATTGGATGCTTTACAGGATTTTGGCCGTCCGCAAAAAGTCGAACTTTGCGTTTTAATTGACAGAAAGTCGAGCCGCCAATTGCCCATCCAGCCTGATTATTGCGGCAAAGCGATCGATTCAATAATTACAGAAACCGTAAAAGTGAAATGGGATAGGGAGGAGGTTGTTTTATTTTAGATTAAAAAATTAACCCGCAGGAGAACAAGAGTAAAAGGAGTTCACCAGAGTAATTTATAATCTCTGCGTGACTCTGCTTCTTCTTTCTCTGCGGTGGAGCAAAATATTAATTTTATTAAACTTTTGCATTAGCTTTGATTTTTAATGCAACTATCTACCAAACATCTCCTCGGCATTAAAGACTTACAGAGATCAGACATTGAATCAATTCTTACTACTGCTAAACAATTCAAAGAAGTTTTACAACGACCAATAAAAAAAGTTCCTTCTTTAAGAGATACAACAATCGTGAATCTTTTTTATGAGAGTTCTACCCGTACAAGAATTTCATTTGAGCTTGCTGAGAAAAGGTTAAGCGCTGATACAATTAATTTTTCTTCATCAGGTTCATCAA
Organism: Chitinophagales bacterium; assembly: GCA_025353485.1. GTDB lineage: Bacteria > Bacteroidota > Bacteroidia > Chitinophagales > Chitinophagaceae > Ginsengibacter. Next base: position 32,522 of record JANXQO010000169.1, read on the forward strand.
TAGCTAAGGGTGAAACTTTGCTGGATACAGTTAATAATATTCTTTCGATGAAAGTGGATATGGTAGTAATGCGGCATAGCGCCAGTGGTGCTCCACATTTTTTAGCACAGCATATTCCTGCAGCAATAATAAATGCAGGTGATGGCATAAACGAACATCCAACACAGGCTTTGCTCGATGGATTTTCAATCCGGGAAAAGTCAGGGACTTTAGAAGGAAAGAAAGTTGTTTTGATAGGAGACATAATGCATTCAAGAGTTGCGCTTAGTAATATTTATCTTTTGAAAAAAATGGGAGCAGAAGTTATGGTGGCCGGTCCCCCTACGTTAATTCCAAAATATATTACCGAAGCATTGGATGTTCATGTTGAATATAATTTAAAGAAGGCTTTGCAATGGTGCGATGTTGCAAATGTGTTACGCATTCAATTAGAAAGGCAAAACCAGGTTTTATTTTCTTCTCTGCGTGAATATAATCTTGCCTATGGTGTAAGTAAAAAATTGCTGGATAGTTTAAATAAAGAAATTATCATTATGCATCCGGGGCCTATTAACAGGGGAGTGGAAATTGACAGTGATGTTGCCGATTCAAATCAATCAATAATTTTGCAGCAGGTAGAAAACGGTGTTGCAATAAGAATGGCAGTGTTATATTTACTTTCAGAGAAAAGTCAATAGTCATTGGTTATTGGTCATTATGTCTCTAAAACTATTGACCATTGACTAAAAAATACTTCAACAAATTTATATATGCAACGCATCTGTTTATTTCCCGGCACATTTGATCCCGTAACCCTCGGTCATATTGATATCATAGACCGTGCGTTACCGTTGTTTGATAAATTTATTATTGGTATAGGAAGAAACAGCAGTAAAGAGCCAATGTTTTCTGAAGAGAAACGGATACACTGGTTAAAAGAGATCTATAAAGACAATCCTAAAGTTGATGCGCTTGCTTATGATGGATTGACAGTTGATTGCTGTAAAACTGTGGGGGCTAATTTTATTTTACGCGGCATACGTTACGTAAATGATTTTGAATATGAAAAAGCTATTGCAGATATGAACCGCAGTTTAGATCATAATATTGAAACAGTTTTTCTTACCTGTTTGCCGCAATTCACTTCAATTGCTTCTACACTAGTTCGTGATGTTATAAGAAATGGCGGCGATGTTTCTCAATTTCTGCCGAAGGAAGTAGCAACAACGCTTAAATCATAACACTGATGTCTATCTGGTTCAATAAATCACTTACCCTTGAGGGTATAAAATATTTTGGTAAAGAAACTATGGCCAACTATTTAGGTATAGAGCTGGTAGAAATAGGAGATGATTTTTTAAAACTTTCAATGCCTGTAAATGAAAAAACCAGACAGCCTCATGGCATTTTACATGGAGGCGCATCCTGTACATTAGCTGAAACAGTTGGCAGCTTTGCTTCTGCGCTGGTAATAGATCTGGATAAAAATATTTGTGTTGGATTAGAAATAAATGCAAATCATATACGAAGTGTAAAAGAAGGATTGGTTATTGCGCATTGTATTCCGCTGCATCTTGGTAAATCAACCCATGTATGGGATATAAAAATTTATGACGAAAGTGAGAAACTCATTTGCATAAGCAGGCTAACGGTTGCTATTCTTCCCAAAAGATAATTATTTCTTTTCAAGGTGACTTAATACTTCCAGGATAGTTTGGTATGTATTGGAAGTATATTTTTTAAGATCAGATAGTTTAACCCATTTTATATCTGTAATATCCTCTTCTTTTTGGGGAACTAATTTTTGCATAGTAATACATCGCATTTTATACCAATGAGATTCTTTTAAAATGTGTTTTCCAAATTCAGTATAAGTATGATAAGTTGTTGTAAGTTTCTCTTCTGATTTAATATCTTTTATTCCTGTTTCTTCTCCAACTTCTCTTAAAGCACATTGCTCTAACGTTTCACCTTTATCTAATTTTCCTTTAGGTAAATCCCATTTGCCTCTTCTAAATATCATAAGCACCTTTTCATTGTTATTTAACACAAGTCCACCCGCAGCGCTTATTGTACTAAAATGTTTAAAAAAAGCCTTCTTTAACTTTTCTAGATCTTTATCTAATAATATCCCCACATGAAATTCAGGTTTTGCAATCTCGTGCAATAAAGATTTAATAGCAGCAGTTGATATTTCATCAATAAATACAGCATCAGGATGATGCATATATTCATCTATAGTTTTATCTATTTTATCACAAAGAAAAACTGGTTTATCTTCAAAATAAATTTTTATAAACATAGATTACCTTAGTGTGATGAACAATAAAAAAGCAGTTGCTGAAAAACTTTTACAAATTAATGCAATAAAGCTAAGTCCTGACAAACCTTTTACATGGGCGAGTGGCTGGAAAAGCCCTATATATTGTGATAATCGAAAAATCCTTTCTTTTCCTTTTATAAGAGATTTTATTAAATCAGAAATGTGTAATGTAATCTCTGAATCTTTTGCAGAAGCTGATCTTTTGGCCGGAGTTGCAACGGCAGGAATACCTTGGGGAGCAATGGCCGCTGATCATTTAAAGCTTCCATTCATTTATGTTCGCCCCAAACCTAAAGAACATGGATTAGGAAACCAGATAGAGGGCAATTATGAAAACGGAATGAAGGTAGTAGTAATAGAAGACCTCATTTCTACAGGTAAAAGCAGCCTAGATGTGGTAAAAGTTTTAAAAACAAGCGGCTTAGAAGTGGATGGATTGGTTTCTATCTTTAATTATGGCTTCAAAGAGGCTGATCAAGCCTTTAAACAAGCAAATATTCCCTATAAAACCCTGACAGACTATGAAACTTTAATAGTATTAGCTATTGAAAAAGGTATTGTATCAGCTAATGAAGAAAAGACACTCTTAGATTGGAAGGAAAATCCATCTAACTGGCACAGGTAAGAAAATTAAAAGAAGGAAAACTTATGTTTTCCTTCATAATTTACAGGCATACTCATAAATACATTTGCTTTACCCACCTTTATTTTACCGGTAATCCTTACAGTTACTTCAGTACCTATTATTGTATTCCATACATTTTTGAAAACATTCTTCATATCTGTATCAAATTTAATAGGGAGAAGGAAAGTGTCTCTGCGTGCAATATTTATCAAAGTATCGGAAGAACTATGACCCAGAAAATTATTGTTGATAAAGATGTCTAAATCGGTTCTCCTGAGTTGAAGTCCGAAATTATTAGGATTGTAATATTGGAGGTCTAAGTTTACCCTTGAAGCATTAAACCCTAATTTTTCTAAATGGAAATTTTTATAGCTCCGATATTCCAATTCCTTAGGGGCGGAGCAACCTAAAATAATCAGGGATAAAATAAAATTAAAAATTAAAATAGCAGATTTTTTCATGTATGTAATTTTAAAAAGAGCACTAATAACATTAGTATATAATGTTGCAAGTTAAATAAAATAGATGCTAAATTTTTTTATATAATAATGTTTATATAACTAATTAATAATCATGTAGTATTAGATATTTATTAGTTATTAAATTTAAATATTTTCAACGATTTAAAAGTCTTTTGAACAATATTGTGTTGTTCAGGCTGATTATAAATTAAATTATTAAAA
>JANXQO010000188.1 GCA_025353485.1 Chitinophagales bacterium
AGGTTCTTTGCATATTTATTTAATGCATTGTATTGTGTTTCGGATGTTTGAGAAGAAATGGTAGATCCCTTTTTAAGATCTTTAATTGCTGCTATTAACCCTTTTTCATTAAGCCCGGCATCTTTTAAAATTTTAGAAGAATTATCATTGCCGGATAAAATTGCTAACAGCAAATGCTCTACACTTATAAATTCATCATTAAAGTTTTTTAATAGTGATCCTGCCTTAAGCATAACATTATTCATATCTCTGCTTAAAGTTTGTGCAGGTTCTGTGCCGCTTATCTTTGGGAGTTTTTGTATTGCTTCATCAACTTTACTCTCAACAAAATTTACGTTTATATTGTTTTTTTTAAGAAGAAAATCAACCGGACTGTCATCATCACTCAAAAGCGCTTTTAACAGGTGTTCAGTTTCAATGTTTGGATTCTGATTATTAAAAGCGATCTGCTGAGCTTTTGAAAATATTTCCTGCGATTTTATAGTGAAATTATTTAGATTCATATTTGCCTTGTAATATTTTAAACTAAAGCAACAAAAATTTATCCAATAAGCCTAAACCGAAATTATGTCTACTAAACAACGGTTCATCTGTCGCAAATTCAGTCTCTTACTGTATTGTATGTTATTATTTCAGGTCTCAGGGGCCCAAAATGATTTTGGCAAAGTAGATAACTGGCTCAAAAATAATTTAGAAGAACTGGGAGGAAGAGCAGTATTGGTTATTTATAAGGATGGTAAAGTAGTTTATACGCATTCAGAAAATGGATTGAATAAACGCCAAAAAATGGTTGCCAAATTTGTGGCTAAAAGGCAAGGGAAAGATCAATCAGAAATGACCGAAGACCTGGAACCCTCTTCCCGTTTACGAATTGCAAGTTGCAGCAAATGGCTAAGCGCAGCTTTGGTAATGACATTTATTGATGAAGAAAAATTAAATCCTGATGATTCAATAGGGAAATATTTGCCTGTGATGACTGCCAATGGAAAAGGCAATATAAAGATATGGCACTGTCTAAGCCATTTAACCGGGATAAAGGCGGGCACCTTAAAAGAGAGCTTGCAGGAAATGAAAGAAATAAAAAGCATGGAGGAAGCGATAGAAAAAATTGCGGGCCAACACATGGAAGGTGAACCGGGCAAAACTTTTCATTATGGAAATGTGGGATTGCAAATTGCCGGCGCTGTAATAGAAAAGATCAGCGGCAAAAGTTTTGAAACTTTATTTGCAGAAAGAATTGCACAACCATGTGACATGAAAAATACAGATTTTGGAAAGGGCTCAGTTGCATTACCTGCCGGTGGTGCTTTTAGTACTGCAAACGATTATTTGAATTTTTTAGTTATGATCCTAAACGATGGCAAATTCAACGGCAAACAGGTTTTGAGCAAATCCTCAGTAATTAAAATGCAGGAGAATTATGCAAAGGGAGCCAAAATAATTTCATCACCGGCAGAGGCCGGAAGTTGGGGCTATGGATTTGGAGAATGGGTTATGGAAGAGCCAAATGTACGCTCACAGGGTGTTACAAGCCCCGGATTATTTGGAAGTTTTCCATGGGTTGATAATGAAAGAAAATATGCAGGCTTTCTGTTTTGTTTTAATTTAAAAAGTAAGGGAAGAAATGAACGGTATAAAGAATTAAAGCAACTTGTTGATGAAGCATTCAAATAATTTTAATTTCAATTGAGCTAATTTAGCAACTTAAAAATAAAATTATTGCAGCCTTACATTCACTATCTCATAATAATTGCAAAGTCGGTAACTATTTATGTTTTTATAATTGCTGCTATTCGGTTGTTTGGCAAAAAAGAATTGGCGCAGCTTTCAATTATTGATCTGGTTTTTATTTTATTGATAAGCAACAGCGTTCAAAACGCGATGGTGGGTAATGATTCATCAGTATTGGGAGGAATTTCTGCTGCATTAGGATTATTTATTTCTAATTATATTTTAAAATTATTTCTTCGCCGTTCTTCAAGGTTTAGCAAATTTGTGCAGGGTGAAAAAATTGTAGTGGTAGTGGATGGGAGGCTTTTGCAGCATGGATTACAGCAATCAATGATGTCAGTAGAAGAAGTTCAGATGGCCGTGAGAGAACATGGTGTAAAAGATATCAGCGAAGCAGATCTGGTAGTGCTTGAAGTTGATGGAAACATTACAGTTCTGTCTAAAGATTATTCTCATCGAACAGTAAAACGAAGAAAAAAACCTCAATTAGGCCGCAATCCATAAAATATTAATTGAGAATTAAGGCAAAATAATTTTGCAATTATCATTTTAATTAATGTTAGAAAATAATACACATTTAATAAAATCATTTGCAAAATCACTTGGTTTTGATTACTGCGGAATAGCAAAAGCTAAAAAATTGGATGAAGATGCAAAGCGGCTTGAAACATGGCTAAATAAAGGCTTTCAGGGAAAGATGAAGTACATGGAAAATTATTTTGATTTAAGAATTGATCCCACCAAATTAGTTCCCGGTGCAAAATCTGTTATCACTTTACTCTTAAATTATTTTCCTTCAGAACAACAAAGAAGAGATGCACCACAGGTTTCAAAATATGCTTATGGAAAAGATTATCATGAAGTGATAAGAGAAAAACTGAAAGTTTTTTTGCAGATGGTAAAAGAAAATATTGGAGATGTAAATGGAAGAGGCTTCGCAGATAGCGCCCCGGTTTTAGAAAAAACATGGGCACAAAAAAGCGGTTTAGGATGGATAGCAAAAAATGGAAATCTTATAACAAAACAACAGGGTTCATTTTTTTTTATTGCTACGCTTATTACAGACCTGGAATTAAATTATGATGATCCTTTTGTAAAAGATTATTGTGGAAACTGCACACGGTGCATTGATGCCTGCCCTACTGAAGCTATTTTAGATAATAAAGTTATTGATGGAAGTAAATGTATTTCTTACTTTACGATAGAGCTAAGAGATATGCTGATACCCGAAAAGATGAAAGGGCAATTTGCTAATAAAATGTTTGGATGCGATATCTGCCAGGATGTTTGCCCGTGGAACCGGTTCTCAAAACCAGTTATGGGAACAGCTTTTACGCCACTTCCTCAAATTTTAAATTTTACAACTGCTGATTGGGAAGATTTGACTGAAGAATCTTTTAAAATAATTTTTAAAGATTCGCCTTTGAAGAGAAGTAAATATGCGGGGATAAAAAGGAATTTAAAATTTTTAAAAGCATAACCCGATTTTTATTGTCAATCTTCGAAAGATGTATTTGTAATAATTAGTATAGTGAGTAGGAGGATAAGGCTCGATTATTACATTCGGATCTGCATTCTCTTTTATTTGTTTTTCAGTATATCCTATACTAAAAAGAAGTTTTCCGGTTTTCTTAATGTTGATTAAGTACCCTGCCCCTGCATCAATATAAAAGCCTTTACTATAGGTTCCCTCAATCACAATTTTATTTTCCGCATCCTTTTTATTCCACGGAAAGTTTATTCCTGCATCAACATATGCAAAATAATTTTTTGAAAAATTTTTTCTGATGTCAAAGAACAATGGAATTGTTTTAAGATAATAATCATCCATTCCAATACCAATTCCTCCTGAAAATGTTTTATAACTAACCCCATTTACCGTTTGCAATTGAAATGCCGTACCTGCTTGTCCCTGCAACAGTCCCACAAGGTTGATGGAAGTAAACTTGAACTTTACTTTTTCCTGTGCATTCACACCAAATTGTAATACTAAGATTGCTGTTGCAAAAATTATTTTTTTCATCTGTATTATTTAGCAATGATGATTTTACTTCTCAAGTGAATATTACTAAGGTTGGAATAATCATATTGATATAATCCATCCATTGTTACCACCAAAGCATTTCCGTTAAATGCAATGACATCATAGGTTTCAATACCTGTGATTTGTTTTATCAATTGAAGATTTGAAACATCTGATGCATTATAAATTTTTAATCCGCCTGATCCATCGCAGATAAATATAGTATTGCCATCTTTGGACAATCCATGAGGATTGGTCATCGAATATGTTTTCAGAAGAGATGGTGATGCTAAATTTTTTATATCAATCACTTGCAATTCATTATTTGTTGGTCCGCAGGAGGTGCCAGCACGTAATGTTACATAGGCATAGTTATCATCTGCAACAACGGGATCGCATGCACGGGCATGAACAAACTGGCTGACTGATACAGGAGAAGCAGGGTTGGAAATATCAAAAATGAACATTCCGCCCATTGAACCGAGAAAAAGCTTATCCTTAAACGGATAAATAGTTTCAATATCCCAGCCTGCATTTGTGGTAGCAATTAATTTTGGATCATTCCCATTACTGATGGAAATTGATTTGAGAGTATGATGGTCCACGGCATACAAGTAATCATTTACGATGGAAAATCTTGCCATTGATCCCGCAACACCCGGAGCGGTTTTATTAGCAGAAGGGCCAGTAAGTAAGCCTGATCCATTATTCGAATAATTTAAAACAATAAAATTTCCAGCCGGTTGTACTTCAACAGTTGTGTCTTGTCTTATCCAGTCCACAATTACACGGGTCTTATCAGCAATTAATCCATTGCCATACGAACGTTCGGGAAAAATATTCGGTATGTCCTTCATTAACTTAACATTGAGCGGATCTATGATATTCACTGCAACAAGATCGCCATACATATCAGCATACAAAGTGTTTGCTTTAACTGCAATATCCAGATTGCCGGGAATATCAATAAACGCTCTTGCTATTGGATTATCAGGGTTGCTGTTATCAATTATGTGTACTCCTTTATCAACTTCATTGAGAAAAATATACTGCCCGTAAATAAAAATTTTTCCAGGGAATTGAATTGGCTTTGGAGGATTACTTTTAATATTCGTCTGAACCTGCTCTTTGGTTTTGTACACAGGAGTGAGAATTGTATACGTGTGAGTGATCTTATCTTTAATACAACCTTGAAAACACAGCAGGATAAAACAGGCGGTAAGAAAAAATCTAATCATTACAATTGCGGAGGAAAAAGATTTGTTCATATAATTATTTTAGTGACTGACAATAACTTTAATAAAAACGTGGCACAGTAAATTATTTTTTTCCAAAAAAATATTGAAACCGTAATCCTGTAAATACAAAATGATGTTTATTATATCCTTCTGAAGCAATTTTAGAAATGCCATAATTAAGATAAGGCCCAATAAGAAGTGATCTTTTTTGTTTTGAAAAGAATGCAATATCTAATCCTGTATTAAATCCAAATTGAGTTTTATTAAAAAGAGAATTATCATGATAATATAAACCTGTAGTATTATTAAATTGTAAAGCATTGCTGCCGATAAGTTGAGAGATAGAAAATCCAATATTCCAATTCAATTTTATTTTTTTAGAATTTACTATTTTAAATTTTACTCCAACAGGCAATTCTATATAATGGTAAAAGTTATGGTAGGTGTTAACATTACTGGTTGCCCTGAAATAATTGGCGCTGTCTGTTCCGGTTGTATTTGTAGTGCTGAATAATTTATAATTCAGTCCTGTAGTAAATATTATTTTATGAATTTTTCTTTCTATAGAAATGCCTGTGAGAAATGCTATAGAAGGCCTGATCAAAGCTGCTGTAGGGATTGGCGGAGGTGTTACAGGCGAAGGTATAGCTGAAAAATTTGAGGACAAACTTTTATCCTGCGAGCCAAATAAAGATCCCAATAAATTATTCGCCATTCCTGATGTGCCGGCAGAAAATGAAAATCCCCAATTCCACAAATGTTTATTTGGAGTGACCTTATCTTTATGCGATGTATCTGTTACGTTTTCATTTTTTTTAATCAAATCAATCATAATTGGATTTGCTGTCTCATCTTTCAGGATTGTTGTACTGTCGTGTTTAGTTTCTTCGGCAGGTAATATTTTTTCCTGCTCAGGGTTTTTAATATTGGAACTTAAACTACCATTCTCAATAATATTTTGTGTTGTGTCAGATACTTTTTTATTGATGGATATATCTTTTGTAAAACTTTTATCACTATCATGATCAATGATAATTTTTAGCTTGCCTTGTGTTATTATTTTTTGCTTGCGGTTCTTTTTTGTAATAAGAGTTTCGGGAATTGGATTTTTATTTTCTATAAGAGAATTGTTTTTTACAGAATCAATTCCGGGTTTTATTTTTTCAATAAGAACATTTTTTTCAATTAAGTTTTTTGCTAGATGTTGTTTCGTTGGATGAGTTGAGTTACTTCTGTTCACTAATAAATATCCTCCATATAAAAATCCAATGAGTATCACCGGTAAAAAAAATAATATCCATCTGCGATGTTTTTCTTTTTTGATCTTAACTTCTATTTTTTGCCATACAGCGCCTGATGGATGTAGTTTTAGTTCATCCATTTTTTGCTGTACCTGTTTTTCAAATTCATTTTCTTGCATAGTTCTCAGGTTTTATTTCTAAGGAGAATTTTTGTACCCATTCAATCAGTAATGCCCTCGCCCTTGCATATTGTGATCTGGAAGTTCCATCTGTAATGCCTAACATGGCTGCGATCTCAACATGTGAATATCCTTCCACTGCATGAAGATTAAAAATGGTTTGGAAGCCTGTAGGTAACTGCCTTATAAGTTCTACCAACTCTTTGCTATCTAATTTCACAATGGGATCATCTGTAGAAACAGGATGAAGGACAACCTCATCAAATGAAAGCTCGTAACGATATTTTTTATTTTTTTTCAGATAGTTAAGTGCGGTATTCACCATTATTTTTCTTATCCATGCACCAAGTTCTCCTTCAAAATTATATTGGTGTAAATGCTTAAACACTTTTACAAAGCCTTCCTGTAAAATATCTTCAGCATCGCTTACGCTTTTGGTATAACGAAAACATACACCAAGCATTTGCTGGGCGAAATGATCATATAGTTGCCTTTGCGCTTCCGGCTTTAACTTAAGCGTATCTCTAACCAGTTTGTAGTAATCCATGTACTGTGTTCAATGTTGTTGACAATGGATCAATGAAGTTCGTTGCATTTATAAAAATTTATTTTATTACAGCAACAATACTTCCTCCTCAGGGGGAAATCAAAATTTTTATGTAGATTATTTCAGGGATAATTTTATTCCCAACGAAAGAATTTGATAGCTAATGCATAAGCAATCACTCCCCATAATAATAGTATTCCTATTTCAGTTTTTACATCCCAAAGGTTAGCACCTTCAAATGCTACGCTTCTCATTGCAATATTTAAATGGGTGAGGGGTAAAACTTTAGCAATAATCTGCAGCCAGTTAGGGAAACGGTCTATAGGGAAGAATGTGCCTGCTAAAAGAAATTGTGGAAGAGTAATAAGATTTGCAAATGGAGGTATACTGCTGTCGCTGGTAGCAAGCCCGCTTACTACAAATCCAAAACCCATAAATATAAGTAAGCCGATAAAACTTAAAACCATCATTTCCAGAAAAGTTTCAAAGCCATGCACCAATGTAAAGCCAAAAAGAAAATAGCCTATTGAGATAATAACTATTGCAGTGAGCAATTGAAATAAAACACGGCTTAATCCTTCTCCCAAAACAATATAAGACCGCTGAATAGGTGTTGCAAAAAAACGTTTTAATACTAAAGTATTCCGTAAACTGTAAAACATAAATGCCACACCAAATACCCCTGCACTTAATAATGAAAAACCCAATTGCCCGGGCAAAATAAAATCTATGGTTTTGTATTGCCTCCCAGGTACATCGGGTTGTCTTTCAATCTTAGCAATTGTTGTTCTGTCGGGAAAAATCTTCTCATCAGCCATTCTTATAACTGAACTTAATTGTGATTGCAGAATTGGAAATTTATCCATACTGGCAGATGATGTAGTGGTTTTAAAAGTGTACTGATAACCATTGCCTGCGTGTGTAGAATCGATTTCAATTATTGCTGCAAGATTTCCTTTTGCCAGTTCTTTTTTTGCTTCATCTTTTGAAAGGTTTTTAATTAATCTTATAGATGGATTTTTAAGTAAGCCATTTTTCATCAACACATTATTGGTATCGTTTAAATTCTTTAAAGCTATTCTTACCGTAACGCCACCACCACCAATAAATCCAAAAACAAGAATAAATATTAAGGGAAAAGCAAAGCCAAAAATTACTGCCGAAGGGCTTCTGAATATTGCCCTGAGACTTGCTCTTGTAATAGCGAACATTGCTTTTGTATGGCTATAAGATTTCATTCATTTTTTTAATGCGTAAAACTATCGGATAAATAATTAATGAAGAAAAATTTTGAGATTATGACATGTGTCGTATATTTGTATGACAAATGTCAACAAAATGGAAAAGAATAAAAATGTAAAAAAGAAAGCGGAATACAAACCTAATTCTAAAGTTTCAAAGGTGCATGAACCAATGGTAAGTTTTTCAACCGTAAAGCCAATGCCACTTGTAAAAGATTTTAATTATAAAGAGTTTAAAAAGATTTCTGATAAAGTGCCGTTCACTTTACAGGAATGGTCTGATATACTTCACATTTCTGAAAGAACTTTACATCGGTATGCCAAAGCTAACAGTAACTTTCCTTTCAGTGTGGTTGATAGAATTTTACAAATTGATAAAGTGATACGAAGAGGTGTTGAAGTTTTCGGTAGCCTCGATAAATTTATAAGGTGGTTAAGAATCAATCCACCTGCTTTAGAAGGCAGAATTTCTATACATTCACTAAAAAGTTTTGAAGGTATAAACCTTGTACTTACTCAAATAGGCAGAATAGAACACGGAATATTAGCATGATCATTTATAGATTAACTACAGGCAATTTTGCTGATGATATATCGGGACAAGGGGCAAAAATTTATGGAGGACGATGGAATCCTGTTGGAGTGGGTGTTGTATATATGTCAGAATTTATTTCATTATCTATTCTGGAAATTTTGGTACGGGTTGATAAATTCTCCTCGCCTGATACATATACATTGTTAAGCATTCAAATTCCTGAAAGTTCTCTTGTAAATATCGAGGTAAAAAAACTTAAACACGGGTGGCAAAACCATATTGAATATACCCGTTCAATTGGCGAAGAGTTTTTAAATGCGAATCAAACGCTTGTATTAAAAGTTCCTTCAGCCATTGTTCCCCAGGAACATAATTTTTTAATTAATCCTCTCCATAAAGATTTTAAAAAAGTGAAGATTGTTGAAAGCGAGTTATTAAACCTTGATAAAAGATTGCTTCAAACGCAATGACGAACTCAACATATTTATTAATTGGAGGAAATTTAGGTAACAGGTTACAAAACCTTGCTACAGCAAAGGCGTATATTGAAAATGAGCTGGGTGAAATAATAAAAGCCTCATCAATTTATGAAACAGCTGCATGGGGAATAACAGAACAACCGGATTTTTTAAACCAGGTATTACTGATAAAAACAAAAATTTCTGCAGAAGAAATGATGCAAATAATTCTTTCTATTGAAAATAAAATGGGCAGGATCCGTACACAAAAAAATGCCTCAAGAATTATTGACATTGATATTTTATTTTTTAATGATGAAATTATTAATAAGCCAAATCTTACAATACCACATTCTGAGATACAAAACAGAAAATTTGCTTTAATCCCTTTACATGAAATAGCTGCTGACCTGGTACATCCGGTATTAAAGCAAAGTATTAAGGACTTATTATCCACATCAAAAGATAAACTGGAAGTGAAGCCACTAAGCAAACCATAAGCTTTATCAACACTCATTTTATTGCCATAATTTTTTCTTCTCTTTATACTAACTATTTTTGACACAGAAGAATGAGATACAACTTTATAACAATTGAAGGAAATATTGGCGCAGGCAAAACTACACTGGCTCATTTGCTTAGCAAGCATTTTAATGCAAGATTAATATTGGAAGAATTTGCCGACAATCCCTTTCTTCCAAAGTTTTATGAAAATCAACGCCAGTATGCTTTTCCGCTGGAACTTTTTTTTATGGCAGAACGGTATAAACAGCTTAAAGATTTGCTGCAGACAAAAGATATGTTTCAAAACCTTACCATCTCGGATTATCTTTTTACAAAATGCCTTTTGTTTGCCAAAGTAAATTTACCCGAAGAGGAATTTTTGCTTTATCAAAAATTATTTGACATTATTAATCCTCAGTTGGCGCCGCCTGATCTGCTGATCTATTTGCATGCCCCGGTAAATAAACTAAAAGAAAATATTAAAAAGCGAAACCGTTCTTACGAGCAAAATATTGAATCGGAATATCTTTTTACTTTACAGGAAACCTATACCCAATACATTAAACAGCATAATATAAAAACACTTTTTATAGATGTATCAAAATCTGATTTTTTAGGAAATGATGAGCATTTGAAAGTTGTTATTGAAGCGCTTGATAAGGATTATGATGATGGTCAGCATTATTTAAATTTACCCTGACACAGAAATGAATGATAATTAAAAACGATCCTTTCGCTTCTATAAAAATTGCAGAATACCGCAATCTTATGGCTGGCCGTTTTCTTTTTATTATGGGCCTGCGCATGATGGGCACACTTGTTGGCTGGTGGGTTTATAATTTAACCAACGACCCTTTCGCCATTGGATTGATCGGTCTCTCTGAAGTAATTCCTGCTGTTACTATGGCGTTGTATGCAGGGCACATTATTGATCTTAGTGAAAAACGAAAATTATTATTGACCGGCCTTGTTTTATATCTCACAGCAGTTATTGTTCTTCTGTTTTTATCAACTCACTACACTTCTGATCATTTAAGTAATCACTGGATAGCTATTTGTATTTATGTTGTTGTTTTTTTTACCGGTGTTGTAAGATCTTTTACAGGCCCTACATTCAGTGTGCTAATCGCTTATATTGTCCCTAAAAATACTTTACAAAATGCCACTACATGGAGTCAGGGAACATGGCTTTCAGCTTCTGTAACCGGACATGCAATTTGCGGTTTTTTAATTGCATGGTTTGGCATAACCGGCACATTAACAACCGTAGTTTTTTTAATAATTGCCGCTTCTGTTTTTTTAATAAGATTAAAACAAAAGCCTGCTTTAAATAAACGTGGAGATAAGAAAACATGGGATAGTGTAAAAGAAGGATTAAAATTTGTTATGAAAACAAAAGAATTATTGGGTGCAATATCGCTTGATCTTTTTGCGGTGCTATTCGGCGGCGCTGTGGCAATGGTTCCTGTGTATGCAAGAGATATTTTAAAGGTTGGCCCGCAAGGTTTTGGCTTTTTGAATGCTGCATCTGATATGGGTTCTATTTGTATAATTATTTTGCTCACACTTTTCCCATTGCGTAAAAAACAGGGAAGAACTTTATTGTTTGCAGTGGCATCTTTTGGTATCTGTATAATTATATTCGGGTTGTCAAAAATATTCTGGTTATCATTTGCGGCGTTGTTTGTTGGTGGATTGGTAGATGGCATCAGCGTGGTTATCAGGGGAACTATAACACAATTAAAAACACCGGATAATATGCGTGGCAGGGTGATGAGTGTAAACTCAATGTTTATTAATTCAAGCAATGAGTTAGGGCAATTTGAAAGCGGCCTTGCAGCAAGATTAATGGGCGTTATTCCGTCAGTAGTATTTGGCGGATGTATGACCATTGGGGTTGTTGTTGGCACCTGGTTTAAAGCGCCTTCTTTAAGAAAAATGCAGTATTGATCTATTAGATTTATTATCTTAACAGCTAAAATATTTTTTATGCAACGCAAACAATTTATCAAGGCCTCTACATTTACTTTGGGTTCTTTGGCATTTGCCAATACTAAATCATTTGCCTGGTTTTTTGATGATCCGTGGAAGATAAAAATGCTTCGTAATGATATTGGAATTTTTACTGAGAAAGGCGGCACTATTGGCTTCCTGCTTTCCAAAAAAGGAATAGTTGTTATAGATGCTGAATTTCCTGAACAGGCGCAACATTTAATTACAGAACTTAAAAAAAGAAGCGAAAAGCCCTTTCATCTATTGATAAATACACATCACCACGGAGATCATACAAGCGGTAATATTGAGTTTAAGAATTTAGTACCGCATGTTGTAGCGCATGAAAATTCTAAAATAAATCAGCAAAATGTTGCTGTGAAAAATAAAACCGAAGACAAACAATTATATCCTGATCAGACTTTTACTGATACATGGAAAACTAAAGTGGGTGGCGAAAAAATAAAAGCTCATTATTTTGGTGCTGCCCATACAAACGGGGATGCTATCATTCATTTTGAAAATGCGAATATTGCTCACATGGGAGACCTGGTTTTTAATCGGAGATATGCTTTTGTTGACCGGAGTGCCGGTGCTAATATAAAAAGCTGGATAACTGTACTGGATAAAGCGCTGGGTGAATTTGATAATGAAACTATTTTTATTTTTGGCCATGCTTTCAATCCTGAAAAAGTAACCGGCAATAAAGAAGATATTAAAGCAATGCAGAATTATCTTTCTAAATTATTGGAGTATGTTGAAGGTGAAATAAAATCAGGTAAGTCAAAAGAAGAAATAATAAAAGCAAAATTTATACCCGGTGTAACTGAGTGGCAGGGTGATGGTATAGAACGCGGATTGACAGCGGCATATGAAGAACTAACCGAAGTTAAATAACGATTGCGCCATATGAAAAAGTTATTAATTATTGATGACGATGAAGATATAAGCGCCATGCTTTTTCTTTTATTAAGATCAAAAAATTTTGAAGTTGAAGTTGTTACAAAATCCGAAAATATTTTCAATAGGATAAAAATGTATCAGCCGGATATTATTCTTCTCGATGTATTTTTAACCGGTTACGATGGGAGGGTTATTTGTAAACAGTTAAAATTTCATCCTGATTTTAAACACATACCTGTAATAATGGTATCAGGAGATGATGAAGTTTTACAAACTGCGGAGCTATATGGAGCAAATGATTTTATCCAAAAACCATTTGATGCGGAAGTGCTTCTTTCTAAAATAAATAATCTTGTAAAAGTGAAAGACAATCTTGTGAATTAATCACTTCACATTTTTTGTCAGTCCTTCCATTACATAATAAACTATCGGGCAAAAAGTAGAATTTTTTATTGTGAGTTGGGGTCTTTTAATAATCACATCTTCATCTGTATAAGGAAAGCGAACACAATCACTGGGACGGTTATCATAAATGCTGCAATAATTATCTCCTCCTAAAAAAGGGCAGGGCTTACTATTGGCTACATAATCTCCCTCTTCATCAAGGCGTAAATAGGTCTCAATAAAATCGCCTTCTTTCATTTTTAAATGTTTGGAAATTCGTTTTATATCGGGTGTTTTGAAACGGGGAGAATAATTCCGGCAACAATTGGCACACGCCAGGCAATCTATTTTAGCAAAGGCTTCGTTATGCAGTTCAGGTAATGCTTTCAACACTTTGTTTTTATCAGGTCTTTCTAAAAACCGCTTATATTTTTTTTTATTTTCAGAAGATTTTTTCTCCCAATTGTGCATGAGGTCTTCTTTCATCCAGTAAAGATAATGGTTGCTGTATAGGATGATATTATTGCTTATTATTTAGCGGTTGGGTTGTAACTTTGCGACCTTTAAATTTGTATCACAAAGAACGCAAAGAAAAATCCAAAGTTTCGCAAAGTTTTTTCTTTGCGTTCTTAGCGAATGCTTAGCGTTCTTTGCGTTACTAAAAAAATGTTGAGTAAAGTTATACTGTACAAGAGTGCGACGCCAATGAAGTTGATGCATGCACTACAGTTGACTACAAAAAAATAAAACTAAAAAAAATAGAGAAGTATGAATCTTTTTGAGAAGCAATCAAATGAATTTGCAGAAAGGCATATAGGGCCAAATGAACAGGAAACAAAAGAGATGTTGCAGGAAATTGGCGTAAGTTCTTTAGAAGAATTAATAAATAAAACGATACCTGCTGCCATCCAAATTAAAGGCGGCCTTGATATAACACCTGCAATGAGTGAGTTTGAGTATCTAACCGAATTAAAAAAAATTGCTGCCAAAAATAAAGTTTATAAATCGTACATAGGCCGTGGATATTATGACACCATTGTTCCCGGTGTTATCCTAAGAAATCTTTTTGAGAACCCGGGATGGTATACACAATACACACCTTACCAGGCTGAGATCTCTCAGGGGCGTTTGGAAAGTTTATTGAATTTTCAAACGATGGTGAGTGATTTGACTGCGCTTCCCATTGCCAATGCAAGCCTGCTTGATGAAGGCACCGCTGCCGCCGAAGCAATGGGAATGCTTTTTAATCATAAGAACCGTGATCATCAACATCCAACCGCTGTTAAGTTTTTTGTTGATGAAAAAATATTTGCGCAAACAAAAGAGATTTTAATTACAAGAGCAAAACCTGTTGGTATTGAATTGGTGTTTGCGAATTTTCATACTGTTCACTTGGATGATAGTTTTTTTGGCGCCATTGTTCAATATCCAAACAGCGAAGGAAGTATTGAAGACTACCGTGATTTTATTACTGCTGTTCATGATGTAAATGCACAGGTTGTAATGGTAACCGATCTTCTTGCATTAACGCTCTTAACACCTCCCGGTGAATTAGGAGCTGATGTAGCAATAGGATCTTCGCAAAGATTTGGTGTGCCCTTAGGTTTTGGCGGGCCCCATGCAGCTTTCTTTGCAACCAAAGATGATTTTAAAAGAAATATCCCCGGACGTATCATAGGTGTGAGTATTGATGCGCAAGGCAATCGCTGTTTGCGTATGGCTTTGCAAACAAGAGAACAACATATAAGAAGAGAAAAAGCTACTTCTAACATTTGCACGGCTCAGGCATTGCTGGCAAACATGGCTGCAATGTATGCTGTGTACCATGGCGCTGAAGGACTAAAGAATATTGCAAAAAGAATTTCTGTATTAACGCTGACACTGGTAAATGAATTAAAAGATCTGGATTACGAAATAAGTAATGAAAATTATTTTGATACAATCACCGTAAAAGTTCCTGATGCTTGTATCATAAGAACTATTGCTGAAGTGCACAAGATGAATTTTTATTATGTTGATGAAACAACAATTACTATTTCTATTGATGAAACAACAACGCAGTTAGATGTATTAAATATTGCAGGAATATTTGGTGCAGCGAAGGGAACAGATACTGCCGTTGCTACTTTTGATAATGAAATTAATCTTGAAAATATTCCATCTTCTCTTACAAGAACATCGCCGTACTTATCGCATCCGGTTTTTAACAGCCATCACAGCGAAACAGAAATGATGCGCTATTTAAAGGTGCTGGAGAATAAAGATCTTTCTCTTGTACATTCTATGATACCACTCGGTTCCTGCACAATGAAATTAAATGCGGCCTCTGAATTGATCCCTGTGAGTTGGCCTGAGTTTAGTAAAATTCATCCGTTTGCCCCGGCTGATCAAACTGAAGGTTACCAAACAATAATTAATGAATTAGAAGATATGCTTTGTGCCATCACAGGGTTTACTGCCTGCAGTTTGCAGCCTAATAGTGGTGCCCAGGGCGAATATGCAGGATTGTTATGCATAAGGGCTTATCATGAAGATAGAAAAAAAGAACAACGGAATGTGATATTAATTCCTATTTCAGCACATGGAACTAACCCTGCCTCGGCTGTGATGGCAGGCTTTAAAGTGGTGGTTACCAAATGTGATGATGAAGGGAATATTGATATGGATGATCTGAAAGAAAATGTAGTAAAATACAAAGATGTTCTTGGGGGGTTAATGGTAACTTATCCATCAACACATGGTGTGTTTGAAGAAAGTATAAAAGAAATATGTCAGCTTATTCATGATAACGGAGGTTTGGTTTATATGGATGGCGCAAACATGAATGCACAGGTAGGGCTTACTTCTCCCGGTATTATTGGAGCTGATGTTTGCCATTTAAATCTTCATAAAACTTTTGCTATTCCACATGGCGGCGGCGGACCAGGCATGGGGCCAATTTGTGTAAATGAAAAACTTGCACCTTATTTACCGGGACATCACCTCACCCTAAATCCCTCTCCAAAAGGAGAGGGACTTGTTGAAGGCTCTAATAAATTAGGTTCTGTAAGCGCTGCGCCTTACGGTTCTGCAAGTATTTTGCTTATCAGTTATGCATATATAAAAATGTTAGGCGCTGATGGTATAAAGAAAGCAACAGAGTATGCAATTCTGAATGCAAATTATATGAAAGCAAAATTAAAAAAATATTATAAGATCCTTTATACCGGCAGAGGTGGTACTTGTGCTCATGAATTTATTGTTGATCTGAGACCTTTTAAAAGCAGCGCAGGAATTGAGGCAGAAGATGTAGCCAAAAGGCTGATGGATTATGGGTTTCATGCACCAACGCTTAGCTTCCCTGTACCAGGAACTATTATGATCGAGCCTACAGAAAGTGAAAGCAAAGTTGAGCTTGACCGTTTCTGCGATGCTTTGATAAATATTTATGAAGAGATACAAAGTATCAGTGATAAAACAAATAATCCATTAAAAAATGCACCACATACTTTGTCAGTTATAACAGCTGATGAATGGAAATATTCCTACACCCGTCAACAGGCTGCCTTTCCTTTAGAATATTTAAAAGAAAATAAATTTTGGCCTTCAGTAAGCAGGGTAAATAATACGTATGGTGACAGAAATTTAATTTGTACCTGTGAGCCAACAGAAAGTTATCTGGAACCGGTAGTGAATTAATTTAAAAAAAACAAATAAAAGTTGCCACAAAGGCCCTAAGACAGAAAGAATTCACAAAGAAAAAACCTTTGTATTACTTAGTGCCGTTGAGTCTTTGTGGCAATGGAGGATCATCGAATTTTAGGATATTACTTTGCTGTTCTTTCATTAGGCATATTGGTAACGCCACGGCGTGGCTGGTCTTTTTTCAGTTGCTTCATTTTTTGTTTTTGTTCGGGAGTAAGAATCGCTTCCAGCTTTTCCTGCTTTTCATTTTTCAATTGCGCCAACTGTGCTTTTTTCTGTTGTTCAGTTAGAGAGGTATTATTTATTATAGCTTCACTTTGCTGTTTTGTTGATTTGTGGAATGATTTCATCTGTTGTTTTTGTTGTTTGGTGAGATGAAGCTGTTTCACCATTTCCTTTCTTTCTTTTTTATTGTGTTTTACCTGGGCTTCTGCATTTATAGTAAAAGAGAAGAGGAGGATTGCGATTGATAATAATTTAAATATTTTTTTCATGATGGCTTTTTCTTTCAGGATAGATTGCAATTTATCTTAAAAGTTTAGAGGTAATTTGTTAAATAAAAATCCCGCAACATGCGGGATTTAAACAGGATTGGAATTATCTGAGAAATAGAAGCTCCCTGTATTTTGGAAGTTCCCATAATTTATCATCTACCAATAATTCTAATTTATCTACATTGTAACGGATATCATCAAAACATGATTTAACGGTATCGCAGTACGCTATTGCTTTTTCCCTGGTGCCGGTAATTTCATTGGCAACCTTTCTTGCTTCTATCATTTCTTCAACTTTGGTACTCATTGCATTTATATGCTCTGATATTTTCTCAACTATTTGAGACTGATTTTCTGAAGCTGTCGCTGCAAGGCCAATTTCTTTTAATCCCTTAATATTCTGTATCAAAATATTTTGGTATTTAATGGCTGAAGGCAAAATATGGTTCGTTGCAAGGTCTCCCATAACCCGTGCTTCTATCTGAACTTTCTTTACATAATTCTCCAGTAAAATTTCATGACGGGCTTCCAGTTCACTGTGTGAATAGATCTTATTATGTTCGAAAAGCTTTTTTGCTTTATCAGTTACAAATGCATCCAATGCCAAGGGTGTAGTTTTTACATTTGGCAACCCTCTTTTTTTAGCTTCCTGTTCCCATTTATCGCTGTACCCATCCCCTTCAAACAAAACATCTTTACTTTCTACAATGTATTTTTGAATTATCTGCATAATAGCAATTTCTTTCTTCTCGCCTTTTTCAATCACAGCATCAACATCAATTTTAAACCGGGTAAGCGTTTCAGCCATGATAGTGTTCAATACAGTCATTGCACCTGCGCAATTTGCGGATGAACCCACTGCCCTGAATTCAAATTTATTTCCTGTAAATGCAAAAGGTGAAGTTCTGTTCCTGTCAGTATTATCAAGCATCAATTCAGGAATGCTTTTATGAATGTCCAGTTTAAGCATCGCCTCATCCTGCTCATCAAACTTTTGCCCTACACGGGTTTCAATTTGTTTTAAAACATCAGTTAAATATTTGCCGATAAAAATTGAAATAATAGCCGGTGGCGCTTCATTAGCCCCCAGCCTGTGATCATTACCTGCAGAAGCAATAGAAGCTCTTAAAAGATCAGCATAATCGTGAACTGCCTTAATGGTATTTACGAAAAATGCAAGAAACATTAAATTGGTTTTTGGTGTTTTACCCGGTCCCAATAAATTTACCCCTGTATTAGTAGCAAGGCTCCAGTTATTATGTTTGCCGCTGCCATTAATACCTGCAAAAGGTTTTTCATGAAGCAGAACAACAAGGTTATGCCTTTTGGCAACCCTTGTCATAACATCCATTAATAAAGTATTGTGATCAACAGCAAGGTTTACCGATTCAAATATTGGAGCACATTCAAACTGTGAAGGAGCTACTTCATTATGTCGTGTGCGCAATGGAATGCCAAGTTTATACGCTTCTTCTTCATAATCTCTCATAAATGCATACACTCTTTCCGGTATAGAAGCAAAATAATGATCTTCTAATTGCTGGCCTTTTGCAGGTGCATGACCAAACACAGTTCTACCAGTCATTACCAGATCAGGGCGGGCATTTGCTAAGCTTGCATCTACAACAAAATATTCCTGTTCCCAACCCAATGTCGCTGTTACTTCAGTTACATTCTTATCAAAATATTGACAAACATCAACAGCAGCCTTATCTAATGCTACCAATGCTTTTAGCAAAGGTGTTTTGGTGTCCAAAGATTCTCCGGTATAGGAAACAAATATTGTTGGAATACATAAAGTTTTTCCTTGTCCAATTTCCATAATAAATGCCGGTGATGATGGATCCCATGCGGTATAACCTCTTGCTTCAAAAGTTGCTCGTAATCCTCCACTGGGAAAAGAAGATGCATCTGGTTCCTGCTGTATTAAAGCAGCTCCGTCAAATTCTTCAAGAGCGCCACCATCTCCTTTAAGTGTAAAAAAGGAATCATGTTTTTCAGCAGTTGCACCGGTTAATGGTTGAAACCAGTGTGTAAAATGTGTTACTCCCTTTTTTTCTGCCCAACCTTTTAAACCGGCAGAAATTTGATCACCCATTTTGCGATCTATTTTACTCCCACTTTTTATAGAAGCCAAAAGGCTTTTGTAAGCCTCATCGCTTAAAAATTCCCGTGCTGTTTTTAATGTAAATACATTTTCACCAAAAATTTGGGTGATTTTTGTTGATCCTTTTACATCAACAGAAAATGGATTAGCCGTTAAATTATGAATTGCCTTAAATCGTAATGATTGCATAAATTTTTATAATTATTATGCAAAAAAAGGGTTTTTAGGTCATATAAAAAAGCATTTATACTTTTAAAATACCTATTGTGGAGAAAAACTTAATAAAAAACAAATATTACATTATTTTTTAAAGTGTATAAATTTCAAAAAATTTTCCCAATTTGTATAACAAAGAATCGGGATAACGAGCAATGGCAAATATATACTTCTATACCTTACAATTGCTCCCATTATTGGGATGGTATAGCCTATCATTAAAAACATTGAAAGACTAAAAAAGATACAGAAATAAATAAAGGCATCAGGCTTTTTATCTCTTGATCTGAACAAAAGAAAAATAAAAAATAAAACCTGGAAAACAAAGATTTCAATTTGCGGAGGAAGGTAAAGTAGTTCAAATTTTTCGGTAAGGTATGGCCGCATTAGTGTATGATTTAATGCCTGAGGAGCATTATTTAAAAAACTTCTGAATCCCGGGAAAAGGGGATTAATATTTATTGCAGATTGCCCTTCTTTTGCAATTTCTATAAAAGCTATTTGCCTGGTTGAAACATATTGGGGCAGGTTTAATGCAGGATGTAATAATCCAAGCCCAAAAAATAATCCTGTAAAAAAGACATAGCAAATTATAAAAGCCGGGAGCTTAAATTTTTTATTTTTTTCAGCAATAAGCCAGGAAATTATGGCTGGCACTAATGTTAGTAATACAAAGTTTCTAAAAAGAAAGATCATAGCTAATCCTGACACGAGCCATAAAAACTTTTGTGTTGAAAATTTTTTCTTTAAGAGAAAAAATAAATTATAACAAATAATTCCTAACCCAAGAAAAACAAGACCATCTTTATTTATGCCAGAGGTAAAATAAATTAATGAGGGGAAAGAAAATAATATAAGGATCAGCAATATTTTTTTTTCAGGGAATAACCGCGTAAAAATTCTGTAAAAAAAAACAGAGCCAAAAAATATCGCGAAATTGTAAAAGATAGTATTAATAAAAAAATTACCCCTGCTGAAAATATTGAAAAAGGCCAAAAGCTTTATTATAAGGTCGCTTCGCAGGTTATTCCAAAATGAATCAGTAATATCAAATAGACCGGAGTTTTGATGAGGGTATGTAAAAATATTTGTAAAAAATTCTTTGGGATCAGTAATAAGTAAATGGTATTCAATTAGCCCATTTTGTTGAAAAGAGGCAGCATCGCTATAAGGATAATGATAAAGGTTTATATAGCCATTCACTAGTCCGGCAATAATTCTCAACAGGAATAGAAGAATAATCAATCTGTTGCTTAACCCTGCATCTTTAATAAATTTTATTTTGGTTAACAGCCAGCAAAATAATACCAGGTAAATAATAAAAAACAAGTAACTCAATATGGATATTTTTTAAGTGTGGGAAGTTAGTTAAAATATTTGCACAGCAACATTCACCATCACATTCCCATACATTGTATGTTTGCTCATACTATTTTTGATATGGAAATAACAGTAGAAGTAGCTAAAAAATTAGGTTTACAACCGGAAGAGTTTTCTCAAATAATAAAAATATTAGGCCGCCCTCCCAACTTTACTGAGCTAAGCGCTTATTCAGTTATGTGGAGCGAACATTGCAGTTATAAAAATTCAATTAAATGGCTGAAGACATTGCCACGTGAAGGTTCTAAACTTTTAATAAAAGCCGGCGAAGAAAATGCCGGCTTGATGGATATCGGAGATGGTTATGGTGTTGTGTTTAAAATAGAGAGCCACAATCATCCATCTGCAATTGAGCCCTTCCAGGGTGCTGCAACCGGAGTAGGCGGAATTCACCGCGATATTTTTACAATGGGTGCACGGCCAATCGCTGCCTTAAATTCATTACGATTTGGTAATTTAAAAGATAATAAAACTCAACACCTGGTTAGTGGTATTGTACATGGCATCGGGCATTATGGAAATTGCTTTGGCGTACCTACAGTAGGGGGAGAAACTTATTTTGAAGATTGTTATCACACCAACCCTTTGGTAAATGCAATGAGTGTTGGCATTGTAAAATTAGGTGAAACAGTAAGTGCTACTGCCATTGGAATTGGCAATCCTGTATTTATTGTTGGCAGCGCAACGGGCAAAGATGGAATGGGCGGTGCTGCATTTGCTTCTGCGGATATAACTGAAAACAGCATGGAAGATCTGCCGGCAGTGCAGGTGGGTGACCCTTTCCAGGAAAAAAAATTATTGGAAGCATGCCTTGAAATAATTCCAACCGGGGCAGTGGCAGGTATGCAGGACATGGGAGCTGCCGGCATTATTTGTTCTACTGCTGAAACAAGCGCTAAAGGCGAAGTAGGTATGAGGATAGATCTTGATAAAGTTCCTACCCGCCAAAAAAATATGAAGTCGTGGGAGTTGTTGCTTAGCGAAAGCCAGGAAAGAATGTTGCTGATAATAAATAAAGGAAGAGAGGAAGAAGTAATTAAAATATTTGAGAAATGGGATATCCCCTGTTCGCAAATTGGTGAAGTAACAAATGATAATATGCTCAGCTTTTTTATGAACGATGAATTGCAGGCAGAACTTCCGGCAGAGAGTTTGGTTTTAGGCGGCGGCGCTCCTGTATATGAAAGAGAATTTAGTGAGCCAAAATATTTTGAACAGGTAAAAGCTTTTGATATAAATAAAATCCCTGTTCCTGAAAACATAAAAAGCATTGCAGAACAAATAATCACTCTCCCCAATATTGCTTCCAAACGATGGATATATAACCAGTACGATAGCATGGTTGGTACAGGAAATACCAATACTAATAATCCCTCTGACGCATCCGTTATTCTTGTAAGAGAAATCCCGCAGAAACCGGGACAGGCAGGAAAAGCATTAGCAATAACAACGGATTGTAACAGCCGTTATGTGTTTGCT
The DNA here is from genome assembly GCA_025353485.1 of Chitinophagales bacterium. Classification (GTDB taxonomy): domain Bacteria; phylum Bacteroidota; class Bacteroidia; order Chitinophagales; family Chitinophagaceae; genus Ginsengibacter. Next base: position 22,337 of record JANXQO010000188.1, read on the forward strand.
GATCCATATGTTGGTTGTATGATAGCTGTTAGCGAGGCAGCGAGAAATATTATTTGCAGCGGCGGGCAACCTTTGGGAGTAACCAATTGCCTCAACTTTGGAAACCCATATGATCCTGAAGTTTATTACCAATTTGTAAATGCGATCAAAGGAATGAGTGAAGCCTGTAAAAAATTTGATACGCCGATTACCGGTGGCAATGTTAGCTTCTATAACCAGTCACCATCAGGACCTGTTTATCCTACGCCAACAATTGGAATGGTAGGCGTATTGGATAGCATGGATGATAAAATGACACTTGATTTTAAAACTCCGGGTGATGTGATTTATTTAATAGGAAAAAGTAAAAACGATATTAATTCATCAGAATATTTACATAAAATTTGCGGAGTGGAATTTTCACCGGCACCTTATTTTGATTTGGATGAAGAATTTGATTTGCATACAGCAATAAGCGATTTGATAAAGAATAAATTGATTGAATCAGCACATGATGTAAGTGAAGGTGGATTGTTTGTGACACTTGCGGAAAGCGGGTTTAACAGGGATCTTGGGTTTAATGTTGTTGCCGGATCCCCCCTCTCCACTGGTGGAGAGGGGCAGGGGGTGAGGGCAGATGCTTATTGGTTTGGAGAAGCGCAGGGAAGGGCAGTGGTAAGTGTGTCTGGAAATAAAATTAATGCGTTTGAAAAATTTATTGACCAAAGGTCTTTTGAAAAACTTGGCCAGGTAACAAAAGGTAATGTTGATATTGATGGCGAAAGTTGGAACAATATTTTTTATTGGAAAGAAAAATATGATACAGCCATTGAAAAATACTTTAAAAATTATCTTCCCGAATAATGATAAATAAAGATTCTATAATTGTAGTTACCGGCTCGGCAGGTTTTATAGGAAGCTGTATGGTTGGATATTTAAATGAGCAGGGTTTCGGGAATTTGATTTTGGTAGATGAATTTGAAGAAGAGGAAAAAGAACTCAACCTTCACGAAAAAAAGTATTCGGTAAGAGTAGAAAGAGAAAATTTTTTTGAATGGCTCAATTTAGAAAAGCCTGATGTGAAATTTATTTTTCATTTAGGCGCCAGAACTGATACCACTGAATTTGATTATGCAATTCATCAGCATTTGAATGTAGACTATTCACAAAAAATATGGAACTATTGCACCGCAAATAATATCCCATTGGTGTATGCTTCATCCGCTGCAACTTACGGCAGTGGAGAGTTTGGCTATATTGATGATCATGAAATAATTGAAAAGCTGCAACCATTAAATCCTTATGGAGTTTCAAAAAATGAATTTGATAAATGGGCTTTACAGCAACAAACCCAGCCGCCATTTTGGGCAGGATTAAAATTTTTTAATGTGTACGGACCTAACGAATATCATAAGGCAAGAATGGCAAGCATGATATTTCACGGTTATCATCAAATAAAAAAAGAAGGGTTTGTCAAGCTTTTTAAATCTCACAAACAAGGATTTAATGATGGGGAGCAATTGAGAGATTTTATTTATGTAAAAGATGTAATTAAGGTTATGTATTGGATGATGACTGAAGTATTTGTCACGGATGGAATTTATAATATCGGTACCGGCAAGGCACGTTCATTTAATGATCTTGTAAAGGCAACTTTTGCTGCAATGGATCAGGATGCACAAATAAAATACATTGATATGCCCGAAGATATCCGAGACAAGTACCAATATTTTACAGAAGCTAAAATGGAAAAGATCAGGCATGCAGGATACACCTCACCGCTTTATACTTTGGAAGAAGGTATTGTAGATTATGTAAGAAATTATCTTGCAAATAACAGGTATTATTAATTCTTCTTTATTTTTTTCCACAAAATCCTTCCTTCATTTTTCTCTCCAAAATATTAGCTGTAAGTTTGCATGACCTCCCTGATTTTATTCCCGGTTTTTTAAGGTCAAAAACATTGTAATTATAAAGTAATATTTATGGCTAAGTATATTTTTGTTACCGGTGGTGTAACATCTTCGTTAGGTAAAGGCATTATTGCTGCTTCGCTTGCAAAATTGTTGCAGGCAAGAGGGTTGACAACTACTATCCAAAAGTTTGACCCTTATATTAATGTTGACCCTGGAACTATGAACCCATACGAACATGGAGAGTGCTATGTAACTGAAGATGGCGCTGAAACTGATCTTGACCTTGGACACTATGAAAGGTTTTTAAATATCCATACTACACAGGCAAATAATGTTACTACCGGCTCTATTTATCAAACAGTAATTAACAGGGAAAGAGCAGGAGATTATCTTGGTAAAACAGTACAGGTAATTCCTCATATAACCGATGAGATAAAACGCAGAATGAAACTTTTGGGAGATAGCAATAAATATGACGTAATTCTTACTGAGATTGGCGGTACTGTTGGTGATATTGAAAGTCTTCCTTTTATTGAAGCTGTGCGTCAGTTGCAATGGGAAATGCCGGAAGAGGATTGCCTGGTTGTTCATTTAACGCTGATACCTTATTTAAAAGCAGCAAAAGAATTAAAAACAAAGCCTACCCAGCACAGTGTAAAATTGCTTAGCGAAAACGGTGTACATCCTGATATATTGGTTTGCAGAACAGAAAGGCCATTGAGTGAAGAGATAAAAAGAAAGCTTGCATTATTTTGTAATGTAAAGCAGGATTCAGTTATTGAGGCGATGGATGCTTCTACAATTTATGAGGTGCCGATTGCCATGCTTAAAGAAAAGCTTGATGTTATTGTGTTGAAAAAATTAAACATAACAAATTACAACGAGCCCGAATTAGATAAGTGGAAAGGTTTTCTTGATAAACTAAAACATCCCAAATACAAAGTAACAATTGGCTTGATTGGAAAATATATTGAATTGCAGGATGCTTATAAATCAATCCTGGAATCTTTTATTCATGCAGGTGCTATGAATGAATGTAAAGTGCAGGTAGTAAATGTGCATAGTGAATTTATTACAGAAGATAATGTTGGAGAGAAATTAAGTGAGCTGGATGGTTTGTTAGTTGCTCCTGGTTTTGGAAACAGAGGGGTTGAAGGAAAAATTATTGCTGTACAATATGCGAGGGAAAACAATTTACCCTTCTTTGGAATTTGTTTAGGGATGCAAATGGCTGCTATTGAATTTGCCAGGAATGTATTACACATTCCGGATGCAAATTCAACTGAAATGCAACCTACCACTGCAAACCCTGTTATTGATATGATGGAAGAGCAGAAGAAAATTACCATGAAAGGCGGTACAATGCGGCTTGGCTCTTATCCTTGTATCATCAAAGAAAATTCATTGGCATTCCAAATATATGGTAAAACAGATATCAGCGAAAGGCATCGTCACCGTTGGGAATTTAATAATGCCTATTTAAGTCAATTTGAAAACGCAGGAATGATTGCCAGCGGAATAAATCCTGAAACCGGATTGGTAGAAATAATTGAATTGCCAATGCATCCTTTTTTTATTGGAGTTCAGTATCATCCTGAATTAAAAAGCACTGTAGAAAACCCGCAACCAATTTTTGTAAGCTTTATTAAGTACGCCAAAGAATTTGCAGAAGCAAAACATTCAATAAAAAATTCTTTGTTGCAAAGTGAAATGATATAACCCGGTTAGCCGGTAACCGGTTAGTTCTCCTGCTTACTTAAAATCTCTTTCTTCATTCTACTCCAAAGTCCATCAAAAGTTTCATGCTTTTCATCCCGCCATCTTTTTGAAAAGTTTTTTATTTTTTCACTCTTATCTTCTTTTGTTATAGAGAAAAATGCAGTGATGGTTTCTTCGTCATTTGTTTTTGCCATGGTATTATACATCTCCTTTAATTCCTGCTCTTTTTTAATGTTAGAATAAGCAATTTCTTTTTCCATTTCTTCACGCAGCTTAACTTTTTCATCATAGCTTCCTGAAGGCAATAATGTTTTTGCAATCACCGGCATAAGCTCTATCAGCATTAGGATTGTTGCCAGCAGATAATATCTAAACTGCAAAGCAGTATGGCTTTTTATAAGATTATTCAGTGCTTCTATTCTTGTTAAAAATCCATCATTAAAATAATTGGTAAAAAGTTGTTCTTCCTTTTTTATGTTATCATCAATGGTTTGCTGTTCTTTTTCAATTGTATTTATTTTGGGTTGGTCAGCAGCAGTTAGAGTTTGATATTCAGCATCTGATTTTTCATATTCTTTTTTCTTTGCAAGAGCTATATCTTTTATTCCGATCTTACCTGTTCCGCCACTGCCATCCGATTCGGCAATATAATTATCCCTTGTCTTGGAAACGTCAGTATATTTTTTATCAAGCTCATTTTGTAAAACGGTTTTTTGTTCTGCCAATTCAGTTTTACGGATCTTATAAACTGCATCAAGCTCTTCCCTTTTCTGGATTTTCTTTTTTTCATTATCCAGGGAAGTCTGCAGTTTTATTTCTTTATTAAACATGTACAATATTGCAGGCTGTGCCATAAAAATACCAATAGTTAGTGCCAGCAACCCTCTAAACAAAAGTGGCGTGAATTTGTTTTTATTAAATTTAGTAATTCCTTTTATTAATGCCCTGTCAATGGTAAGAATGATAAAGCCCATGAATATCCCAAGCCCAACAAATAAAAAAGCGTTATCAATTATGGTAGAGAAAAAATACGTCCACGCCAGTGTTGCAAACATCCAGGTTGTAAGTACTGACATGCCCACAATTTTAAAGCGGTTGCGGTCAACAACGCTGTCAACTAAAAGTTCTTTTTCTGCAGTTGAAAGCCACCATAAAAATTCAGCGAATTGAGAAGGCTCATAATTTTCCCTTTGGGAAACAGAAACATTTTCAGGCATTGCAATTAATTGAGAGTTTGAAAAATATCCGTCAATAAAAATTTATCGTACAGATGTACTCAAAAGTGAAGTTGAAGCCTGCCTGCCGGCAGGCAGGTTGAAAGGAAAGCGATACCTTATCTTTTGCAAACATATTTTATTAACGGATACATGTTTATTGATATTATCCATCACAACATAACATTAACAGATTGTTGTTTGGGAAGTTTAAACTCTTAATATCTTACACCTGTCTATTACCTATCTTTGCCCACGTCAATTTTTAGAGGGCATTCAACTAAACAAAACATCATGAAAAATTTATTATTCTCAATTTTATTATTAACCAATATTACTGCTTTTGCACAACCAAAGGGAATGGGAAAAAACGATAAGGATGCAAAAAAGATATTGGATGGCGTTAGTGCAAAATTTAAAAGTTTTAAAACTGTTACAGCAAAGTTTAATCTTAAAATAGAAAATTCAGCTGGTAAAGTTCAGGGATCAAAATCAGGTGTAGTAAATTTAAAGGGAACCAAGTATAGAATAAATATTACCGGTCAGGAAATTTATTGTGATGGTAATACAACATGGACGTATGATAAATCCGGTAATGATGTGCAGATAAATAATGTAGAACGTTCTGCTAATACCATTACACCGCAAAAAATGTTTACTAATTTTTATGATAAAGATTTTTTGTACAAAACAAATCCTGATGTAAAAGTTGGCGGCAAAACTATGCAGGAAGTTGAATTAACACCTATTGATAAAAGCAAGACATTTTTTAAAGTATTGGTTAATATTGATAAAGCTACTCAAACGATAAGACAAACGAAGGTTTTTGAAAAGAATGGTAATCGTTATACATACAGCATTGTAACCATGACAACGAACAGCGTTTTACCGGATGCATTATTTGTATTTGATACAAATAAATATCCTAAAGTAGAAGTGGTAGACCAAAGATAATCTCGTTAGGTGTTTGGCCACTTAAACCGGCATGACACCTCATAAATTAATTTCCCCATCTGAAAGTATTGATCCGTAAACCCGCCAGGTCAATAACCCTGTCAACTACTGTTGCTGCTGCTTCTTCAATAGTTTTGGGTTTGCTGTAAAAGGATGGAGTAGCAGGACAAATAATTCCTCCTGCAAGAGTTACTGTTTCCATGTTGCGGATATGAATAATATTATATGGAGTATCTCTTATTACGCAAATTAATTTTCTTCTTTCTTTTAAAATAACATCTGCAGATCTTGTGATAAGGTCGTTGGAAACACCCGATGCAATTCTGCCTAAGGTACCCATGCTGCATGGGGCAATTATCATCGTATCATAATTTCCCGATCCGGATGCAAAGGGTGCAAAAAAATCCTGTTGCGAATAAAATTTTACCTCGTACTTACTATCCCGATAGCTATCGGGATGATTATCCAATTCTGTCTTCCAAACCAATTTTGCATTTTCTGTCATTACCACACTTAGCTCAGCCCATTGTTCTTTAATTGCCAATAATTTATCCAGCAATAGTTTTGCATAAACAGATCCACTTGCCCCGGTAATTGCTAAAACAATTTTATGCATCTTTTAAGTTTATGGATTTAAGTATCACCAGAGAATAATTTAATTTGAGTACTCAATAAATTAACAACAAATACGTTTAATAGTTACAAGATATGCAAAAACTAAAACCTGCTTTATTCTTTTGTTTGATAATTTTTTGTTCTGCCACTCTTAAAACAGGAAGGGATGAAAAAATTCAATGGCTAAAGATGGATGAAGTATCAATAAAGTTAAAAGAGCAAAGCAAACCAATACTTATTGATCTTTATACTGACTGGTGCTATTGGTGCAAAGTGATGGATAAAAAAACCTACACTAACAGCAAGGTAATTGACTATATAAATGAGCATTTTTATTCAGCAAAGGTTAACGCAGAAACAAAAGATATTGTGAATTGGAAGGATAAAACATACAAGTACAATACTAAATACCAGATAAATGATTTTGCATTGTTTCTTTCTTACGGAAGGGCTTCTTTTCCTACGACAGTGATCATTGCTGATGAAAATTCAGCGCCAATCCCTGTTGCCGGCTATTTAGAGCCGAAAGAGTTGGAACCGATATTAAAATATTTTGGTGAAGGAGCGTATAAGACAATGAATTTTCCCCAATTTGAAAAGACATTTAAATCTTTATGGTAAAAACTAAATAAGATATTCCCGCAGGTTCGGGACAACTCGGTTTTTCATAGGATATTGGATTATAACAGGGGTGGATTTTTATCCGGCCCCTTTTTATTGTACCTCATCCCCAACCCTTCTCCACAAGTGGAGAAGGAAAATATAAATACTTTGCTTTTCTATCTATACATTTTTTGTTAATAAAATTTTAAATACAAAGGGTACTGCAACCAACAAAAAACAATGATCGTCTATTATATAGTTTCTCAGTGTTAAGATAAATGGTTAAGATTTTTGATTAGTACCCGGGCTTCTTTTTAGTTGCCCGGCTTTTTTTTGATAAGAGATACCCAAATGTCCTGCGGAGAAAATACTTTTATCCATTTTTGGAGGATCATTTAAATTAAAATTGTATGCTGAGCTAATAAGATACATTGCGATTTTCAATCTTTGCTTCGGAGTAAGATTTTTATTATTTCTCATATCCTGATCGGCTTCCTCAACAGTAGATGCCTAAAACGCAGTGCGATCAAATTTATATTCTTCCATCAACTCATGTTTATAGTTCTTTTATAACTGTCAGTATTCAATAACGGGATAATGCATTTTATTTTTGTTTCGATTTTTCAAATTCTCTTCTTATAATATTTAAAGCGCCACCTGCTTTAAACCATTCTATCTGCTGCTCATTATAAGTATGATTTACCAAAAATGTATCCTGTGTACCATCTTTATGGTGAAGATGAACGATGAGTGGTTTGTTTACATCAAATGCTAATAATCCATCAATATCAATAAGGTCATCTTCTAAAATCTTATCATAATCCTCTTTGTTTACAAAAGTAATTCCCAGCATTCCCTGCTTCTTCAAATTGGTTTCATGTATTCTTGCAAAGGATTTTACCAGCACAGCTCTTACACCCAAATGCCGTGGCTCCATGGCAGCATGTTCTCTTGATGAGCCTTCCCCATAATTTTCATCTCCTACAATTATAGAACCTACTCCGGCAGCTTTGTATGCTCTTTGTGTATCAGGCAAAGCTCCGTATTCGCCAGTGAGTTGGTTCTTTACAAGATTTGTTTTTTCATTAAAATAATTTACAGCGCCTATCAAAAGATTATTGCTGATGTTATCTAAATGTCCTCTGTATTTTAACCATGGTCCTGCCATAGAAATATGGTCGGTTGTACACTTGCCTTTTGCTTTTATCAATAAACGCAGATCTTTAAGATCGGTTCCTTCCCATGCAGCAAAGGGATCTAACAGTTGAAGACGATCACTCTCAGGAGAAACTTTTACGTCCACCTTGCTTCCATCTGCTGCCGGCTGTTGAAACCCTGCATCCTCTACGGCGAAACCTTTTATCGGCATTTCAATTCCTTCCGGTTCTTTAAATTTTATTTTTTTTCCTTTATCGTTAGTTAAATAATCGGTAAGGGGATTAAATGTAAGAGAACCTGCAATTGCCAGCGCAGTGGTTATTTCCGGTGATGCAACAAAAGCATGTGTGTTTGGATTACCATCGTTCCTCTTGGCAAAGTTGCGGTTATAAGAAGTTAAGATTGAATTTTTTCGATTTGGATCAGTAGAATGACGTGCCCATTGCCCTATGCAGGGGCCGCAGGCATTTGCTAAGACCATACCACCCATTTTTTCAAAAATGCCTAAGTATCCATCACGGTCAACTGTATATCTAACCTGTTCAGAACCTGGAGTGATGGTAAATTCTGACTTTGCCAGTAATCCATTATCTGTAGCCTGTTTTGCAATGGATGCTGCTCTTGTAATATCTTCATAAGAAGAGTTGGTGCATGATCCTATTAACCCAACTTCCAGTTCTTCCGGCCAGCCATTTTCTTTTACAGCATCTGCGAATTTTGAAATAGGCCATGCAAGATCAGGTGTAAATGGTCCATTGATATGTGGTTCTAATTCGGATAAATCTATTTCAATAACCTGGTCAAAATATAAAGATGGATCAGCATATACCTCTTCATCGCCTGTTAGATGTTGCGCAACTTCATCAGCCGCTATAGCAACATCAGCCCGTCCTGTACCTCTAAGATATTCTGCCATTTTTTCATCGTAACCGAAGATAGATGTGGTTGCTCCAATTTCAGCACCCATGTTACAGATGGTTCCTTTGCCTGTGCAGGAAAGCGATTTTGCTCCTTCTCCAAAGTATTCCAATATGGCACCGGTGCCACCTTTTACAGTAAGTATGCCTGCAACTTTTAAAATAATATCTTTAGATGCTGTCCATCCATTTAGTTTTCCTGTGAGTTTAACACCTATCAGTTTAGGAAATTTTAATTCCCATGGCAAACCCGCCATAACATCACATGCATCAGCGCCGCCAACGCCAATGGCAATAATTCCCAGGCCGCCTGCATTCACTGTATGAGAATCTGTACCTATCATCATGCCCCCGGGAAATGCATAATTTTCCAATACTACCTGGTGAATGATACCGGCTCCGGGTTTCCAAAAACCAATTCCATATTTATTAGAAACGGATGCAAGAAAATCATACACTTCTTTATTCTGATCTTTTGCTTTGGCAAGATCAGCAGTGGCGCCCACTTCTGCCTGTATCAAATGATCGCAATGAACCGTAGAGGGAACGGCAACCGTTATTCTGCCAGCCTGCATAAATTGTAACAAAGCCATTTGAGCCGTAGCATCCTGCATAGCTACTCTATCAGGAGCAAAATCAACATAACTTTTTCCTCTTTCAAAAGTCTCTGTAGCATCGCCTTGCCAAAGATGGGTGTATAAAATTTTTTCAGTCAGGGTTAATGGTTTTTTAACTGCTTTGCGTGCTGCTAAAACTTTTGCTCCCATATTGGAATACACTTTCTTTATCATTTCAATATCAAATGCCATGGCTTACTATTTTAAATATAACAGGATAGAAAAGGAACTGTTCAAACTTTTAGTTAATTTGAAGTATCAAAATTTATGAATGCAAATTTACAAAAATCGATTTACGAAATAAACTTAAGTTTTATTAAAACCCTTGTTACAAAAAATAAAATTTTTAAATTTGCAGTATGAATAAAATCAGGAATTTTATTGAGTGGCATGTGTTTGGCGTATGTGCTGCAATTGGAGAAAAAATGGGTATTGCCACCTCTGTAATAAGAAGGTATTTTATTTATATTTCCTTTTTAACTTTTGGCTCGCCTGTAATATTTTATTTATTTATCGCTTTTTGGATGAATGTTAAAAATTATATTCAAAGTTCCAGGCGTAATCCCCTCAAATATCTTTAATTCTTTTTTTAACGAGATCGCTTGTGGTTGTATTTAATTTATCTCATAATAATTATCAAACTTTATTAAAGAATTTAGCCCGGCAATTAAAAGCTAAGGTGGAGAATAATCTTATAACTATTCCACGGGATATTGGAGAAGGTATTATAAAAATAATACTGCTGCCAAATGGTTTGCAGGCCTTAATGATAAAAATTAATTTGCATAGAGATATACAGGTTAAAAGCGGCAATACAAGCCAGGGAGATTATGTTTTAAATTTTGATGAAACAGAAATCACTGATGAGAAATATCAGGAATCCGGAAATATTAATTCTTTTGTACGATTAACAGGCGCTTCTTTTAAACATTGGGAAGTGGTGAAAAAAAAATCATCTGTTCAATATGTAAAAATATTATTCAGTAAAGAATGGCTTTCAAATTATATTGGCCTGCGTGAAAAAATGTCATTATTTGAAAAATACATTCCTGTAAAATCAGATGAGGCAGAAAAGAAAAAATTAAATGAAGAATATCGCAGGATAATAAATGAACTCTGGATAATAAATGATGATGATCCCCTGCAAAATATTTATTATAACAACAGGATATCATTATTGATAGAACAGTTCTTTACTAAAATGCATGAGGAGATGCTAAAGCCTAAAGGGAAATACAGGATAACTGCAGATGATGTTGTAAAATTAAAAAAGGTTGAGTCAATATTAAATTCCCCCCGCAAATCGCCGCCCAATATTACAGAACTGGCAAAAAAAGTAATACTTACAAAAGTAAAACTGTCACATGTTTTTAAGGAAGTGTATGGAACAAGCATTTACAATTACTACCAAAATCAGCGTATGCAAAAAGCGCATGAATTATTGAGCACCGGAAATTTTTCAGTTAAAGAAGTGAGTGAAAAATTAGGATATACAAATCTTTCAAACTTTGTACTGGCTTTTAAAAAACAATTTGATATATCGCCAAAAAGTTTGCTTTGATAGTATCAATTTAATATTTTTAACCATTTAGGTTTATCTTTGAAACGTAATTTTTTTCTTTTTTTTGATGGTAACCATTGATTATAGCTATACTGATTATACAAAGTTGCTGGCCAACATGGCACAGCAAATGAATGCAAAAATTAAGGATGATACGCTTATCATTCCCGAAAATATTGCCAGTGGCTATTTTAAATATTTGGTACTTGCAAATGGCCTGCAGTGTATGTTATCAGACTATACATTAAACACCGATATGTATATTCAGCGACTGCGTACTGACGAAGAATTTTATATTCTTCGCTTTGACGAAATGGATATACCTGAAACATTAATGGTAAAAATTGATAATGATTACATTTGGGAAGAAAAGCAAAACAGGGCTTCGGTTATGCTCACAAGCTCTCTATATGATTTTGCCTACCAGGCTTCAAAAAATACAATTATAAAAAGTATAAATGTTTTAATTACCCGTGAGTGGCTAAAGCAATACCTGGATATTGCAACCATGGATAAAGTGCTGGAAAAATATTTACAGTTAAAAACAGCCTCTTATAATTTTGCTCCATTTGATGTTGAGTACCGGGCATTATTTAATGAAGTGATGGAAGGGGGGGATGACATTATGAAAAGATCAATTTTAGAGAACAGGATAATGATGATGGTAGAAAAATTTCTTACCCAATTATATCAGATGGTAAATCCTTTATCCGCTGATGACAAAATAAAAATATCGCAGGATGAAGTTAAAAGGCTGATGGAAGTTGAATCTTACCTGGTAAAAGATTTTTCTTCGCCGCCTCCGCCTATTTCATTTCTTTCCCGGGTGGCTGCAATGAGTACAACAACACTAAAAAATAAGTTTAAAAAATTATACGGAAATAATTTATATGAATACTTTCAAAAAAGCCGTATGCACAGGGCTAAGATTTTATTACTGTCTAAAAAATATTCTATTAAAGAAATCGGTTCAAAGCTTGGTTATTCCAACTTAAGCAACTTTGCTACGGCATTTAAAAAAGAATTTAAAAAGCTCCCAAGCAAATTGTTTGGCTGAACAAAATAAGGGTTCAGGTTATTGCCTTTCTAACTCTAACAAGTTTTTCAATTAAGTTTTCCAACAGATGTAATGGTAACATATTAGCGCCATCACTTTTTGCAATGGATGGTTTAGGATGTGTTTCTATAAACAGGCCATCAACGCCGGTTGCAATTGCAGCTTTGGCAATGGTTTCAATAAGTTCAGGGTTGCCGCCGGTTATACCGCTACTTTGATTGGGCTGTTGCAAAGAATGAGTACAATCCATAATTACGGGCACATTATTCAATTTCATTGCAGGTATATTTCTATAATCAACAACAAGATCATGATAGCCAAAACTATTTCCTCTTTCTGTAAGCATAACTTTTTTATTACCTGCAGCATTAATTTTTTCAACCACAAACTTCATTGCTTCGCCATTTAAAAATTGTCCTTTTTTTACATTGATGATTTTACCTGTTTCTGCAGCAGCAAGAAGTAATTCTGTTTGCCTGCATAAAAAAGCCGGTATCTGTAAAATATCTGCATAGCCTGCTGCCATAGCTGCTTCTGCCGCAGTATGAATATCAGTAATGGTTGGGATAGAAAATTTTTCTCCTGTTCTTTTAATTATTTCCATTGCCTCTTTATCTCCAATTCCTGTAAAAGATGAAGCACTTGTTCTGTTGGCTTTTTTATAAGAGGCTTTAAAAATGTAAGGAACCTGATACTTTTTGCAAATGGCCATAACTGTTTCAGCTATTTCAATTACCATTTCTTCTCCTTCAACAACGCATGGGCCTGCAATAAGAAAAAAATTAGTTTTATCATATTGCTGCCGGGTAAAAAGTTCCTGTAAATAATTTTCCATCATCAAAACTACTATTTTCATCCGATGGCTATCGGATTTACATTTACATTTACTTATAAAATTATGAGTAAAGAAAAAATTTTAGTGATCGGCGCATGCGGGCAAATTGGAGTTGAGCTTACTTTGGAATTAAGAAGACTTTACGGCGGCACTAATGTTATTGCAGCAGATCTCAGAGAAGAGAACGAACTGATAAAAGGTACAGGGCCGTATGTAAGCCTTGATGTTATGAATAAAGAAATGCTGCATGTTCAGGTTATCAGGCAGGGCATTACTCAAATTTATTTGCTGGCAGCCATCTTATCCGCTACGGGAGAAAAAAATCCAAATCTTGCATGGCACTTAAATATGCAAAGCCTGTTAAACGTTTTAGACATTGCTAAAGAGGAAAAGTTAACCAGGATATTTTGGCCCAGCAGCATAGCGGTTTTCGGCCCTACATCACCTAAAAAGAATTGTCCCCAGCAAACAGTTATTGAACCCGTAACAGTGTATGGCATTAGTAAATATGCAGGAGAATTCTGGTGCAATTATTATTTTCACCGGTATGCAGTAGATGTAAGAAGCATGCGTTACCCTGGCCTTATCAGCTACAAAAGTTCACCCGGCGGCGGAACAACAGATTATGCAATTGAAATTTTTTACGCAGCCCGTGAAGAAAAAAAATACAATTGTTTTTTAAGAGAAGATACTTATTTGCCCATGATGTATATTCCGGATGCGATAAGGGCAACAATAGAATTAATGCAGGCAGATGCTGAAAAAATTTCTGTAAGAACATCTTATAATGTTTCAGCAATAAATTTTTCGCCAAATGAAATAGCTACAGAAATAAAAAAGCATATTCCTGAGTTTACAATTACATATCAACCGGACTACAGGCAGGCAATTGCTGATAGCTGGCCCCAAAGTGTTGATGATAGCGTAGCCAGAAAGGATTGGGGATGGAAAGAGGAATTTAATTTAGCTACCATGGCAAAGGAAATGTTGAATAATATTTAATTTTTAATGTTGAATTTTCCTCTGAACATTTTTATTTCCCAATAAGTATATATAATTTTTATGAATGCGGCATGATTTTTTCTAATGGTTATTCAGTAATTCCACGGATGCAATAAGCTTGTGTCCAATTTATAAACTCATAAAATTATTATTAACCAAAAAAAAGTAAAATGAAAAAATTATTATTAGCTGTAGCTGCAATTATTATAACAGCGGCAACAGTAAATGCACAGGGCAAAACCGCTTTCAGCCTGGCAGGAAATATAGGAGTGGGTACATATACTTATGGTAAACTAGCTGTTGGTGCGGATATCCAGGCAGATTTCCCGGCTACCACAGGATTAAAAATTACTGCAAGTGCAGGATACGAGAGTTTTGGTTATTCGACTTCTGTTGTTGTAGGTGGTACAACATATACAAACAATGGCCATTCAAGTTATATTCCATTGTTAACAGGGGTAAAATTTAATTTATCTCCAAATTTGTACGGACATGCCCAATTGGGTTATTCTCCTTCCACAGCAAGCGGAGGAACTGGTGCATTTACTTACGCTCCAAGTTTAGGTTATGTGGTTAGTAAGAATTTTGATATTGCCGCAAAATATTTAGGGTTAAGTAGAAATGGAGCTACTATTAGTGCAATTGTTGCCCGCTTAGCTTACAATTTCTAAAAAAATACTTTTTAAAAATATTTTAAGGTTTCAGAAATGAACCCTTTTTTATTTATTAAAAATTTAAAAAAACTCTATACCGGTTTTAATATTTCAAAATTCATCAAATCAAATTAATTTGTTACAGTATTTTTGCATAATAATATGAGGATGAAAAAATTATTTTTAATTTGTATAGTAATACTATTCACATTAAATTCAGTTTGTGCCCAGAATAATAAATCGTCTACTAATAATTCCTTTAGCCTTGGAGCCGAATTATCTTTGCCAGTAGGGCTTTTTGGCGATGTTTATTCATTTGGCATTGGAGCTTCAGGTCAGGGAAATTTTGCAGTAGCAAATAACACAGCTCTCACTTTGTATGCTGGGTATATAAACTATTTTTTAAAGACTACTTATGGAAAGGGCAACCAGGGATATGTCCCGGTTTTGGGTGGCGTAGAATTAAATTTTTCTCCTGCTGTGTTTGGTTCAGCCCAGTTGGGGGTTACATTTTTTACAAATGGTGAAGGTAGTGCTTTTACTTACTCTCCCGGAATTGGCTATAGGCTAAGCAGAAATTTTACAGCTTTACTTAAATACGTTGGGCAGTCAAAATCAGCGATAAATTCAAGCTCTGTTGGTATTCGTGCTGCCTATACTTTTGGTAAATAATATTTTTTTTAGATGTTGAGTTTAAATACCCAAAACATCTTTCATATTAAATATTCCTTTTTTATCTTTTAGAAATTCTGCTGCAAGCACAGCTCCCGAAGCAAAACCCTTGCGGTTATGCGCTGTATGAATTATTTCAATATCATCTACGTCTGATGAATACTTTACAGCGTGCGTTCCTGGAACTGGATCAATACGTTTGCTGATGATAGATAACTCTTCATCTTTTTGGCTATTATGATTTACCCATTGTTTTTTATGTGATGATTGTTTTAATATCTGTTCAGCAATTGTAATTGCGGTACCACTTGGCGCATCTTTTTTTTGTGTATGATGGGTTTCTTCTATTATTATATTATAATCCTGTTTACTCATTAATGTTGCCAGCTTTTTATTTAGCTCAAAAAAAATATTTACACCAATACTAAAATTACTTGCGTATAGAAATGAACCATTTTCCTCAAGGCAAATCTCTTTAACCTTATCAAAATTATTAAGCCAGCCGGTGGTGCCGCTTACAAC
>JANXQO010000007.1 GCA_025353485.1 Chitinophagales bacterium
ATGATTAATTTTAATCCATAGCTATAATTTTATGTAATGGAAGTAAGTACAAAGCCCTCATTAAACCTGCAGCATATTAAAACTTTTAAAACTATTGTGGGTGAGCAATTTGTTTTTGTTGATGAAGAAAATCTTTATAAATATTCTCATGACGAAACCGAAAATCTTCATTACCTGCCTGAAGTTGTAATAAAACCACGCACTGTTGAAGAGATTAGTGAAATATTTAAAATATGCAATCAATATAAAATACCTGTTACACCACGGGGAGCCGGCACAGGGCTTAGCGGCGGCGCTTTACCGCATTTAGGCGGCGTATTAATTTCTACAGAGCGAATGAATTCAATATTAAATATTGATGAGAGAAATTTACAGGTAACTACAGAGCCGGGAGTGATAACAGAAGTATTGCAAAACGAAGTAAAAGAAAAAGGATTGTTCTATCCACCTGATCCAAGCAGCCGTGGTTCCTGTTTTATCGGTGGTAATGTTGCAGAGAACAGTGGTGGACCAAAGGCAGTAAAATATGGCGTGGTAAAAGATTATGTTATTAATCTGGAAGTTGTTTTACCGACCGGTGAAATTATCTGGACCGGTGCAAATGTTTTAAAAAATTCTACCGGTTATAATTTAACACAGTTGATAACAGGTAGTGAAGGCACATTGGGCATCATTACAAAAATTGTTTTGCGGTTAATTCCTTTACCAATGTACGATCTGCTGATGCTGGTACCATTTAGAAGTTTGGAAAAAGCAAGTGAAGCAGTGAGTGCCATTTTTAGAGCAGGATATACGCCAAGCGGATTAGAGTTAATGGAAATTGATGCGCTTTCAATTGTTAGCAAATTTGTTGACAGCACTGCTATCCCTGTAACAGAAGGTACTGCTGCACATTTAATAATTGAAGTGGATGGAAATCACTTGGAAACATTAATGCAGGATATGGAGGCTATCAGCGAATTACTGAACCTGTATGATTGCGGCGAAATTTATTTTGCTGATAACGCAACACAGAAGGCAGAACTATGGAAATTGAGAAGAAGGGTAGCAGAAGCAGCAAAAATTGATGGGTATACAATTGAAGAAGATACAGTGGTACCAAGGGCTGAGCTGCCTGCATTAGTGAATGGAGTAAAAGAACTGGGAAAACAATTTGGGTTTGAATCTGTTTGCTACGGACATGCAGGTGATGGAAATTTACACATACGTATAAAAAAAGAAGGCACAGAAAACAGCCAGGATGATCCGGAGATAATACAATCTCTCAGGGCATTATTTACGCTGGTAAAAAAACTGGGTGGTACTTTAAGTGGCGAACATGGAATAGGTTTGGTACAAAAAAGTTTTATGGATATTGTATTTGATAAAACACAACTACAATTAATGAGAGGAATAAAAAAAGTTTTTGATCCGAATAATATTTTAAATGCAGGAAAGATTTTTGATTGAGTAATGAATTGTCAGTGACCAGTGGCGTGCCAACTATCTTCATCATTTCAGCATCTGGTATATAGTTTTATTTTTAAAAAACCGTTATGAAAACATTCAAATCTATTATGCTTGCAGCTTGCAGCTTGTTGCTTACAGCCTCTCTTCATGCGCAGGATGAAAGTGAAAAACAAAAAGGTTACGACCCCACCAATTGGTTTATTGGCGGAAGCGTTTCTTTAGGTGTTGGTAACGGCTCTTTTAATGCAGGCCTGCATCCGCATTATGGATACACTGCTGCTAAATGGATAGACTTTGCGGGTGTTGTAAATTTTGAATACCAAAGCCAGCGGGATGGTTATAACAATAAATACAGAACAACTGTTTACGGCCTCGGGGTTTTCACAAGAATATTCCCTGTCCATTTTCTTTTTATCCAGGCGCAGCCGGAGTATAATTTTATTGCTCAAAAATTTATCCCTTATAATTCCGGTACTGGCAGTTTCAAAACAACCCTTCATGCCCCGAGTTTATTGGTAGGCGGCGGGTACACCACTTCACGCTCTGATAAAAATTCTTTTACTTACCTGAGCATCCTGGTAGATGTAGTAAAAAATATAAACTCTCCTTATGTAGATGGTTATGGAAATTTACTTCCAATAATAAGAGCCGGAATAAATATTGGTTTGAACAGGGGCAAAAGAAAATAGTTTTTTGATAAGATTAATATTATTAATTTTTCAAATGATCCCAGTTGATCAAAACATTCCAAACTAAGGGTGCATCATGTAAATTAAGAAAACGATGGAGCGGATCAAAAGTAAATGCAATCACTCTTCCCAAACCCACAGGCACATTAAAGATGGCCCCATGACCAATGATAGTCTGTTCATTTCGCACCATCCCTGAAAGAACATAAAGAATTTCTTTTTTTGGAGTGTCTTTCGTATCAGCAACAATTTCTTTTTTTTCAGGCATGCCGAGGATAGGTCCGGTATATTTTTCTTCATCTTTAAGTGGCTTTGTTCCATATTGAAGCAGCATCATATCACGGTTATATTTTGCAACCTGCAGCAAGGGTGCATTACCTCTGAAAATTGGGAAGACTTCCGGAAATCCATACACTACAGGATTGTCTGATTTTCGCACTTTTACATTCACAATTGAACCGGGATGAAAAAGTCCTGGTGCATCTGCAGTTTGCAGATCCCTGATAATGCCGGCATTTGCAAGTATCTGCGATGAATTGTCAAGACTGATTATCACACCGCCTTCTTCTGCAAATTGGCTCAACTGCGCCATACCTGCAAAGCCGGGACCTCCGGTCATGTCATTTGTAGAATCAGGAAAACCATGTGATGGAAACGCTGCCGTTTTGGTATAAGGCATAGGACCGAATTTGCTGTCTATCTCATTGATAAAGTCGCTCACTGAACCACCAGTTCGTGGAACCAATATCACATCAAATTTTTTTCGCAATCCTCCAATTTTCAAATCATCTTTATTGATAGAAGTAAAGGGTATTCCCATCTGTTCAAAAGTATATCTTGCCCAGCCTTCATCCTGTGTGCTATACCAGGTATGGTAAATAGCAACCCTGGGTAAGTTTACAGTGTGTTGTTTTGCGGAAGAAATATTTTTAGTTGCCTGTAGATCAAGCCCAAATTTTTGTGATAATTTCTTTGCCAATTCTTCCGTAATTCCTATAAATAAAACAGACCCCGCTGCTACACTATCTTTTGTTCCGTCAACATTTATTTTTGCATCCAGTACTGTTACAGTTACATTTTTATTTTCTGATTGTAACCAATACAATGCAGGCAATAAAAAATTTTGTGCTTTATAATTGAGCATATAGTTTGAACCAGCGCCTTTTATTTGCCCTTCATATTTTACATCATCAGTTAATAGTTTAAGACTGGCTTTGGAATACTTTACACTATCTTCTGCCCGCACATCCACCCCATATAAATAACCGAGAGTCCATGCTATGTCATCATAAGGAGGGAACTTGGCATCTTTAGAAAAATTCTGTTTTGTCAATAGTGATACAGCCAAATTCCGGTATGGCTGATCCAGCAATACCACATAGGTAATTTTATTTTTCCCTGAATCAACATAATGTATTTCGATATTCTGTTTACGTAATTGATTAATGAGATAAGCAGCCATTGCAGGATCATGTTGTTCAGCAGGAATAACAAATGCACGCAGCTTATCTTCTTTTCCTCTTCTAATATTGTTCAATCCTTTTTGATAAAAATTGCGCAACAAAACTTTTGCATTATCTGATGTGTAAGAAAGCGAAGCAAGTACACCCGCTTCCATGTAGTTGATGTTATTGCGTGATGACCAGTTCACCAATTGTGTTGCAGGATCGGGACGGTACCATTCTTTATTGGTAGCTGCATCACCGGCATACTTCATATCAGAAAGATCACGCAGGTATGTATTTGCACCGGCGTTGCCGAAGGTTTCATAAAAGCGGCCAATAGAGTTGTGATTATTGGCAACCCAAATGCCATAGCCGGGATACCAGCCGTCATAGAAGGCCCATGTAAATGCACCGGGTAAACCCTGGGCAGCCAATGCAGTAATATCATGGTTAGCCATAATCTGCCATTCGCCAATTGTTATCGGGTCAATGGTTTCGTTGTAAGGGCCGGTACCTGTTGACATATAAATTAAAGGCACTGATTCATGCAAATCGAGCATAACTGTTGGGTGCCAATCGTAATAAATATTGAATATTGTTTTTGTAAGTTGTTGCGACACCTGTATGCCATCGCGGTTGTTATCGTGAAATACATATTTGCCCCAGTAGGGTGGTGAATAACGAAAGCCATCATCAAAATTTGTTCTTGCTTTTGAATAGCGGTAGTACCAGTCAACCTGTTTATCACGGCCATCAGGCTCTGAGACCGGGTTGATGATGACAATTATATTTTCACGGATTTTTTTAATATCATCTGTATTGTCTGTGATAAGGCGGTATGCCAGTTCCATAAGCATTTCAGGCGAGCCCATTTCTGTTGAGTGCAATCCTCCGTTCAAATAAAAAACGGGTTTTGCATTGTTTATGATCGGGTTCATATCTGCTGTGCCCACCTTCCTTGGATCAGCCAAAAGCGCTAATTGATTTTTGAAAAACTCCGGCCGTTTCATTGCGTCTTCATTCCCTATCATCACCAGGTTTATGGCACGTCCTTCTTCTGTTGTACCAACCTGGCGAATAGATATCAGTGATGAAGACGCTGCCAGTTTTTTATAATAATTATATATCTCTGTGGTGTGGTGCATTACTCCCGGTGCACCGATGATAGTTCCAAAAAATTTTTGTGGAGAAGGAATTTGTGGATCAGTAACAAGATTAAGAACAGAAGAAGGAAGAAATCTTTTGTCAGTTGTGTACTCTTTTATTTTTTGATTATAGGGTTCATCAATTTGTTGCGCATTCAATATCCCTGTAAACAATACAAATAACAAAGAGAGAACACAATGCTGATGTCTGTTGAATAACATAAAATTTAGTTTTAGTAATACAGCCTAAAGTAACGAATAAGTTATTTTATCTTTTTTATTAATTGTTCTCCAATTCCTGTAGCGTTGTGTAATGTCATTAAGTTAACATAAACCAAGAAGGTTTTATAATTCTTTCTCAATTTAAAATCGTGAAAAAAACCTTCTTGGTTTTGTATCGTATATTCTTAACTTAATGACATTGCCCAACGGGGTCTTCTTTTAAATACTAAACTTAAAAATAATTTCCAGGAAACCCTGTTGTTGAAAAGAATTAGGTTCATCACAATCTATATTAAACTGCATTTATAGACTATTACATGCCGGGGTGCCACAGAAGCAATTATGTAATTCAAAAGTTTTTTGCGGTGAAGACCCCGGCTGGAAATAAGTTGAATAGCATAATATTTAGTTTTAGTAACACAACCTAAAGTAACGAATAGTTATTTTATTTTTTTTAGTCTGTCTGACTTGTTCCACGTAAGTTCAGCCTAATATTTTTGACATGAAGTCTGAATGCAGGCTAATTTTCATAAAAGCAGTTAAGCCTAAAATGATCCCGACCAAACTTACTGTAGCGGCAAAATAAAGAAGCCATTTCTTTTGTGTGAGAGAACTAATGCCTAACATAGCAATTGAAATAGTTAGCAATGCTTCGGTCATGTCAAATTGATCATCAAAAAGATTTGTGTCATCATATTCTTTTTGATAACCTTCTGCCTGGGCTTTTATTTCTGTCTTTTCTTTTTCATAACGGGAAATTTTCTCTTCATATTTTTTTATTATCTCATTGCTTTCCGGAGTGTTTTGCAATTTTAATAGTTCAACTGAATTTTCTGCAATAGCCTGTTTTGTACTTTTTGCCTGGAAATAAGACCAGGCATCAATTGCATGAGCCTGCGCCTGGGACATTGCCTGTACAATATTGCCATCCTTAACATTGCACAGCGCCATAAATGTTGCGGTTATGGCTACCAGCAGTGCGACCATAGAATTGATCTTACTTTTGCCTGCTTCTTCAATTGGTTGTTGTATTGTTTCGCTTATGTCGGACATAATTTTTTATTAAGTTTAGAGAATTTTAGATTTTTGAAAAACGCAAAGGAAGTATTAGGATTTATATAAACGTTGCTTCTCTTGTTAATACAGAAGAACTCAAATACAGATCATGAATAAATAAATTTCGAATTTTATCAACAACTTCTTTTCTATTTACCGTTGCTGCATTCCTTCTGGAATTTAAGTAGTTTTCTCTTGATATTTTTTCTGTTAGCTCTCCAACTGTTTTTAAGTTGATTTCTTTTGCAACCTTATTAGCGACTTTATTACCTACAATCATAAACATAATTCCAATTAGACCGAGTTGCCAATTGAAATAAAGTCCGATAAGTGAAGTAAGAAAAATTAAGACAAAACTGAATGTTACCCAATGCTTAGGTCTAAGTATTTTAAATGAAAAGCCTAAATAATTTTCTACTTCCTTTATCTTTTTTCTTCGAAGGTATCTTGGAAATATAGTTTTTAAATCTGTGTCAATGTTTATCGAGTCATGATTTATACGCTGTGTTTCACATATGGCATTACGAAGCTTATAAAATGCTTGTTGTGTCGTACAATCTTCTACATTTTCCAATTCAATTTTATCTACTATTATATCACAGAGTTCACCAAATGTTTTTACATCTTTAAGCTCTTCTTTTCCAAAATGAATTTGAAATGACTTTTCAACTTTTCTTAAAACATCATCTATGTCGAGACTATCGACATTTTTTAATTTTATCGTGTCTGCATTTGTCATAATATTATTTTTGTGAATTGTAATTTACCAAACATTCTATAAATACATTTCCAACTCTTTCGGTTCATTAATTATCGTCATCCTCTCCACAACCGTATCGTATAAAAATTTTTCTTCTTCCAGTTTTTTCATGTGGGCAATAAGATGATCATAAAATCCATCACTGTTTAACACAAATATTTTTTTATCATGAATACTTAACTGGTTCCATGTAAGCATTTCAAAAAATTCATCAAGTGTTCCATAGCCGCCGGGTAAGATCAGTGCGGCATCACACTTTTCGTACAGCAATGCTTTGCGTACATGCATATCTGCAACTTCATGTAGTTCTGTTAATCCAAGATGCTGATGTTCCCATTCAACCAAAACCTTTGGCATTACACCAATTACTTTTCCATTTTTTTCAAGCGCTGCATTGGCAACCGCACCCATAATTCCTTTTGTACTTCCGCCATACACAAGCGTAATATTTTTTTGTGCAAGAATATACCCGAGTTGTTTTGCATGCTGAACATACAAAGGATTAACACCGCTTTTTGATCCGCAAAAAACGGCTAAAGATTTAATTGACATAATTTTATTTATCTTGTTTTTTTATCCAATATAGTATTCAAAAGTAATTAGATAATATGTCTCCATTAATGCTGTTCTCTTTTGTGATCGGTTATTTTGTTATCCTTCTTATTGTAGCCAACCGCACTTCCCGTAATTCAAATAATGAAAGTTTTTTTATTGGTAACAGAAGCTCTAACTGGATGCTTGTTGCATTCGGAATGATAGGTACTTCACTAAGCGGCGTTACGTTTGTAAGTGTGCCTGGCGCTGTAGGAAAAGAATCATTCGCATACTTCCAGATAACGATCGGTTATTTGATAGGGTATGCAGTAATTGCTTATGTATTGCTCCCGATATATTACAGGCTTAATGTTACTTCCATTTATAATTATTTAAGTACAAGGTTTGGATTCAGATCTTACAAAACCGGTTCTGCATTTTTTATTCTATCCAGAACATTAGGGGCAACTGCGAGGCTATACCTGGTGGTGGAAATATTGCAATACTCAATCCTGGAATCTTTTCATGTTCCATTTTGGCTAACAACGGTTATTATTTTAATCATGATATTATTATACACTTACAAGGGTGGCGTAAAAACAATAGTGTGGACAGATACTTTACAAACAACATGTATGCTTGCAGGGTTAATAATTTGCGTTGTTTTTATTTTAAATAAAATGGGATTAAGCTTTACTGACAGCCTTGGGCAGATGAGAGAAAAAGGTTACAGCAAAATATTTTTCACTGATATTAACAGTAAATTATTTTTTGTAAAACAAATTGTAGCTGGTGCATTTATTACCATTACTATGACCGGTATGGACCAGGAAATGATGCAAAAAAATCTTTCAGTAAAAACGTTAGGGAATTCTAAAAAAAATGTTCTTACCCTTTCTGTGATACTTGCTATTGTGCTAATGCTTTTTTTATTTTTAGGAGGTCTTTTATATCTCTACGCCGGTGAACAAAATGTAACTGTAACAGGCGATAAATTATTCCCCGAGATCGCACTGCATCATATGCCACCATTGATCTCTGTGATCTTTATTATAGCATTGATCTCTGCTTTGTTTCCCAGCGCTGATGGAGCGATCACGGCATTAACATCATCCTTTTGTATTGATATTCTTGGTATGAAAAGAAGAGAGGACTGGACTGAGCCGGAAAAGAAAAAAGTAAGACAAAGAATTCATCTTACGGTTGCCTTTATATTTCTTGTATTTGTTATGATATTTAAATGGGTAAATGATCCGAGTATGATTGGTGTAATTCTAAAGGTGGCTGCCTATACCTATGGCCCATTGCTGGGTTTATTTTCTTTTGGAATACTTACCAAAAGAAAAGTAATTGACAAACTTGTTCCGGTTGTTTGTGTTCTTGCTCCGGTAATTTGTTTTTTTCTCGATAAGTTTCAAAAAGATATTTTTGGAAACTACCAGATAGGATTAGAATTGCTTATCATTAATGGGTTTCTTACGTTTATGGGTTTGTTATTTATCTCAAAACCGGTTGCTGTTTCCGCCGAAGTAAAATCCCTATTGCACGATGGAACTGATAAATAAAAGAGCAGAAGAATACGCACAAAACTTTTCTTCAAAAGAAGATGTGTTGCTGGCAGAGATAGCAGCATACACTAACCAACACCTGCATGCGCAAATGTTGAGCGGCCATGTGCAGGGCAAAATATTAGAAACAATAAGCTGCCTGTTACAACCAAAAAAAATTTTAGAGATAGGAACCTTTACGGGTTACAGCACATTGTGTCTTGCAAAAGGTTTACAAAAGGATGGACAATTACATACAATAGAATTAAGAGAGGAAGATGCAAAAACAGCAAAGGATTTTTTTAGCAATTCTTTACATAATAAAAAAATAGTTTTACACGTTGGCAATGCATTAAATATCATTTCAACATTAGATGAAGAGTGGGATATTGTTTTTATTGATGCAGATAAAACAGGCTATATTGATTATTACGAATTAACTTTGCCGCACATAAAACAAAATGGATTAATAATAGCGGATAATGTGTTGTTTCACGGCGATGTTTTAGAAGAAAATATTAAAGGCAAAAATGCAAAAGCAATTCATGCATTTAATGCGCATGTGGCAAAGGATAAAAGAGTGGAGCAGGTGATGCTCACCGTGAGAGACGGATTAATGCTGATTAGAAAATTATAATTGTCTGAATTAAGATTTGTTGGATTAATGGATTATAGGATTGAATTATTTCTATTACTTATAAATATTAAATGTTGATTTTAAGCGTTAATATTTATTGATCTTATTAATCTGCTAATCTTCCCAAATCATGATTCAGACCATAAACCCTAACCCCCGGTATAATATGAAAAAAGTTTTTGGCTTTATTGTTTCATTGTATTTTTTCTCTTCTGCTTTTTCTCAAAAAATTACTGCAGAGCAATATATTAAAACCTATAAAGAAAATGCCATACGTGAAATGAAACGTATGGGAGTGCCTGCTGCTATTACGCTTGCGCAGGGGCTGCTGGAAACTGAAAACGGCAATAGTGACCTTTTAAAAAAATCAAATAACCATTTCGGAATAAAATGTAAAAGCAGTTGGACGGCAGAAGGTGTTAGTCATGACGACGATGCTATAGGCGAATGTTTCCGTACATACAAAGATGCAGAAGGATCTTACCGGGATCATTCAAATTATTTACGCGGCAACGATCGCTATGCTTTTTTATTTAAGCTTGATCCAAAAGATTATAAAGGCTGGGCGTATGGTTTAAAAAAAGCGGGCTATGCCACCAATCCCAGGTATCCTGATATTCTTATAAAAAATATTGAAGAAAATAATCTTCAGCAATATACTATGGTGGCTGTAAATGATGTTCCTTTTTTTGATGCATCAAAATACCAATCTGACCCTGAAGAAAAAGCTTTTACTGAAATAGTAAAGAGTAAAGGATCTGCAAATACTCAACCCGTAAAATTTGTTTCAAATACTCCTGAGGAAAAAATTGACATCAATGGAAGTAAAGCCATTTATGAAACAAAGGGAAGATCGTTGCTGGCAATAGCTATAGAAAATAATATAAATCTTAATAAACTTTTGGAATATAACGATCTGCAAAAAGATGGATTGCTGGAAGATGACCAGTTTATTTTTCTTGAAAAAAAACAGAAGGAAGGAGATAAGGATATTTACATTGTTCAAAATAATGAAAGCCTTTACGATATTGCACAAAAGAACGGCATCCGCTTACAGAATCTGTATGTGTATAATGAGCTGAAAGAAGGTGAAAAAATAGTTGCAGGAAGTAAATTAAAATTAAAATCTGCAACTAAAGAGCAAACTGTTCCTGTAAAACAAACGCTTGAAATTACCAAAGTAAAAATATACGCTGTGCAACCTAAGGAAGGGCTTTATACTATATCAAAAAAATATGGTGTTACCGTTGCGCAGTTAAAAGAATGGAATAATTTAACTGATGATAATTTAAAGGTTGGTCAGCAACTCATCGTCTCAAAATAATATATGGAACTTATCAAAGTTCATGATAAACAATTTAAACCTTACATCTCTGCTGATAAAATTAGTGAAGAAGTAAAAAGGGTTGCTTCGGAGATAAATAAAGATTATGCCGGGAGAAAACCTTTATTCATAGCCATACTCAATGGCTCTTTTATGTTTGCGGCTGATCTTTTTAAAGAAATAAATATTGATGCCGAAATCTGTTTTATTAAACTTGCTTCTTACAAAGGAACAAAATCATCAGGGCAGGTTATTACCGCAATTGGCCTGGATGTAGACCTTGTAGGCAGAGAAATAATAGTGATTGAAGATATTGTTGATACAGGCAAAACGTTGTCAAATTTTTTGCCACAGATACATCATCATCATCCAGCCTCTTTAAAAATTGCCGCTCTTTTACATAAACCTGATGCAATGATTCACCCGATTAAAATTGATTACCTCGGCTTTAGTGTGCCCAATAAATTTTTACTGGGTTATGGGTTAGATTATGATGGATTAGGAAGAAATATAAAAGAGATTTACCAACTGGTTTAATAGAAACGTGAGGCGTGAAAGGTGAAACGTCAAAAGTGAAAAATTTACTCTAACGTTTCACGTCTGCCGTTTCACGATTTAATACCTTATCTTGAATGAATGTAATTTTCACAGAAGATGTAATAAAAGCAAGTTGCAAAAATTCTTTCTTACAACTCTTTTTTTAATCCTTTGTTTTAGCCTGACTGCTCAATATTACATCAGGGGAGAAGTAAAGGATGAAAAGAACCAGCCTTTACAAAATGTAAAGATCTACCTGCACTCTAACCGCTTACTATATTTTAGCGGTAACACGGGCGGCTTTGGAATTCTTACTTCAAAATTTTTTGACTCATTAACTTTTAATGCAGATGGCTACGAGCCAAAATCAATAAGTGTTAAAGCAGATACTTACCAGGAAATAAATTTAAAAATGTTGTTTCCCAATACAAACCTGCAAAAGCAAACACTTATTTCTATTTCAGGCAGCACAAGTAATTACAATACTCAAAATCTTTTTGGAAACGAATCATACAGTTTACTTGTTGAGAATAATTTTATTACTGCGGATAAGTTTCCTGCCACAACATTTTCTGTACGAGCTGATAAAGCATCGTATACAAATATCCGCAGGTTTATCAACCAAAAGAGTACCGTACCAATTGATGCAGTAAGGATAGAAGAGATGCTGAACTATTTTAATCTTAACTATAAAGAGCCTGCTGAAAATAAAACTTTCAATATAGAATCTCAATTAACTTCCTGCCCATGGAATAATGATCACCAGCTTTTATTTATTAATGTAAGTGCAAAAAAATTAAATTTTGAAAACGTTGCTCCCGGCAATTTTGTTTTCCTTATTGATGTATCAGGCAGTATGGATCTGCCTAACCGCTTACCACTTTTAAAAGCCTCTTTTCAATCCCTGGTAAAAAACTTAAGAGATAAGGATACTATATCTATTGTAACCTATGGCGGATCAGTTGGTATTTGGCTGCCGCCAACGAGTGGTGCAGAAAAACAAAAAATTATTAAGGCAATCGAAGAATTAGATGCTGCCGGAGACACACCCGGTGAAGCAGGACTAAGGGCTGCCTATAAACTTGCAAAAAGCAGTTTTATAAAAGGTGGAAATAACAGGATCATTCTTGCTACTGACGGAGATTTTAATGTGGGACAAACGACAGAAAAGGAACTGGAAGAATTAATTACCAAAGAGAGGCAATCCGGAATTTATCTTACATGCCTTGGCGTAGGAATGGGCAATTATAAAGATTCAAAAATTGAGGCGCTTGCAAAAAGAGGGAACGGAAATTTTGCTTACTTAGATGATATTAAAGAAGGAGAAAAAATTTTGGTTAAAGAACTTATGCAAACATTATACACGGTTGCAAACGATGTAACAATGAACATACAGTTTAACCCTGATATGGTAAAAGAATACCGGTTAATTGGGTACGATAATAAAAAGAATGTAATTACAGATCCGGCAAGTACATTGGAAGGTGGCGAAATTGGTTCAGCTAATGGAATTACAGCAATGTTTGAAATTGTTCCAAAAGAAAATAATTTATTGGAAGAGGATCCTTTTTCAAAAGACAGTATCGCTGCTATAAAACTTAATTTTCGTTTGCCGGATGACAGTTCCCAAAACAGTTACGAATATACCTGTACCAATAATTATAAAGATTTTCAAAAGATAAATAATGATCTAAAATTTGCAACGTCGCTAACCATGTTTGGATTACTGCTGAAAGGATCAAAATATGCTTCTTCTGCTTCGTGGAATGATGTAGAAAAAATTGCAAAGGCATCTGTTAATGCAGATGACTATCTTCAAAATGAATTTATAACTATTGTGGAAAATGCAAAGAAGATATATTTAAAAAAAGGGAAACGAAAATCTAAATATTAATTAAAAGTCTCTCTTATTTTTTCCCAGAACGATTTATCATTTTTATCAGGATGCGGCTGAAAGTTTTGGCTGCTCTGCATCTGTTCCAAAATATTTTTTTCTTCTGATGATACATGTTGTGGCGTCCATACATTTACATGTATAAGCTGATCTCCTTTTTCATGGCTGTTAATGCCGGGAAATCCCTTTCCTTTTAACCTGAATATTTTTCCACTCTGTGTGCCCGGTGGAATTTTTATTTTGGCTCTTCCATCAATCGTTGGCACTTCTATCTGTGTTCCAAATACCGCATCAGGAAATGATATGTAAAGATCGAAAGCTACATTTAATCCATCTCTCTGCAGGTATTCATGTTGCTCTTCTTCAATTAATATTATAAGATCACCGGCGGGCCCGCCACGTTCACCAATATTACCTTTGCCGCTCATGCTTAGCTGCATCCCATCCTGTACACCCGGCGGTATATCAAGAGTAACAGTTTCTTCACCAAATACTCTTCCTTCACCTTTACATACAGTGCATTTATTTGTTATTGTATTTCCTTCACCATTGCAGGCAGGGCAGGTAGTAACGGTTTGCATTTGACCTAAAAAAGTATTCTGCACTCTTCTTACCTGTCCGTTACCACCGCAGGTTCCGCATGTTTGCATACTGTTTTTATCTTTTGCACCAGAGCCATTGCAGGTATTGCATGAAACATATTTTTTTACCTTAACGGTTTTGGTAGCACCTTTTGCAATCTCCTCAAAGTTTACTTTTATTTTTATTCTTAAATTATTACCTCTTACTCCTTTGCTTCTTCCGCCGCGGCTTCTTCCACCACCACCAAAAAAATTACCGAACATATCATCTCCAAAAATATCTCCAAACTGGCTAAAGATATCTTCGGTATTCATGCCGCCAAAACCACCGCCGCCACGGCCTTGTCCAAAAGCACTATGGCCAAATCTGTCGTACTGGCCCCGTTTATCCTGGTCGCTTAATATTTCATAAGCTTCTGCGGCTTCTTTAAATTTTTCTTCAGAAGGCTTATCACCAGGATTTCTGTCAGGGTGAAATTGCATGGCTACTTTTCTGTAAGCTTTTTTTATCTCATCGGCTGATGCGCTTTTGCTTACGCCCAATATTTCGTAAAAATCTTTTTTTGAAGCCATACCCATATCCCTAAAAAGGAATTTAAATTTTTAAATTGTTTGTGTTAATTTTTATCTCTCCTATTAATAAACGTATGCAAAAGCTCCTTCAGGGGTCAGGAACTTTATTTTCCCACAATTACTTTTGCAAACCGGATAAGTTTATCATTTAAATAGTATCCTTTTACAATCTCATCAATTACTTTACCTTTTTTAATATCATCTTCAACGGGAACTTCAGCTATTGCTTCGTGTTTATGAACATCAAAATCTGTATTAATACTATCCATCGCTTTAAGCCCCTTTGATTGTAACGTTGTTCTGAGTTTATTAAAAACAAGCTGCACACCATCTTTAGTTTGTTCTATATTATCGTCCCGATAGCTATCGGGATTCATTTGCTTTTCAGCCCTGTCGCAATCATCCAATACATCAAGCATAGAAGTAATAACTTCCTTACCTGCGGTTTGTATCAGTTCACCTCTTTCTTTTGCATTTCGCCTTTTAAAATTGTCAAATTCAGCAACGAGCCTAAGGTATTTATCTTTTTGCATTTCCAGCTCATTTGTAAGTTTAGTTTTTTCATCTTCTTCTGTTACGTTATTTTCAGCTTCAAAATTACTATCAACTTCGTTTACTGATGTTTGATCTTTAGTGTTGATCTCCTCTGTGGATTTATCGTATTTATTTTTATTTTCCATATTTAAAAATTGGCTGCAAAGGTAGGTTAGTCAAACATTTTGCCAATAAGAAATATTAGACAAATTGACACTGGTAAGTTAGGAGGGAGGATGAGGTTATTTAACCACTTGAAATTTTCCGGAATCAATGATTCTTCCGCTCTTGTCGCGAAGCTGGTAAATGTAAACACCCCTGTAAAAATCAGTAAGGGGGATATTAATTTTTGGGGTAATTGTTTTAAGGTCAAAAACTTTTTTGCCTATAAAATTATAAACCTGGAAAGAGAAGAATTTATCGTAGCCTTTTTGAAATTCGAAATTGATTACGCTTATGGCAGGATTGGGATAAAACCGAATGTATTTTATAGCAGGGTCTGTTGATCCTGCAATTATTTTACTTTGGGCGAAGCTTCCCGAAACAAATAAAATCGTAAAAATGAATATGTAAAAAATTTTCTTCAATACCCTAAAATTAGATTTTTTATTTAAAATTAGCAACTTTTAGTACTCGTGTAAATATTCAAAATGGTTGCTGCTATAAAATTTCATTAAAATAACGCCTGAAAAGAGAGTTAATTGTATTGTGATAAAGTTTTTTGTATTTTTTCAAAATCGGGTATTTCAGTTGCATTTTCAAGTACTTCAGCATAGCGGACCATACCTTCCTTATCTATTACAAAAGCACTACGCTTACTCACTCCCTGCATGCCATAGCCGAAACTTTGATATAATGACCCATAGGAAATGGAAACCTCCTTATTAAAATCACTCAGTAATTGAAAATTTAAATGCTGTTCTTCTTTATATTTTGCCAGCGTATAAACAGAATCAACAGAGATACCAATTACGGCTGCATTGCTGCTATTGTATTGGCTGATATTATCTCTCACTTCGCACAATTCTTTTGTGCAGGTACCTGTAAATGCGAGTGGAAAAAATAGCAACACAACATTCTTGTCTTTAAAATCGCTAAGGGAAACTTTATTTTTTTCTGAATTATATAAACTAAACTCCGGCGCTTTGGTTCCTGTTTCAATTTTCATTTTAAAATTTTCGGACAAAGATAGAACTTCAGATTCCAGTAAGCACTGATGTATAAATTCTTTATTTTATTTTTACCCCTTTATTTTTATTATACATCTTATGCGAAATTGGGTATTGATATTTCTTTCTTTTCTGCCGGTAATTTTTTCTTCCTGCAATAACCCTATGGATAAAACTTACAGCACTACAACTTACCTGCAGGATATTGCGGCAATAAGAGAAAGTAATAAAGTGAGTTATGATGATATTGAATTATTAACCCAATACATTGCACTTTCTAAAATTGCAGGGAATGATCTGCAGGGAAAAACATACGATGAAATTCTTGAGAAAATTAAAGATATACGAAAAACCAACAC
This sequence comes from Chitinophagales bacterium, assembly GCA_025353485.1. Lineage (GTDB taxonomy): Bacteria > Bacteroidota > Bacteroidia > Chitinophagales > Chitinophagaceae > Ginsengibacter. The sequence goes on from JANXQO010000007.1 coordinate 16,456, forward strand.
TGATAAAGGTGACCAGGTAAAAATGGAAAAGGAAGCCATGAGAGAACGAATGAGTTCTTTTTTAACTGTTAGCTTATCTCAGAAATTCTTTTCAAAGGTTAATAACAAAGATTGTTTTACATACACTGTCACGTTCAGGAATGCTACATCAAAAAATATTAAGCTGGTTGTTGGAAGCATAAGCCTGAACGATCTTTTAGACAGGGAAATAAAGAATATTCAAATTGTATTTGATGAAATACTGAGAGCAAATTCAAGTTTAAAAAAAACATATACAGTTACCTACGATGCAGCCAATGAAAATGACAAACGTATAAGAGCAAAAGAACTGGTTGACCTTAGGATTCTATGGAATCCTGAAAAAATTATTTTTGAAGATGGAACTATAGCAGAATAATTACCAAACTTCATAAGCAAGCGCTTCTTTATTTTTCCTGTATTCATTTCGTTTTTTATTTAGGAACAAAAACGCTGTTGAGGCTACTGCTATAAAAGCTAATGCTTTTAAAATTCTAGATGTTGTTTGTAAGTTAACACCGTGCCTGTTCTGATGAGATATTATACGTTGCGCCTTAAATTCAGTAGAAATAAAATGTGGTTTTTTTCTTTCTAAAATTAGTTCGTTACTCATGGTTATAATTTTTTGTTGCTGAATATTTATTATTTGCCCTACGTAAAGCAATATAAAATCATGCCATAATAATAAACTTTCTCACAAGTAATATCTATTGAGAGAATATATTAACAGGTAAAATTAATTCCCACCTTGAACTGCCGGTGCCGCCAAAACGATCATTGTCTAATAAATAACTATACCGTATTCCAAAATTTACCGAAGCTTCGTTCCACCATTTTGTATCAAAATATAATTCTGCACCGGTGGATCTAAAATTGGCACTAAAGGGTCTTCCGTTTGTAAAAAAATCATTTACACGTGTATGATCGTAAAATAAATTTGCTCTTATTCTTAAAAAATAAACAATGTTGGCAAAGCCTGCATCAGGATAAAATAAGGGTAAATGATAATTGGCTCCCCACTTTATCATTTCGTGTAAATTCTCTGCCTGGTATCCCCGGGAAAAAGGAAAGCTGCTGGAAAAATTTAGCTGGCCAATAGTATCTTTTTTTAAATAGGCAGTATTAATAACGATGTTATGATTGGTTAAAAACCCCGGCAGGTACAGGGTTGCATTGGCAACAAATTGCGAGCCTTTAAAATTAGTTAATGCTCTTTTATAGCCAAGGGATAAGCTCTGTGCAAAGCGGGGGAATATATTTTGTTTTGCTTTTTGTATTTGATTACTAATGGTGAAAAAATTATTAATGTAGCTATAGGAGGTTTTACCCAAAGTATCTTTATATGGCCCCTTAAAATTGGATTGATTATAAACATAATTGCTGCCCGTGTTAAGAAATGTAAGCGATCTTCCTTTGCTTAAATTCAATACTATATTAAAACCTCCATGTGGTTCAAGTTCATTCCAGTAAACTGTTTTACCATGATATCTTCCTCTCCTGTCAATGGTATAATCAATTCCTGCTGATAAGTGTGGGAAAAATGCGCCATATACTGCATTAAAGCCAATTCTTTTCCATTGCTCCACACGGTTATAAGTAAATGCTACTTGCGACTGAAGTGTATTTAAAATATTTTCGCTTACCAGTGTAAAGCTGTATTCAGGATCATCAGCCAATGGTTGTATACTGTGAAAATTTAGTAACCCAAATGATTTGTGATATTTTGAGACCGGTAAATTATCATGGGGAACAGAATATAAAAGATTTGAATTGGTTTTATTAAGAGAACTTATTCCGAAGCTGGAAGTAAGCGATTTTAAAGAGTTTGTATCAACCGGATTGAATGATATATCAATTTTATTTGCCTGCTGTAGTTTGTACCCATTAGCTGTAAAGCTTGTCCAGGTAATTCTATTTTCATTTACTGATGGTTGATAATAGCCAATACCATTTTGCATTTGCTTAGATTGTAATATAAATATTTTTTTATTACTGATTGAATACGCAAATAGTTTATCATCCTCCCGGTTTGAAGCAGAAAAATATATTGTGTCATTAAATACGGTAGGGAAGCCAATTACATTGTAAGAAAAAGGAGTTAAGTATTCTGTGTTTCCATTAGCAGAATTAATTAATGCTAAAGACATTTGTCCCGAAGTGTTTCTTACCGCAGAAATTATTTTATCAGCATAAAATTTGGGATAGGTATAAAATAAATTGTCAGGATTTGGAATAGAAGATTTAATACTTCCATCAGCAACATTTAATAATTGCAGTGTTGATCTTCCATTTGTGGAAACCTGCACTGCAACTACAGTATTACCATCCTTACTTATATCGGGGGAAAAATATTTTGTGTGATTGGTAAGTGATCGTTGATCTCCTGTGGCAATATCTAATATCCTCAGATCACTAAAATCTCTATATCCCCAGCGGGTATCAGGATGGTAAGATGCATAAACAATTTTACCATTGTTGTAAGAAAAATAATTGTCAAGAGATACATCTTTTACTCTTATCTTTTTTTCCGAATTGCCATTTTTGATAACGAATGCGGGGATGTGTTTGTAGTCTGATCTTACATAAACAATTGTATTGCCATCTGTGAATGAAGGGAATTCTTCATTAAGAAATTTTTTGTGAGAAGTGTTTTTTTGATCTTTTTCATCAAACCTGTTCTTAAAATAATTCAATGCATCATTTCTAAACTCTACATAATTTTTGCCGGAGTATTTTTTTATTGCCTTTTGAAAAGGATAAAACAATCCTTTATAGGCTGCTGCATCGTGAGTTACATTCTTCCAGAATTCATCCCCATATTTTTCTCTTCCATAAGCCACCAATAAATATCCTAAAGCATAATGATCAGGAACAAAATCTTTGTAAGAGCCGTTGCGCAGTTTCATCCAGTTGTAGTTTTTGCCTTCCTGCCATAAAGAGCGGTAATCTTTATAAAAAAATGGTAAACTACCGCGGCCCTGTCTGCTAACATTTGTTTCATTAAACACTGCATCTCCTTCAAAAAACCAGTTAGGTATGGCAGCATTATTTGCAAGGGCCTGGCCTTCATCACCAAATACTATTCTTAATAGATTTGATAATCCTACATTAAAATTATTGTACTGTTGTACATGGCGGAACTCATGAATGGCAAGCTGATCAGCCCACGGCAGGCTTCCTAACTCAAAGCTGTTTTGTAAAGGGGTTAAAAAAAATTCGCTGCGAAATGGTCCCAGGCCTACATATGCATTGGAAATTGTAGTTTGATTTTGCAACACAAGATTTATTTTTCTCTGCTTTATACCTATTGTGTTTTGTGTTGATCTGTTCAGGTAAGAAATAATATTTGAAACTCTTGTAGCAGATGAGTCCAGTTGTTGGGGAAAAATAATTCTTGCTGCCGGAGTATTTATCTGGTTCCACTTTATAGTTGGTGGGTTGCCGCCAAATTGCTGTGAATGTGCTTCCAGGGAAATAAATAGAATTAGAAATAACAATCCTATCCTGTAGTTAAAAAACATAAACACTTTTTTTTCAAGATAAGTAATTATCTCAATCTCATATCTGCATATTATAAACGAAATTTTTATTGATATAGATGTGGTTTAAAAAAAGCAGGAATTAATTTAATGATTGCTTACTAATATAAGGTTTATTTATTCCTGCTGAATTAGATATTGCATTATTCAATGCAATTTTTTTACAAATTTTCTGTTATTAATAAGTAACGGGATTAACCTGTTGCAATCCAGGCATCATTATAAAAACCAGGCAAACCAATGGTAGTCCGTAAAGCAGTTAACTGCAAATGGCTTCTGTTTATTATTTTATTTTCCCATACAATTATTTGCAGGGCACAGTTAAATGCTAATTTTTCAGCAACACCCCTATCCGGTTGTGTACCTCTTCTTGTAAATTTTACTGATCTGTCTACCGGCAATCCTACAAGCTGGCAATGGGATCTTGGAAATGGTACTATTTCTTTTTTAAAAAACCCTGCAGTTACTTATTTTGTGCCGGGTCAATACAATATAAAGTTGATTATAACTAACGCAGGTGGTTCTAAACAGATTATAAAAAACCAATTTATTACAGTGTACGCAGTACCTGTTATAAATTTTGTTGGCACTCCTGCAAATGGATGTTTTCCTTTGCCGGTACAATTCACTAATCAAAGCGTTGCAGGCAGCGGCAGTATAAATACATGGGAATGGGATTTTGGGGACGGTAATCTTTCATCCATTCAAAGCCCGCCACACACTTACCTTGGCGCAGGAAACTTTAATGTATCATTAAGAGTAACTAATTCGTTTGGTTGTGTTACTACAGTTACCAAGCCCCAATATATACAGATAGGAAACGGCGCCAAAGCAGGCTTCACATTTACAGCTCCAAATTCGTGTACTGCTCCTTCTACAGTAAATTTTACAAATACATCTACCGGAAGTGGAGGTATCCTTACCTATCAATGGGATTTTGGTGATGGTACAACATCTGTGTCAAATAATCCTATACATACTTATACATCGGGTGGAACTTATACAGTAAAACTGATCACAATTAATCCTACAGGATGTAGTGATACGATTGTGAAAGTAAATGCAATTACCTTCGGCAATGTAAAAGCAGACTTTTCATTTCCTGCAATTATTTGCGAAAGCACTCCTATAAATATTAATAATACCAGTACGCCTGTACCTGCAAACGTTACATGGGATTTTGGTGATGGTACCGGTTCTAACATAATTAATCCAACTAAAACATATAATACGGCAGGCAGTTTTATTATTAAGCTGGTTGCAGGCTTTGGAGCATGTGCAGACTCTGTTTTAAAACCAATAATTGTTTTGCCTAAGCCATCCATAAGTTTTGCTGCAGATAAAACAACTTCATGTGCAGCGCGATTAACTGTAAATTTTACCAGTATAGTTACAGCAGGTAATTTTTACATTTGGGATTTTGGTGATGGCACCACTTCTACTCTGCAAAATCCTACACACACTTATACTTCATTGGGTGTTTATGATGTAAAACTTGTGGGAACAAATGCCGGCGGATGTAAAGACTCTTTAATTAAACCGGGATACATAAGACTTCAGACACCAACAGTAAGTATTCCGGGTTTGCCATTTAAAGATTGTGCACCTCTCACTTTTGCATTTAATGCCGCAATAAATGCTGTTGATTCTGTAGTAAGCTATCAATGGGATTTTGGAGATGGCACTACTTCAACACTTGCTAATCCTGCACATACTTTTGCTGCAGGTAGTTACACAATTAATGTAACAATAATCACATCCGGAGGATGTACAGTTACAACATCAGTAGTAAATGGAATTATTGCCGGCACCAGACTTAATGTAAACTTTACGGCAACACCAAGGAATGTATGTGCAAAAATTCCTGTAGTTTTTACAGACCTGACAACAGGTGGAATAGCTGATAAATGGCTTTGGTTTTTTGGAGATGGTTCAAGTTCTGCCGATCAAAATCCTACACATGCTTACCAGGATACCGGCTATTTTGATGTTACATTAATTGTTTGGAATAATGGCTGCCCTGATACTTTAAAATTTTTACAATACATACACATTAGCCCCCCTATTGCCATATTTACTGTTTTAACTGATTGTTCTATTCCAAAACAAAGAGAATTTGTTGACAATTCAATTGGTGCTGATACATGGCAATGGGATTTTGGTGATGGAACAAGTTCAACATTACAAAATCCTCCCATACACATCTATGCAGACACAGGTACATACAATGTTACACTCACAGTAAGCAATTTTATAACCGGGTGTTCTCACAATCAAACACAAACGGTAGTTATAGTAATTGAAAAAGCAGATTTTATTGCAAGTGATACAAGTGTATGTACTGGTTCAGGCGTGGATTTTCAGGCAATAAATATAAATGCTGCAAATGTTAGTACATACTATTGGAAATTTGGAGATGGTGTTGAAGCCTTCGACAATTCTTTAGTAAACCATGTTTATACTAAAGCAGGTAAGTATAGTGTTACGCTTGTGATTAATAATAAGATTGGCTGCAAAGACAGCGTAGTAAAAGATCTTTACATCAAGGTTGGAAACCCCATTGCATCATTTAAAAGCAGCACACCGGGCATATGTGTAAATAATGCAATAATTTTTACTGACAGTTCATCTGCTGATGGGTATCCAATACAAAATTGGGTATGGAATTTTGGTGATGGAATTACGCAAACATATACAGCACCACCTTTTCAGCATTCGTATGCTGCGCCGGGAGTTTATTCAGTTACACTTACTGTAGTTGATAGTAAGGGATGTTCAGATAGTGTAATGCAAACAAATGCATTAATTATTTCAAAGCCTGCAGCAGATTTTATTTCGGCAGATACCTTGTCGTGCCATTCCCAGGTAATCAGTTTTACTAATTTATCAACCGGGCCTAATCTTACTTATAATTGGGATTTTGGTGATGGAACTGTATCCGCAGCAGTAAACCCAGTACATCAATATACAACCCAGGGCACGTACACCATTAGCCTCACCATAACTGATCAATATGGATGTACAGATAAAGTTGTAAAAAATAATTATGTAACACTGGCAGATCCTAAAGCAGATTTTTTGCTTAGCGATTCTGTAAGTACCTGTCCGCCGCTGGTTATTACATTTACAAATCTTTCAAAAAATTTTAGTACCCGTACATGGGATTTTGGTGATGGTACATCTTCTTCATTGGATAATCCTACGCATTTTTATTCAACCTCCGGAACCTATGATATTGTATTAACGGTTACGGGATACAATGGATGTATTGACACAAAAACAAAACAGGTAATAGTGAGAGGGCCAAATGGATCTTTTACTTATACAAACATTACAGGTTGCAATCCTTTAACAACAAATTTCACCGGTAAAACAAAAGATAATATATCATTCATTTGGGATTATAATGATGGTGCAACATTATCAACTCCTGATTCTGTTGTTTCGCATACATACACAAACCCCGGATTCTATTTGCCTAAAATGATATTGGTAGATGCAGCCGGTTGCCAGGTACCAATTGTGGGAATAGATACTATTAAAGTGTATGGAATAAAAGCTGATTTCAGCAGTACAACAACTACATTATGCGATTCAGGTTATATAACTTTTAATGATCAAAGCACGAGCAATGATATAATCAAAGGCTATCTTTGGAACTTTGGTGATGGTGCTACATCCACTCAAAAAAATCCTGTTCATTCTTATACTTCAACCGGAAATTATATTACCAGTTTAAAAGTTACTACCCAGGCAGGTTGTACAGATACAATACAAAATCCTGCACCAATAAAAATTGTTGCCAGTCCAAAAATTGGCATCACATCAAATAACGGAGTTTGCATTCCGGCAGCAATAACTTTTTCTGCACAAATATTAGTACCGGATACTTCTTCTTTTAAATGGAGCTGGAATTTTGGCAATGGCAAAATATCAACACAGCAAAATCCTCCGGCACAAATTTATTTTGGAGCAGGCACTTTTACCGTTAAAGCCATAGTAACTAACAGCAGCGGATGTAAGGATACGGCAACCAAAATAATTCAAACATTTCCTTTACCACCTATAAAAGCAAATGCCGATTCAGTTGTGTGCCTGGGGCAAACTATAAATTTAAATGTGAACGGCGCCGTGTCTTATACCTGGTTTCCTTCTACAGGTTTATCGTGTACTAATTGCGCAAACCCTGTTGCAAAGCCGGATAGTAATACGCAGTACATGGTTAAAGGAACAAGCGTTAATGGATGCATCGCATGGGATACGGTACTACTTTCAGTAAGACTTCCTTTTAAAATGCAGGTTAGCAATGGCGATAGTTTATGTAAAGGAAGATCTGCACAGCTTTTCGCCAGTGGTGCAGCAATATATTTATGGACTCCGGCAGCAGGGCTTAATAATGCAACAATTCCAAATCCTGTTGCCACCCCTTTATCAACTACAAATTATTTGGTAATTGGTAGTGATGATAAAGGATGTTTTAAAGATTCTGCATTTGTACCACTGAAAGTTTCCCCACTGCCAACGGTAGATGCAGGTAATGATAAAACAATTAATGTTGGTCAGACACTTGATCTGGATCCAATTCTTTCGTCTGATGTTATCAACACAGTATGGACGCCAACATCCGGAATTTTTAGAAACAGGTTTCCCGGAATAACCGTTAAGCCACCTCAAACGATAGAATATACAGTGGAAGTAACAAACCAGGGAGGATGTAAAGCCCGTGATAAGGTTACGGTGTATGTGTTGTGTAATAATGCGAATGTTTTTATACCCAATACATTTTCGCCAAATAGTGATGGGGCAAATGACATTTTTTATCCAAGAGGCACCGGTGTATTCAGCATCAAAACCTTCAAAATATTTAACCGCTGGGGCGAAGTGGTTTTTGAAAGAGCAAACTTTAATGCCAATGATGCCTCTGCAGGATGGGATGGAACTTTTAAAGGAACTAAATTAAATCCTGATGTATTTGTTTATATGATTGATATACTCTGCGAAAATAATACTGTGTTAACTTATAAAGGAAATGTAGCACTGATTAAATAAAAGCGCTTGGTTTTATAATGATTGCAACTGGCTGATATTTTTCAGCCTTTTGCTTTTGTAGCTGACGGTCTACAGTTAAATATCCAATATTTAAAATGCATTCCTAAATGGCAGTGCCTGAATATATTTATTCATAAAAAAAAATAAAAAGAAGATTTTATTTTAAAATAAAATTACTGTTACAGCGTTTACATTTTGATAACTCTTGTTGTCGCCTATCCAAATCCTGAACATGAAAAACATTTTGCACAAAGTTTTTTTCTGCATATTTATCATCCTCCTCATTTCTTATTCAGGATTTTCGCAGGATATACATTTTTCACAATTTTTTGAAACACCATTGCTTCGTAACCCGGCCCTGGCAGGTATTTTTTCCGGAGACCTGAGAGTACAGGGGGTTTACCGCACACAATGGGGTAGTGTTACAGTACCTTATCAAACAGGCTCTGTTAATGCAGAATATAAATTACCGGTTGGAAAAACTAATGATTTTATAAGTATTGGCGGCGAAGTATTGTATGATAAAGCCGGAACAGTTGCACTAACCGCTACGCATGTTTTGCCCACAGTTAATTACCATAAATCTTTAAGCGAAGCAAAAAATATGTACCTCTCACTTGGCTTTATGGGTGGTATTGTTCAAAGAAGAATTGACCGTTCAAAAATAACAACCAACAGCCAATATAGTGGTACGGGGTATGATGGAACTTTAAATAATGGTGAAACTTTTCCAAATTCAGGATACACTTATTTTGATGGGAGTGTAGGAATAAGCTTTAACTCGCAGGTGGGTGAAAGTGTGGATGATAATCTTTTTATAGGTGCCGCTTACCATCACGTAAATCATTCTAATAAAATTTCTTTTTATCAAAACCCGTTAATAGAGCTAATGCCAAAATGGGTTTTTTCTGCAGGGCTTCGCATGGGAGTTACTGATTATTCATATATCACTTTTCATGGAGATTATTCTAAACAGGGTACAAGCACAGAAACCATAGGAGGCGTATTATATTCATACAAACTGGATGACCCTGCTGATCCAAAATATGTTTTTTCGGCAGGTGCATTTTTAAGATGGAAAGATGCAATGATTCCTGTAGCAAAAATGGAGTTTAAACCTATTACCATATCAGTTAGTTACGATGCAAATGTTTCTCAATTAAAAGCTGCCAGCAATGGCCGTGGTGGTTTTGAGATGTCCCTATCATACCAAACTTTTTTTGACAGATATAATTCTTCACAAGACAAAACCCGCTGTCCAAGATTTTAAGCCTGCAATCCATGTTCTTCTAAGTGTCCAACGCATAAGAACTTTTAATTTTGGATTGTTTGGATGAGAATAACCTCTCCGTTAATCAGGAGGGGTTTTCTTAATGCCCCTATCCCCTGAAGGGGGAAATAGCATAGATCATATAGAAGGAAAGATAGCGTATAGATAAATTTTCTTTCTGTTATTTTTGAAGGATGACAATTGATGAACTATATAAACATTTTGTTGAGCAATTAAAAATAATTTATGATGAAAGAGAATCTGCCAATATAGCTGACTGGGTTTTTGAAAGCATTACAAATAGTAAAAGGTTAGATAGAATTTTAGATAAACAAAAGCAATTAAGTAATTCAAAAATTAAAGAGTTGAATACAGCGCTGCAGAAGCTTTTAGCGCACAAGCCTGTACAATATGTTTTAGGAGAAGCATGGTTTTATAAAATGAAATTGTTTGTGAATGAACACGTACTGATACCAAGACCGGAGACGGAAGAATTGGTAGAATGGGTGGTAGAAGATGTACGAGGTACGGGGTATGATATACGAAGTGTTGAAGATGTACGAGGTACGGGGTACGATGTACGAAGTAAGAAATCTATCAACATCCAACATCGTACATCTAACATCGTACATATTCTTGATATTGGAACCGGAAGCGGATGCATTGCTATTGCATTGAAAAAAGAATTACCCGATGCAGAAATTTTTGCAATTGATGTTAGCGAAGAGGCTTTACATGTTGCAAAAAAAAATGCAGAAAATAAAAATGCACCAATCAATTTTTTGCAAATAGATTTTCTAAATGAAGGATCATGCACATCATTACCATTATTTAATATTATAATTAGTAACCCGCCATACATTCCCGAAAATGAAAAAAGCAAGCTTGCTAAAAACGTTGTTGACCACGAACCGCATATTGCATTGTTTGTAAAAAATGACTACCCCTTTATTTTTTACAAAGAGATCGTATTTTTTGCTGAAAGGCATTTAATACAAACAGGAAAAATATTTGTTGAAGTGCATGAAAATTATGCAAAAGAAGTACAACAAATATTTGCTGATAAAAATTTTACAACAGAAATTAGAAAAGATATTTACGGAAGAGAAAGAATGGTTTGTGCTTATAAATAATTTATTTCCTTTTAATCCCAAAAATCATGGTTCAGATAAAAGTAAAACAGAAATTAAAAAAGATATTTACCAAAGAGAAAGAATGATCAAAGCTTATAGATAAGAAATCCTCTAATCTTCAAATCCAAAAAATCATAGTTTATTTTTGCCCTGCAACTGATGCCGATGTTGTGGCTCCTAATTTTTTTGCTATCTGCATTACTCTTACAATATCGCCCCAGCTAACTAATGAATCAGCGTTTACAACAACAGCTGGTTTTATGCTGTCACCTGCATGTATGTGGCCTCTCAGCGCAGACTCAAGTGAATCAAAAATAATTTTATGCTGGCCAACATAAATATTTTTATTCTTATCAATACTTACAATTACGCTTTGCTTTGCTTTTGCATCGCTTTTTGCTTTTGGATTGCTTACTCTTATCACATTTGGATTAGCTAAAGTAGAAATTATCAAAAAGAAAAACATGAGGATGAATAATATATCATTCAGCGGACCGGTATCCAGTTCTGCATGTTGTTCCTTCAATCTTTTTCTTAAACTCATTTAAAGTTTGTAGTTTATAGTTGGTGGTTTGTAGTTTACTCTTTGTTATATGCCAGGATTTTTATTTTCCCATTAATCCCTAAAATCATGGTTCAGACTATTTTGTTGGTTCCTGTAAAATATCAATGAATTCTGCGCTGGCAACATCCATTTTATTTTCTACATGATTTATTTGTGCTGTGAGATAACTATGAGCAATAAAGGTTAGTATACCAATGATCAAACCTGTTGCAGAAGTTATCATCTTTACATAAATACCATCAGCAATTGTATTAAAATTATATTCACTGCTTCCCGCTATTCCTTTAAATAATTGAAGCATACCAACGATAGTTCCCAGAAACCCGAATAAGGGAGCAATTCTTGCAATGATAGAAAGCACAGGCAGGTTTCTTTCCATTTTATACATTTCCAGCACTCCAACATTATCCATACTTTTCTCAATTGCATCAATGGGTTTGCCAATGCGCTGAATACCTTTATCAATCATCCTGGCTACAGGATGAGAATTATTTTTGGAAAAACTTCTTGCTGCAGTGATGTTGCCTGTTACAATGTTATCACGAATTATGCTCATAAAATTATCTTCTATTTTACCTGCCTTACGGATGGCTATTAATCTTTCAATAAAAAAGAAAATGGCAGCTACAAGCAATAGTGCCAATGGTACCATGAGTACACCACCCTTGATTAAAATATCCCAGAGTGATTGCATTTGATGCGATGAAGCAACCGCAGTGGTGTCAGTTTGTAAAAAAAATAATTGCATGGAAATTTCGGTTTATGATCCCGCAGTTGCTGGACAGGCAAATGTAAACAGTAATCTATAAATGCCTTGTTGTGAAAATAATATTTACGTAATTGTTAACAGGTGATCTTAGGTGTCTGACAACTGCAAGTTGTCTGACACCTGATGCACCTATGCTTCACGATTTACTAAATCCATTGAAAATGCTGGAAGGCAAACACTCCAGTATTCGCATTCTTCATCAAAAGGATTTGAGTAACGAACACGGCTTCCCTTTTTTATAAGAATACTTTGCCCTGCTGACACAATTATTTCTTCACCCCGTCCGAACGGGTCATCCGGGCTGGCATCTACTTCAAACTTTTTTTTGCCGCGGCTTATCAAAGTGTATTCATCAAACTCGGGGTTTTGATGAGGCTCACTCCAGCCGGGTGGCGCTACCATATGGGCTATACTCAAATTTGATGTTTGGGTAGTTGCCAAACCAAAATGCTCTTCTATTAATTTGCCATCGTTTGTTGGAACAACAAATGGTTTATCCTGCTTAAAATAATTCATACTAAAATTTTATAAATAAAAAGTGCCGCAATATTACGGCACTAAATAATTTAAAATTCAAATTTATTTCACTTTTTTATCTTCCATCACGGTCATCGCCATTATTTGTTTCATAGTCTTTTCCATCCCTTCGGTGCTGCCATCTAAAAATATTACATTGCCTTTGCCATACTCTGCAAAATTCTTAACCGCTTCCACCCACATGCTGAACAAAATAACATTGGTATCAAGATTTGCCTGCTTCATTTCTGATGCTGCCTGGCTCATACCTTTTGCAACTTCTTCCCGGAACAATGCAACACCCTGTCCACGCAATTGAGCCGCCTGCCTTTCTGCCTCGGCTGCAATTTTTATTGCATTACCTTCAGCTTCTGCCGCTTTTGTTTTTGTTATAAGTAAAGCCTGGCCTTCATTTTCGGCTGCCGCCTTTAAATTATTACTTGCCACTACACGGCTCATGCTTTCAATAATGGCAGTGTCGAAAGTGATATCGTTAATCTGCAGATCAATTAAATGATACCCCCATTCTTCCAATGCAAAATCAATTTGCTCTTTTACAAATAGTACAATTTCTTTTCTAAGCGTTAATATTTCTGCCTGTCTTTTAGAAGCCACAAATGCACGGATAGAACCTTCAACAGTTCTTACCAAACTTTGCATAAGATCTTTATCGCTGATGAATTTAAACGCTACTTTTTTTATTGTTTCCTCATCAGCATTTTGAACTGAATACAACAACATACTTTTAAAATAAACATTCGCCTGGTCAACGGTTATTGCCTGGAACTCCAGCTCAACCGAACGATTTTGAATACTTATTTTTTTGTAGATCTGTTCTAAAAAAGGGAGCTTAAAATTTAAGCCGGGAAGCATTATGCGTCTGTATTTTCCAAACATGGTTACCACGCCAATAGTGCCCTGGTTAACGGTTACAAAACATCCAAGGAAGGCAAATAAAATTATTATAAGCCACCAATAAGTAATAAGAAATTCTTTCATTGCAGTTATAAATTTTACTCAAGGTAGTGATATTTACGCAGTGGCCATTTACTCTTCTATCGTCTTTATTTGGGCTGTTATAAGAAATATATTACATTAGAGTTTAGCAAAGCCACGTTGGACGCAATTGAAATTTCACAAGCATAGAATCAACAGTTTAAGAATGATTGAAGACAATATAATTAAGGAAAAAAGCAGTTTAAGAAAACGAGCTGATGAAATTAAGGATTATAGATGTATAAACTTAATCGCAGTACTTGAAGAACCTAATGATCCAAAAAACATTGGAACTGTTATTAGAAATATTAATTCTCTTGGGGTAGAAAAGCTATATATTATTGATAGTCGAAATTTAGTTCCAAAAGATTGGCAAGAAATGAAGGATCGAAAATCTTTTTTAAAGTCATCAGTATCTGCTGTCAAATGGAGCTTTGTAAAAATATTTAATAGTACAGAGGAATGTCTACAACATTTAGAAAAAAACAGATTTACTTCTGTCGTAACATCACCTCACATCAAAGGTAAAAGTAACGTTATTTTACACGAAGGCAACTATACACAGAAAAGACTTGCGGTATGGTTCGGCAATGAATCAATAGGAATAAGCGAGTTAGCTGTAGAACGTAGTGAAGCCTGCATAAATATTGAAATGTTTGGTATTGTTGAAAGTTTAAACTTAGCTACATCTACAGGAATCGTTTTATATGAAATAACGAAACAAAGACGGCAGTTTCAAAAGATACATAAACGCAATAGAAAGAATGACAAGCCAATTAAATCAAAATAAAATTACTCCCAACATAGGTCTGGCAAAAGCGGCTTGACATTCCCTACTAATTCGAAAAGCTTCGTGCCGTCTTTGCAAAGCCCTAAACCGTTATACTTTCTCTTCCCAAATCATGCTTAAATGCACAATAGCCTCACCCTCTTTCCCTCTCCAAAAGAGAGGACGGTGTATTTTTGCAAAGCCAAACATTATATCTTCCATCTCATCAGCAAATAATTTTCAGCAAGCATTCTGTTATATGCGATATCTTTCTATTCAGCATAAACGGCTTTGTGGTTTAGCAAGTCTCCCCTTTCGGGGGAGATTTAGAGGGGGCTGCTCTTCTCTTCCCATATCATACTTAAATGCACAATTGTTTCAGCAGCTTTTGCCATGTCTTTCACACCGATCCATTCTAATTTTGAATGTATGCCCTGCATACCTGTAAAAATATTTGGACAAGGCAAACCCATAAAACTAAGCCTGCTTCCATCCGTTCCGCCACGAATGCTTTCGGTCTTAATTTGTAATCCACTGCGGCTTATTGCTTCTGCAGCATTGGCAACAACTTCAGGATTTGCATCAAGAACTTCTTTCACGTTGCGGTATTGTTCTTTAATGGTAAACTCCATCGTTGCCGGTGGATATTTTTTCACAACATCTTCTGCAAGTGCTTTTAATTTTTCGCCATGCTGTTTAAGTTTAGCATTATCAAAATCTCTAACAATAAATTCTATTGTTGTTCTTTCTGCAATGCCTTCCACTCTTACGGGGTGAACAAATCCTTCTTTCTTTTCTGTTACTTCCGGAGCCCATTCATTCTTTGGAAGAACATCTAAAATTTCTCCCGCTATTTTTATTGCATTTATCAATTTGCCTTTTGCATATCCGGGATGAGCAATAACGCCATTAATAATTATGGTTGCAAAATCTGCACTAAAAGTTTCATCTTCCAAACTCCCTGCCTCACCGCCATCCATTGTATAACCGAACTTTGCATTCAATTTTTGCATGTCCAGTTTTACAACACCTTTGCCTACTTCTTCATCAGGCGTAAATAAAATTTTAATTTCTCCATGTATTACATCAGGATTGGTGATTAAGAAAGATGCAGCTTCCATAATGGCTGCCACGCCGCTTTTATCATCTGCTCCCAACAAAGTATTTCCGCTTGCCGTAATTATATCACTGCCAATATGGGTTTTTAAATAGGGAGTGTCCGCTATTTTCAAAATCTGTGAAGCGTCATCAGGTAAAACAATATCACCACCATCATAATTTTTATGAAGAATGGGTTTCACATTTGTTCCGCTGCAATCAGGCGCTGTATCAACATGGCTGCAAAAACAAATAACAGGTACATTTTTTTTACTGTTAGATGGAATTGTTGCATATAAATATCCATGTAAATCTAATTCTGATTCTATGCCCATTGTTTGCAACTCACCCAGCAATAATTTGCTAAGGTCTTTTTGTTTTTGAGAAGTTGGCTGGGTATCGCTTTGCGGATCACTTTGGGTATCAATTTGAACATACCGCATAAAGCGATCAGCTATATTGCCTTGATCTATTTTTATCATAAAAATATTTACTGCAAACATACAATGCAATACAAATAAATACATCTAACTTTTTATACCATCCTGTACATTTTTCCCGGAAAGGAATTAATTACTGATTGCATTTCCAGCGTAAGCAATGCGGAAGCTACAGCGCTGCTGCTTAAACCGCTCTTAATATACAATTCATCAATATGAATTTGTTGCTGCTGCTGAAGAATATTCACAACAATTTTTTCATCATCTGAGAGTTCTATAAATAATTCACGTTGCTTTTTTGCGGATGGTTTTTTGTATTCCTTCCACCCCATATTTTCCAAAAGATCTTCTGCAAAAGTTATAAGACAGGCCTTATTATTTTTTATAAGATAATTACATCCTTCACTTTTTGTGTCGTTGATTCTGCCCGGTACTGCAAAAACATCTTTGTTATATCCATTGCCTAATTCTGCTGTTATTAATGAGCCGCCTTTAATGCTGCTTTCAACTACAACAATGGCATCGCTTATGCCGGCAACAATGCGGTTGCGTTTTGGAAAATTTTGTTTATCAGGATTTGTTTTGCTTCTAAAATCAGTGAGCAGCCCACCTTGCTCAATAATCTCTTTTGCAAGCGATTTATTTTGTGTTGGATAAATGCGGTCTAATCCATGAGCAAGAATTGCAACAGTTTTTAAATCATTCTTTAATGCAGATCTATGTGCGATGCTGTCAATTCCAAAGGCAAGCCCGCTCACAATTAAAATGTTTTCTCCTGCAAGATCTTCCACCAGTTTTTCGCAGACTGATTTACCATATTCATTATTATTTCTTGTGCCAACAATCGCTATGATCTTTGGTTGATTGAGGTCTGCGTTCCCTCTGTAATAAAGCATTGCGGGACTGTCATAACAATTGAGTAAACGTTGCGGATAATTTTTAGCGGTTATAAAAAGAGGTGTGATCTTATATTTTTCTATGAAGGCAATTTCTTCTTCTGCGTTTTTAAAATCTTTAAATTCCTTTATTGATCTTGCTCTTACAGAACCTATACCTTCAATTTCTTCCAGTTCTTTTTTCTTTGCTTTAAAAATATCTTCAGCATTGCCAAAATGATTTACCAATGCTTTTGCATGTACATCACCAATATTAGGAATAAGTGTTAAAGTGATTTGGTATAGAAGATCGTTGTGCATGGATTACATTATTCTCACAACGAATAAAAGAAAATTAAATCACATTTTAGGAATATAATTAAAGTTTACCCTTTAAAGAATCTTCCCTGTACAGATCTATTAGCAACCCCATATCATACAAAATAAATTTATGCTTTGTGTAGTTTAGGATTATATATCTATCGCCATTTGAGGGGTCAACTTTATAATATCCACTATCATTTGAATTTAGATGCTTTTTTAATAAATAAGGTACTTCATACCAATCAATTGAAGGAAATCTTTTATAACCTTTTCGTAAAAGCGAATCCGATTTTTTTAACTCCTGTTCATCAAAATTAATGTCATAGACTTTTAGGAGTATTCCATTATAATTAGTTTGATGTAATAACGAATCTATTAAGATGGGTTTATTATGAAAACATATATCATATATGCAATTTTGCTGGGTAAGGATATTTTGTGTTTTATTAGATACCTTTCTTTTAGAAGAACAATTACAACTCAAAGCAAAAGATAAAATAACAAGAAAAATAAATTTTCTTTTCATTTTTTTAATTTCAAAAGTAAATTAATTACTTATCACAATTAATTCTGTTCTTCTGTTTAATGCTCTGCCTTGTTCGGTTTTATTATCAGCAATTGGTTTTGTTTCTCCAAAACCTTTAAAGGTTAGCCTGTCATTTTTTATTCCTTTGCCTAATAAATAATTTACCACAGCAACTGCTCTTCCTAAAGAGAGTTTAAGATTATCTTCAGGCTTACCTATATTATCTGTATGTCCTCCGATCTGTATTTTTAATTTAGGATTTTCATTCATCAGCAGAAC
This sequence comes from Chitinophagales bacterium, assembly GCA_025353485.1. Lineage (GTDB taxonomy): Bacteria > Bacteroidota > Bacteroidia > Chitinophagales > Chitinophagaceae > Ginsengibacter. The sequence goes on from JANXQO010000007.1 coordinate 34,622, forward strand.
AACATTATCCAGCTCGGTTATTGATTCAGGTTTTAACTGCGTTTGTTTTGTATCAAAGAAAACATTCTTTAAAATGATGCTTGCATTTGTTTCTATCGGTTGTAAAGGGATATCAATTTGGTAAACAGAATCGGGAACATTTTTAGCAAGATTAAAATTGGCTGAATAAAATAAATATCCTTTGCGGTTAACATTAAAAGCATAGTCTTTGCCGACAGGAAGTGTAACTAAATAATTTCCATCTTCATCAGTTTGTAATTTACTTATTTGTTGTTTGTTTACAACATCAGTAAGCTCTACTGAAGAGGGTAATCCATTCAGTGTTTTCTTATCAAACACTTTTCCTTTAACCCATAATGTTTTTGCAGGACGAACATCTTCTCTTAATTCAAAAGTGTAAATATCCAATGCTCCTTTTGTATCACTTCTGTCACTGGCATAGTATGCAGTTTTACCGTCAGAAGAAACAATTAATGAACCTTCTTCATCAATTGTATTTATGGGGTAACCTAAATTTTCGGGTTTGCTCCATGTACCATCAGGTTGCTTGCGGGATACGAACAGATCTGATTTTTCACTGTATCCCTGGTGACCTGTTGAATTAAAATATAAGGTTAAATTATCGGCATGAATAAATGGTGAGCCTTCATTACCTGAAGTATTTATTTCGGGCCCCAGATTTTGTGCAGGGCCCCATCTGCCATTGGCATTGCGGTGACTAACCCAAATATCTGTGCCGCCAAAACCACCGGGAACGCTGCTGCTGAAGTACAGATCTTTTTTATCAGGAGAAAGTGATGGAGAAGTTTCCCAAAATTCTGAGTTAACATTTTGCCCAAGATTTTCTGGTTTGCTCCATCCTTGTTTTGTAAAATAAGAAATGTAAATATCGCAACTGCCAAGCCCATCAGGAAAATTACATCCGGCAAACACGATCCACTTTCCATCCTGAGAAATGTTTTCTGCTCCCCCGTTATTTTCGCCTGTGCTAATATTTCCTTCCAATGATTTTGCTTTGCTCCATTGCCCGTTAATAAGATCACTTTCAAAAAAATCTTCTTTTCCTTTAGCCGCAGCATTTACTCTTCTTGTAAAAACTATTTTTTTTCCATCAATCGTAATGGAAGGATAATATTCAGGATCTTTTGTATTTATATTTTCACCTAAGTTTTGAGGATTAAAAACATAATTTTTTGCCGGATGATTTCTTTCGTAATCAATTGCAAACTCATACGTTTTTTTTCTAAACTCACCGGACTTAAAACTTCTGTCATTTAGTTTTGGAATAGCCAGAAAAGTATTTACCGCATGTAAAGCTTTATCAAATTTTCCTGCGCCTGCCAGGGATATAGAGTAGGGAAGAAGATACGTTTTTGTATAAACAGAATCTAATGAAAATGCTTTTTCAAAATGATCTATTGACTCTGTATAATTTTTAATATCAGCATACATACCTGCAACAGAAAGATGTGCATCAACAAATTTTGGTTCAATCTTCAGCGCATCATTTATCATTTTTATAGCAACGGGAAAGTTTGAATTATTTGCATTGGCAATGGCTTGTAAATAAATATCTGTGGCTTTGGTATTTACTTTATAAGGATCATACCATTGAGCAGTGGCAATGTACGATGTAAGAAGTAAGAAGAATAAAATGTACGATGTACGATGTAAGATGTACGATGTAAGAAAAGTTTTTTTCATCAGGAAATTTAAATATTTAAGAAAGATAAAATTAGTAACAATTATGCAGTGGCTTATGCAAAGCAATGTTAACATGATTTTTTACATCGTACATCTTACATCGTACATTCAGTTTAAGGAACATTAATGTATTTATGAATCTGCAACGATAACTCCCATTGGGGATTATCTTTTATATAATCAATGATCATTGGCGTAACAATGGAAGCTTTCTCCCATTCAGGTTGCAGATATAGTTTACAATTTTTGGAAACTAATGCAGCATATTTCTCTGCCCAATCAAAATCAGATATATTAAAAACAACAACTTTTAGTTCGTGTGCTTTTTGTAATATTTCCGGCAAAGGAGCTTTAAATTTTTTTGGAGAAAAACAAATCCAATCCCAGTTTCCTGTAAATGGAGATGAGCCTGATGTTTCAATATTTGTTTTGAGGCCTGCTGCATGCAATGCATTGGTAAGTTCTGTAAGGTCATGTATTAATGGTTCTCCTCCTGTAACTACTACAAGAGCCCCCTCCCGGCCTCCCCCGGTGGGGGAGGAGTTTTTTTTTGCCTCATCAACAATTTCATTTATTGTTTTTAAAGGATGTGCACTTGCATCCCAGCTTTCTTTTACATCGCACCAAACACAACCAACATCACAGCCGCCAAGGCGAATAAAGTAAGCTGCTTTTCCCTGGTGATATCCTTCACCCTGTATGGTATAAAATGCTTCCATAACAGGAAGTGATGTTGTTGTATTATTCTGAATCATGATTTGGGGAGATTAAAAGATTAACATGAAAACATAAATGATTTGAATACTTTTTTAATCCTATAAATCCTATAATCCTATAACTCATAGTTCAGACAATTAATGTACAATATTCAATTCTCCATCTCCTCCATAATCTTTTTTGTTTCCCCCTTCGGGGGATAGGGGGCTATGGTTCTCACAGCATGCTTTATAAGTATTCATCAGCAAAGCAGCTATAGTCATAGGTCCTACACCACCCGGAACCGGCGTAATGTAACTGCACATTGACGATACATTCTCAAAATCAACATCACCTTTTAAAGTATACCCGCTTTTTTTTGATGCATCACTAACTCTTGTTATTCCAACATCAATTATCACCACATCTTGTTTTACCATATCTGCTTTTAAAAATCCGGGCTTGCCTAATGCTGCAATAATTATATCTGCCTGCAAACAAATTTCTTTTAGGTTTTTGGTGTGCGAATGACAAAGTGTAACCGTACAATTTCCTGTGTCATCATTCCTGCTTAATAAAATGCTTATGGGCCTTCCCACAATATTACTCCTGCCAATTACAACCGCATGTTTGCCTTTTGTTTTAATATTATAATGGTGTAATAATAAAAGTATGCCGTATGGTGTTGCAGAAATAAATGTTTCTGATCCCAAAACCATTTTGCCAACACTTACCGGGTGAAAGCCATCTACATCTTTTGCAGGATCAATTAGATTAATTATTTTCTCTTCTGAAATATGTTTTGGCATGGGAAGCTGCATCAGGATACCATCTACATCCTTATCATAATTTAATTTATGGATCACTTCTAACAATTCTTCTTCACTAACATTATTTTCCAGGTGCAATAATGTTGATTTAAAACCTATCTCTTCACAACTTTTTACTTTGGATGCCACATACGTTTCACTGGCACCATTATTACCAACTAAAACGGCAGCAAGATGAGGAACTTTGTTTCCCTGCTTTTTTAATTCTTCTACTTTAATTTTCAGATCATCTTTGATGGCTTGTGATGCAAGCTTTCCATCTAATAATTGCATGCTGCAAAATTAGCTATCAGCATTCGTTTTACTTTGTTTTTATTTAGCATGTTAAGATTAATTTTATTATTTTCCCTTAGCCGTTCGGTTAAACGGTATTTAATACACTTGCTTTGAGAAAATTTTATTTTGCTATTATTTTTATCTTAGTTACCTGCTTTAGTTTTGGGCAGGCAGTGCGGCAGCCCATAGCGGCACGATATATCGGCTTAGGTGCTTATAGCATAAATCATGTTGACGCTTTTTCATTTACATCCAACCAGGCAGCCCTGGCGCAAATAAAATCTACAGCAGTTGGTGTGTATGGAGAAAAACGTTTTTTACTTTCTTCAACAAATCTGTATTCTGCGGTTGCAGTGTTACCAACAAAACAAGGAAATTTTGGTTTACAGGCTGATTATTTCGGATTTAAGAATTATAATGAATCACAAATAGGGGTAGCATATGCAAGAAGCCTTGGAAGCAAATTGGATATCGGTATAAAATTTAATTATTATGGATTTCGCATCCCTGCTTATGGAAATGCTTATGCAATAAATTTTGAATTGGGCGCTATTGCACATCTATCAGAAAAATTGCATGTAGGCATTCATGCTTATAATCCTGTTGGTGGAAAGTTATCAAAAAACGAAAATGAAAAATTGAGTTCGATTTATAAGTTTGGAATTGGATACGAAGCATCAGACAAATTTTTAGTGAGTGCAGAAATTATTAAGGAAGAAGATAAGCCTGTGAATGTAGATGTTGGAGTGCAATACAATTTCATGAAACAGTTTTTTGTAAGAGCCGGTACGTCTACTGAAACAACCAACAGTTATATAGGTGCAGGTATTAGCTGGAAGAATTTTCGTTTAGACATTACAGGCAGCTACCATCCACAACTTGGCTTTACTCCCGGATTATTGTTGATCATAAATTTTAAAAAAGAAGAGTGAAAAAATCTTTCTATATAAAACTTTTATTCACTGTGTGGGTTCTCCTGCTACAATGTATTTTTTATTCAGCAAAGGCGCAGGAAAAACCTGCAGAACCTCCGCCAATCATTGAGCAGCAATTGGAAAATCTTACTGAAAATTCAGACGATGTTGAAACTGAAGATGATTCTCATCTACAGGAAATGCAGCACTTTATTGATGATCCGATAAACCTGAATAATGCAATTGAAAGTGAACTAAAAGAATTAAAAGTGATTACGGCTTTGCAAATACAGAATTTAATTTCTTACAGAAATCTTTTTGGAAACTTTATTAATATTTATGAATTACAGGCGGTACCCGGATGGAATATATCCATGATAAGAAGGATACGGCCCTATATTACCGTTGATGATCAACCACAACTTTTTGCTTCATTAAATAGCAGATTAAAAAATGGACAAAGAAGTTTATTGGCAAGAGTTACACAGGTGTTGGAAAAATCGAAAGGTTATTTATTAGACAGGAATACTGCAAAAAGCTTTTATCCCGGAAGTCCTCAAAAACTTTTTATTCGCTATAAATTTTCTTATAAAACCCTGCTGCAATATGGTATAACTGCTGAGAAAGATGCAGGTGAACAATTTTTTAAAGGCTCGCAAAAATCAGGATTCGATTTTTATTCAGCCCATTTTTTTGTAAAAAATATTGGAATAATAAAATCGCTGGCACTGGGAGATTTTACTGTAAATCTCGGGCAGGGTTTAACCCAATGGATGGGACTTGCTTTTAAAAAAAGCGCAGATGTTTTAAATATAAAAAGACAGGCTGATGTTCTTCGGCCCTACAATTCTGCAGGAGAAATAATTTTTCATAGAGGTATCGGCATTACACTTCAAAAAAAATATTTAGAAGCGACAGCATTTGTGAGTTATAGAAATATAGATGCAAATTTTGTTGCTGACACATTGAATAATGAGGATTTTGTTTCTTCTCTGCAAACTTCCGGCTATCATCGCACAGCTAATGAAGTGGCTGATAAAAATGTTCAGAGGCAGTTTACTTTTGGAGGTAATATTTCTTTCACAAAAAATAAATTTCATGTAGGTGTAAATGGGGTGCATTATAATTTTAAATATCCTATTAATAAATCAGCGGATACATATAATAAGTATGCATTAAATGGAACCAGTTGGGGCAATTACAGCATTGATTATAGCTATACATTTAAAAACATGCATTTTTTTGGAGAAGCTGCAACCACTGACAGATCAGACAAAGCATTTATCAATGGATTATTAATTAGTACTGATGCAAGAGTGGATTTGAGTTTTCTATATAGAAAGATTTCAAAAAGTTACCAATCACTTTATACAAATGCTTTTACAGAAAGCACTTTTCCTAATAATGAAAATGGTTTTTATGCCGGTATAAGTATTAACCCGACAGATGTTTGGAGGATAGATGCATATGCAGATATGTATAATTTCCCCTGGTTAAAATTTAGAACAGATGCACCTACTGCAGGAAATGATTATTTATTGCAGGTAGCTTATAAACCAGATAAACAAACTGAAATTTATTCAAGATACCGGTCAGAAAGAAAAGCTATTAATTATAATCCTGATGGATTGGTATTAAACCCGGTAATAATTAAACCAAAACAAAGTTGGAGAACGCAGTTAAGCTTTAAATTAAATTCAGCTTTTACATTCCGTACAAGGGTTGAAATACTGTGGTACGATAAAAAAGGTATGGCTTCTGAACAAGGATTTTTAACTTATGCTGATATAATATATAAGCCATTGCGAAAAGCTTATTCAGGTAATATAAGATTACAATATTTTGAAACGGATAGTTATAATAGCCGGATGTATGCTTATGAAAATGATGTGCTTTACAGTTTTTCTATTCCGGTTTTTTATGATAAAGGTTACCGGTACTATGTAAATCTAAATTATGATGTAACCAGAAAATGGTCTGCGTGGTTACGTTTTGCGCAAACAATTTATCCCGGTAAAAATCTAATTGGAAGTGGGCTTGATGAAATAAAACGTAATAAAAAAACCGAATTGAAATTGCAATCAATTTTTATTTTTTAATTTTTTTAGCGATGCAGCATTTCAATATCATTGTATGTCTTTTAAAAAGTGTTGAAAAAGTAGAATTTTAACTTTAATTTATCTTTCAAAAATTCTACTATATTTACAAATTCAAAAAAAATTAAATCACACATGAGAAGATTTCTAACACTGTTTATAGTGGTAATGCTTAGTGGAATACTGGCATTTTCACAAAACCGGGTGGTGACCGGTGTTGTAACGGATGATAAAGGAATTCCTGTAGAAGGTGCAACCGTAAGGGTAAAAGGCACCAAAAATGGTGTGGCTGCCGATCTTAATGGCGCTTATTCAATCAATGTTCCTTCAAACGCAACTTTAATTATAAGTGGTGTTGGTATTACTCCGCAAGAAATTACTGTTGGCAATCAATCTATTATTAATGCATCGGTAATCCGTAATGTAGGTGTTGAAGCTACAGTTGTAGTAACTGCATTGGGAATAAGACGATCTGAAAAAGCACTTGGTTATGCAGTTACTAAGGTTGATCCTAATGTAGTTTTACAAAAATCAGAACCGGATTTATTAAGAGGCTTACAAGGCAAAGTACCCGGAGTTGATATTAGAACTTCACAAAGTACTCCCGGTTCTGCAACAAGAATACAAATAAGGGGGAACTCTTCCTTTGGAGGAGAAACACAACCACTTATTGTAGTGGATGGAGTTCCCTATAGTAATACACAGCTAACAACCAGTTCTCAGTCCTCAGCTGGTGGTGCATATGGGAGTGGTATTTCTGATCTTGATCCCAATGATATAGAAAGTTTTAACGTGTTAAAGGGAGCAGCAGCTGCATCTTTATACGGATCACGGGCTTCACGAGGTGTAATAGTTATTACAACTAAATCAGGAAGTGGCAAAAAAGGACCAAAACCTCTTAATATTAATTTAAAGAGTTCTGCTTCTTTTGAAACAATTGCCAACTTACCGGAATATCAAAATGAATTTGGAACCGGTGCTGAACAAAGAGTTGGAGGAGGTTCAAATGGATCATGGGGGGGAAGATTTGGTTCCGGTAATGTTTATGATGCGGGCGGTAATGTTGTCCGCAAAAGTTCTTCAGGAGTTGATTCTGTTCCTGCCTGGGGACCCTATCTTGCTGCTTATCCAGGACTTTTTGATGCCAACGGAAGAACAGCATATGTTGCATATCCAAATAATGTAAAAGATCTTTTTCATACAGGTACTCTTTTTGAGAATTCATTGGGTGTGAATGGAGGTGATGCTAATACCACATTTGGATTAACCCTCTCAAGAGTGGATCAGAAAGGATATGTAGAAAACTCAAGCTATAAAAAAAATAATCTTAGTATAGGTGGAAAGACCCGCTATAAGGGTTTTACTTTTGGAGGAAACTTTGCTTATACAAAATCCAAGCAGGTTGGCGGGTTTTTCGGTATTGGTCAGGCTTTTACTACTCAATTTGGAAGATCTTTAATAATGGGTAGAAGCTGGCCTTTGCCATATTTCCCTTCTACAGATTTAGCTGGCAAACCATTGGCATTTATAGCAGGTCAATATACTAACCCTCTTTGGGGTGCTTACCATAACACGATAACCACTTTTGAAGATAGAACAGTGATTGGATTCAATATGGCATATAAAGTAAATAACTGGATAAATTTTTCTTATCAGATAGGTTCCAATACAGCGGGTACCAACAGGGATGAAATAATTGATTTGTTTTCTCCCGGAGTTGGAAACGGATTAGGACAATTAACTGAAGATGTTTACAAGCTAACAGAACTACAATCCACCTTCGTTGCTACCTTTACTCCTAAATTAGGAAATAATTTCAGCCTGGATTTTAAGATCGGTAATGATATTAATGAAAGACAATCAAGAAGACAAGCTAATGTCGGTTCCAGTTTCATAGTACCAGGTATTTATAATTTAATAAATACTTCCACAAAAACCTTTGCAGCTGACGATAGAACTAAGAGGAGGATAGTGGGTATTTTTGCCGATGCTTCATTTGGTTATAAAAATTTCGCTTTTCTTAATGTATCAGGACGTAATGATTTTACTTCTACACTTCCTTTTGAAAACTCAAGTTACTTTTATCCGGGAGCTTCTGTTTCATTGGTATTCAGTGAGGCATTGGGTATAAAATCTAATTGGTTCGATTATGGTAAAGTAAGAGCTGCATTGGCTAAAGTTGGTAACGATGCCCCATCAAATAATGGTGAAGATATTTACTCTATCAGCACAACGAATTTCCTTGGTCAGGCATATACAACCCGTGGTGGACGTGCTATTGATCCAAATCTAAGTCCCGAGTTTACTAAAGAGTTAGAGCTTGGTTTAGAGCTTTCTTTCTTTAAACGCAGAGCTAATGTTGACGTTACATGGTACGATAAAAAATCAACAAAACTTATTTATCCTATAGACGTTCCTGTTACAACAGGGTATACCAGTTTTAATACAAACCTTGGTGAAATACAAAATAAAGGAGTTGAAATAGGCCTTACTTTAAACCCGATTGTAACTAAAAATTTCAGATGGGATATAAGAGGAGCATTTACTCATAATAAAAATACAGTTATAAGCCTGGTTGCTGGTCTTCAAAGATCTCTTCTCGGTTATATCAGCTATCTTGAACCCGGCTTCTCTTATGGATATCTTAGAGGCACTAAAGCTAAAAGAACTGATGATGGTCAGTTCCTGATTGACCAGGCAAGCGGATACCCTGTATTAGATGCAACCCAACAAATGATTGGTGATCCTACCCCAGATTATAAATTGGGTATTACTAATACTTTTTCTTTTAGAGGATTTACACTTAGCGCACTTTGGGATATGACAAAAGGTGGTAGTTTGTATTCAGAAACTCTAACTTCTCTTCTTGGAAGAGGTGTTACAAAAGATACTAAGGACAGGGAAACCGGTTGGGTAATACCCGGCGTATATGCTGATGCTTCAAATGCTCAGGTTCCTCTATTGGTGGGTGGTAAAACTGTACCCAATCAAACACGGGTATCCACCAATGATCTATATTTTTCAACTTCTTCCTTATCCGGATCATTTGCCATAAATGGTATAAATGAATTCCAGGTTTTTGATGCTACTGTTTACAGATTAAGAGAATTGGTTTTGGGATATGAGATACCAAAGTCTATTGTTAGCAAATTAAAACTTGGCGGTATTGTATTCAGTGTTAGCGGACGAAACTTATGGTTTTATGCACCACACGTTCCAAGATATACTAATTATGATCCTGAAGTAAATTCTTTAGGATCCGGTACCCTTCAAGGGGTTGAATTATCAGCTTCTCCTTCAAGCAAAAGAATAGGTGTTAACCTGAATATTACTTTTTAATAATTACAAATTTCAAATATGATACGTAATAAAAAAATCTTATTAATTTTTACATTAGCTATCTTTCTTATTGGAACAGGTTGCAAAAAATACCTGGATGTAAATAAAAATTTAAATAATCCTACCATAGTTCCGGTTTCTACATTGCTAACTTCAGCGGAGTTATCTATAGGAACCAGTTTGTCAATGGGGTCAGGATTATCTGCAGGATTATCTGTTTATATGCATCAGCAAACAACACGGGGAGGAGCTGACCAATATGGGATGAGGGGTGATAATGGCAATATAGAAAATCCATGGTACGGACTTTATGGTGCTATTAAAAACCTGGACGTGATTATCACCCAGGGAACAACTGAAGGACGTCTTAAGTATGTAGGTATGGCCAAAATATTAAAGGCATATTCTTTCAGCCAAATGGTGGATGTATGGGGTGATATACCTTTTTCTGATTTTGATCAGTTTAAGACAGGGGTTATTCAGCCAAAATTTGATGGTGGCGCAACTATTTATCCTCAATTATTTACTTTGATTGATGCCGGTATTGCTGACATTAATAATTCAGCAGTAAACCCCTCTGCGCCTGGTGCAGATGATGTAATTTATAGCGGAAGCACTGCCAAGTGGATAAAAGCTGCAAATACTATAAAGCTTAAATTATATACTCAGATAAGAAAAGTACAAAATGTAACTCCGCAGGTTACTGCATTATTAGCTTCTCCGGCCACTTTAATTGCTGCTAATAATGAGATGTTTGTAATACCATTTGGACCATTGGGTGCTACGGATGATCGTAATCCGGGATTTTCAGATTATACTGCATCTCAAAGGGGACAGGTAGTAAGCCCATGGTTTTATGAAATAATGAAAGGGTATCCTAATCTTTTTGGAGCTTATCCTAATCTTTTTGCCGGACTCACTGATCCACGTATACCTTATTATATTTACAATCAGATTAAATATTCAACAGCGATGACTACAACGCCTACTAATCAAACTGATTATAGAGATACAGCGTTCATCTCATTGATATTTGGTTCTATTGGCCCTAACCGGAATGGTGCACAACAAAATTTTCAAAGTTTATTTGGTATATATCCTGTGGGTGGCCGCTATGATGATCTGCAAGGCGGGGTCGCTTCTTCTACAAGTGGTACTGGTGCAGCTCCTTACAGAATGATAACTTATGCTGACAGGTTATATTTGGAGGCAGAATTAATCAATACAGGGACAGTAGCTACGGGTGATGCAAAAGCAGTATTTTCAAATGCTTTAACACAATCATTTTCACAAGTTGACTATGTAATTACTACTTATGTTAAACCTACTCAAACTGTTCCGGTACTTGCTACGCAACCATCCGTTACGAGTTATAAAAATGCAGTTTTGGCATTATATGATGCAGGGACTACTGCAAAAAAGCTTGAGTACATTATCACAGAAAAATGGCTTTCCAGTGTAGCATCCAACGTAGATCAATATACTGATTATAGAAGAACAGGATACCCTATAATATTTGATCCTAAAGACCCTGCAATGGCACCGGGAGGATTTGTTCAACCTCCGGTTAATGGCAATCCTGATAAAGTTCCTCAAAGCAAGGTACAGGTTGCACGCTCAAATGAGTTCCCATTATCTTTGCCATGGCCACAATCAGAAATTGAATTAAACTCAAATGCTCCTAAACAAAAACCATTACCTATTGTATTTAAGGTTTTTTGGATGCCATAAAAATAATAATAGTAATATCTAAATTTTAAAAGATGAAAAAAAATATAATTAATTGCTTTTTACTTTCAGCACTATTATTTGTTGGATGTAAGAAAAACGATTCCAGATACCCTTTTGATGTTGCACTGGCAAGAGTGCCTTATGTAAATGTAACAACTGATCCTACCGGTAGTGCAGCCATTGATGTGCTTAACCTCGCCAATTTTGCAGGTAAATACACAGTTGATGTTTTATATAAAAGTGATGCCCCACCTTCTAAAGTGGATTTAGTTGTGATAAAAAATGGCGTTAAAAGTTCTGTTAAGGTGCTTCAAACCGGTGTTACCACTTTTCCTGCTACTTTCACTATTACTACTGCACAGTTGGCAACATTATTTGGTGCTACTGTAAAATTGGGAGACAATTATGATATTGGAGTAGATATATATACACAGGATGGTACAAAGTATGAAGCTTTCCCTAATGCATCATCAGGTTTACTTGCTTATAGTGGTACAGGCCAGGCCAACCAACCCGGCTTTAGCCCTACCACTAGGTTTTCAGCAATATGTGCTTATGATCCTAGTATTTACCAGGGAAATTTTGTGGTAGTTAGCGATGCTTTTGGTGAATTAAACCCTGGAGATGTTTTAACATTTACTAAAGTTAGTAACTCAAGTTTTTCATTTATCTATATACATCCAAACCTTACAGCTCCCTTACCTGTACTTGTTACTGTTAATACAGGTAATAATATAGTATCAATTGCAAAGCAAAAAGTTGGCACTAAGTTTTATACTTTTGATAATCTAAACTTTACAGCAACTAGCCTAAGTAACAATTTTGTTGCTCCATGTAACCAAACAGTTACTTTAAATATCACTTATACTGTTGACCAGGGTTCGTTTGGCTCTGCTGTTTTGGTATTAAAAAAACAATAAGTAAATTAATATAATTTTTTAATTTATTAAACGGCTGTTCACTGGAGCAGTCGTTTTTTATTTTTAAAAGTATCATAGTTATTATGTTTGTGTACTGATAATTTATTTTTGAGAAAATTTTCAAATAGATTCCAAAAGGTCATCCTAACCAATAAATATTAAAATTTTATAAAGAAGATTCGGTAAGTATATATGCTAATCTAGCAATAAAAAGTAATATTGGGTTCTGAGTTTATTATTAGTTTGTAATAGTAAATCGATATATCAAAAGAAAATGAAATAAGCAATCAACAATTTTAATTTTTTTTTTATAGTGCAGCATATTCATATCCATTATTGTCCACTTATATAAGATATATACCGATGTTATATTAATTAACAATTTTTTGGGTTTTAAAAATATCCCTCTATATTTACAACTTCATAAAAACTAAAATCACACATGAGAAGATTCTTAACACTGTTTACAGTGCTAATGCTCAGTGCAGCATTAGCATCTGCCCAAACCCAGGTGGTGACTGGAAAGGTTACTGATGAAAATAGTAATCCTGTTGCGAGGGCATCCGTTCAGGAAAAAAATTCAAAAAAAGGTACTATTACCGATGCCAACGGGGACTTTTCGCTCTCTACCACCAGGGGCACAACTTTAGTAATCAGCAGCGTTGGTTACGAGAAGATTGAAATTTTAGCCGGCAATTCACCAATTGTCGTGTCTTTAAGAACAAGTAATCAAAATTTAACCGAAGTGGTAGTTACTGCTTTGGGTATTAAGCGTGAAAAGAAAGCGCTTGGTTATGCTGTTTCTACAGTTGACAGCAAACAACTTGAACAACGTTCTGAAACGGACATTACCCGAATATTAAATGGTAAAACTCCTGGGGTTGATATTGGAGCTACCAGCGGATTATCAGGTAGCGGGACGAATATTATTATTCGTGGATTGTCTACAATTTCCGGTAACTCAACTCCATTATTTGTTGTAGACGGTGCCCCTTTTGATGCATCCACAAATGCACAGGCCGATTTTCGTTACGGTAACCAAACCTCAAGCAGGTTTTTAGATTTGGATCCAAATAATATTGAAAGCATCAGTATTTTAAGAGGTTTAAGCGCTTCTGTATTATACGGTGAGCAAGGTAGAAATGGGGTTATACTTATCACTACCAAAAACGGCTCAACAAGAAGAATAAATAAAAAAACAGAAATAAGTTTAGCCCAATCAGTTTTTGCGAATAAGGTAATCCTTCCTGATTTTCAAAATGAATACGGAGGAGGAACTAACCAGTCAACAGGTTTTGCATTTTTCAGTAACTGGGGAGCCCATTTTACAAACCCTCCTGTAATGCTTTTGCACCCATACAGCCGTGCAGCATATGCAGTGGCTTTCCCGGATCTTCAGGGAAAATTAATACCTTATGAAGCGCATCCGAATAATGTTAAAGATTTCTTTAGAACCGGCTATGTCACTACAACTTCCTTGAATGTAGCAGGTTCTCCTGGCCCTAATTCTACTGTAAGTGCAAGCTATACATTAAGTAAAGACGAAGGTTATACAAGGGGTAATGATGTATTAAAACATTCATTTGGTATAGGTGGCAATGCTAAACTATCAAATAATTTTAGTGTCTCTGCTACTGCTCATTATGTATTCACTGATTATAAAACACCACCAAATGCAAGAAGTGCCGGTAGTGCTGCTACAAACGGACCTGGTGTTTTTGCAGATATAATGTATACTCCAAGATCAAACGATCTTTCCAATTGGCCATTTGAAGATCCGTTAACGGGAGGTTCTATTTACTATAGGGGTGATAACGGTATTCAAAATCCATACTGGACAACTAAATACGTAAAATTCAGAGAAAAAATTAACAGGGTTTATGGCCAGGCATCTTTGAAATATGACTTTTCGAACCATTTTAATATTACTTACCGGATCGGACTGGATACTTATGGAGAAGAAAATACTTTTCAAACTCCAAAGGGTGGTATACAGTACTCTTTAGGTGCTTTTGAAACTGTTAACATCACAAATAATATATTAAACCATAATTTAATTGCTAATTATACTACCAAATTAAATTCTGATTTAGATCTCAGTATTACAGCTGGTGGCGATTTGAGTAGCTCTGTTTATAAACAAACAGGAATTTACAGTACTACACAATTAGTATTCAACCTGTTTAACCATAATAACTTTGTAAACCATACTAATAAAGGGCTGATAGGAGAAAACCTGGATTTTACATCTGAACAGGAATCCCTTGGTATTTTTGGGGAAGGTACAGTTGGATATAAGGACTTTTTATATGGTACCGTAGGTGCCAGGAATAGTTGGGTTTCTACTTTGGAGCCGGCTAACCGTTCATTATTTTATCCAAGTGGAAGCATATCCTTTATTCCTACATCTGCCATTGAAAGTTTAAAAGGTAATAGATGGATTAATTATACTAAATTAAGAGTAGGGTATGCAACCAGTGCCCGTTTTCCTGATCCATATAGAACCCGCGCTGCTTTAAGTATTGGTAGTAATGTATTTATTGACAGATCAGGTACACAGGTAAATACTAACTCAATTCCAAATCGTTTACCAAATCCGGATTTGAAACCGGAACTTTTAAGTGAATTAGAAGCTGGTTTAGAAGGTAAATTTATCAAAAGCAGGGTTACTTTAGATTTTACATGGTATGATCGCAAATCAAAAAACCAGATCGTTACACAACAATTAGATCCATCAACAGGATATGATCAAAAGGAGATTAATGTGGGTACAGTAGAAAATAAAGGTATAGAAGTTGGATTAGGAATTACACCTTTAAAATCTAAAAATTTCACCTGGGATTTCTTAATAAACTTTACAAGAAACAGGAATAAAGTATTAGAATTACCTGAAGGAACAAAACAAATTCCTGTGGCCGGATTTACTGACCTGGGTGGATTTGCTATTGTTGGCAAGCCTTTAGGTATAATGCAAAGTTATTATACACAAAGAGATCCAAAAACAGGATTGAAAATTGTTGATAATCTGGGAACTTACTTAAGTTCAACCGAAATAGGAATAATTGGTGATCCTAACCCGGATTATAAAGCATCTTTAATAAATAACATTTCTTATAAAGGGCTTAGCTTCCACATGCAGTGGGATTATACAAAAGGTGGAGATATTTATTCCACTACTATTCGTGCTTTATTTGCCAGGGGTGTAACAAAGGATGCATTATTTGATAGAAATCTTCCCTTAATTCTTCCTGCAGTAAAACAGGATGGTACGCCTAATGATATCCAGGTAAGCGCTTTTGAAGCATATTTTAACAGCATAGGCTTTGGACCTAGTGGAGAAAGTGTTTACGATGCAACATTAATAAGACTTAGAGAAGTATCTCTTTCTTACAGCCTTCCTGCTAAGCTATTGAATAAAACACCTTTTGGAAGTTTATCTCTTACTCTGTCTGGTCAAAATTTATGGTACAGGGCGCCTAATACACCTAAATATATGCACTTTGATCCTGAAACATCCGGTTTGGGTACAGGCTCATACAGAGGCTTTGAATTCATTGGCGGACCATCTTCACGCAGATTTGGCGGAAGCATAAGAGTAACTTTTTAAATTTTAAACGTAAACGAAATGAAAAAAATAAAAAAATATATACTGATTGCATCGATCGCAATGATAGCTTTCAGTTGCAAAAAATTTGATACCCTTTTGGATAATCCAAATGCACCATCACCTACTTCGGCTGACGTGGATCTTTATTTTAACCAGGTTCAATTAAGCTATGTCAATGTTTTTAATACAGCAGAGGATTTTGGTGCACAATTAACAAGGATGTATGTGTATTACGGACCCAATTATTCCAATGGCTATTCACCTCAAAGTTTTGATGGAATTTGGGGATCAGCATATGAAGGGGTATTAAAAAATGCTAATGTTATGATACCATTAGCAAAATCGCAGGGTAAATATTTTCATGCCGCCATAACTGAAGTATTAAAGGCCCAAACTTTATTTACTTTGGTTGACCTATTTGGCGATGTACCTTACAGTGAAGCTAATTTAGGAGTGGCTAACCAAAACCCTAAGGCGGATCCCGGTGCATCTGTTTATAAAGCGGCTTTGGATCTGTTGGATAGTGCAATTTTAGATTTAGGTAAAACAAGTTCTGTTAATCCATCTGTAATATTATTTAACCCTAGTACAAAAGCAGGATGGATTAAAGTTGCCAATACAATGAAATTAAGGGCATATGTAAATACACGATTGGTAGATAATACAGTTGGCGCTAAAATTCAGGCACTTGTTACAGGGGGTAATCTTATCACAACTGCAGCTGATGAATTCACTTTCAAATATGGTACAAACCAATCTACACCTAATACCCGTCACCCAAGATTTAATGGAAATTATACAGGTGCCGGTGCAGCAGGTGATTATGTTGGTGTGTATTATATGTATGCATTGCAGGTTGAAAAAGGAATTATTGATCCACGTACACGTTATTATTTCTATCGTCAAACGGTCACTTCACCGGGGAATGTACAACAACAGCCTTGTGCGTACCAAACCAGGCCCGCCCACTATGCTCCTACAGATCCGTTTTGTGAAATAGGTTCAGGATACTGGGGGCGTAACCATGGAGATGCAACAGGTATTCCACCGGACGGTAGTCTTAGGACAGAGCCCGGAGTATATCCTGCGGGAGGAAAATTTGATTGCAGTGAGGGTACTGCAGCGTCAGGGTCAACCGCTGCATTAAGTAGTGGTGCAAAAGGTGCTGGAATTTCTCCTATCTGGATGTCGTTCTTTACTGATTTCACTTTGGCAGAAGCCGCCTTAACTACTCCAGGATACACAGGGGATGCCCGTGCCTCTTTATTAAATGGTGTTACTAATTCAATTAACAGGGTAATGAGTTTTCCTGCAGAGATTGGTACAGTAGCATGCGCCACAAGAGTTCCCACTCCAGCTGCAGTAACGGCTTATATTAATTTTGTAATGGCTCAATATGATGCTGCTGCAACCACCAGTGCTAAACTTGATGTTGTATTAAAGGAATACTATATAGCGCTTTGGGGTAATGGATTAGAGGCTTACAATATGTATCGCAGAACAAGCAGGCCAAGAGGTTTACAACCAACAATTCTGCCTGGCCCTGGTGCGTTCATAAGAACTTTCTTATACCCATCTGTTTATGTTAACCTTAATACAAATGCAAAACAGAAAGCAGACTGGGCACAAAAAGCATTTTGGGATACTAATCCTGATCCATTATTTTAAAAATTTAAATTAAGCAATTATGAAACAATATAAATTAATAATACTCGGGTTGCTTCTCTCCTTCAGCTTTATTGCTTGCAAGAAGACAAATTCCGATCGAATTACATCGGTGGATCAATTGGGTATAGGTTCTTATATATATTTAGATTCTGTAATTAATAATAATAAGGGTTTTAGTTTGTCAACTTTTAATACAGCATCAATTGGAATAATAGTACATGGTGTAGGGGAACCCATTTCTAAAATAATAACCTATGTAAGCAGCAGTGTAGATGCTTCCGGAAATCCTAGTAACAGTACAGTTAAAACAACCTGGAGAAAAATTAAAGAAACTACTCCGGTTGATAATAAAGCAACTATTACGGTTTCAGGAGCAGAAATACTCACAGCATTGGGGGTACCTTTAGCTTCAATAAAAGCGGGTTTCCAATATGTTTTTTACAATGAAATTGTAACAACCAGTGGTAAAACTTATAATATAAATAACACCAACACTGAGTTTGAATCAGCACCGGATTATCATATGGCATTTCGCTTTTCAGGAACTGTTGTTTGCCCCTTTGATATTACACCTTTTCAAGGCAACTTTGTTGTCGTTATTGACAAATGGCAGGATACTAACCCTGGTGATATAATTGTTCTAACTCCGATAGATGCTACTCATTTTTCGTTTAATTATAACCCTACTAACCATCCCGGTACTCTCATAGGTTCTAAGCCTATTATAGTTACTGTTGCACCGGCTACTAATACACCCTCAATTGCATTCCAAACTGTAGGTACTAAGTGGACTTATGACCCTCCCGGCGCTGCTCCACCAACTGCCAGAACCAGGTCAACAGATGCTAATACATTAAATGCTTGCTCAGGTACTATAACATTAGTTATGATGTGGGGTGAAGAAGGAACGGAATATCCAGGTTATACACTTACTTTAAGAAAACAGTAATATTTTTTATTATACACGTATTAAAAACGGCTTTCAATTAAGAAAGCCGTTTTAATTTTTATCTAAGTCTAATTAGGTAATTTTGAAGATCACTAATAAATAATAAATGGATATTCCAAAAGATCAGCCCAACCAATTAAATATTGAAATTTCTGAAGAAATTTCGGAAGGAGTATATGCAAACCTTGCCATCATTACACACAGTCATGCTGAGTTTATTGTTGATTTTGTAAATGTTATGCCGGGTACACCTAAGAGTAAAGTAAAAAGCAGGATAATTTTAACCCCAACTCATGCCAAGCGCTTTATGAAAGCTATGATAGATAATGTAAAAAAGTTTGAAACAGTAAATGGTAATATTCAGGATATTGAAGCTGTTGAACTTCCTTTTAATTTTGGAGGTCCTACTGCACAGGCATAGAAAATAATTAAAGCATTCCTTCATCTGCAAAACTATAATATCCATCCTCACTTACAATAATGTGATCCATTACCCGGATGTCAAAATATTTTGCAGCTTCTTTTATTTTTAAAGTAAGTTCTTCATCAGCCTTGCTTGGTTTTAAATTACCTGAAGGATGATTATGGCATAATACAATTGCAGTGGCATCCTGTTCTAAAGCTTTTTTTAAAATTACCCGGGGATCAGCCACAGTGCCTGTTATACCGCCTTTGCTAATAATTTCAAAATGATTTATTTTATTAGCTCGGTTTAAAAATACTACTGCAAAAATTTCATATGCATAATCTTTTAAAGTTGCTTTTAAATATTCGGCAATATCGTTACTCGATTTTATACTTGCTTTTACAAGAGAAGCAGAAGCCTGTCTTCTTCTTCCCAACTCCATAGCCGCTGCTAATGTAATAGCTTTGGCTTCTCCAATTCCTTTAATTGTCATTAAATCATTTACAGAAAGTTTACCAAGCTCATTTAAATTGTTTTTTCCTAAAAGCAAAACCTCTTTCGCAATTTCAACTGCGCTTTTATTTTTACTGCCGGTACTTATTAAAATGGCCAACAATTCTGAATCACTTAAAACTATTGCTCCTTTTGTAAAAAGTTTTTCTCTTGGCCTGTCATCTAAAGCCCAGTTTTTAATAGAAGTGGAAGAGTTGTTTAAACTTTTCATACCTGCATGTTAATTCATCGCAATATAAATTATAATTTCGCTGCACATTTTATTGTGGCTAAAATAAATTCATGATGCATACAAACGTAAAAATTTTTTCAGGCACAGGATCACTTCAACTTTCAAATCAAATTGCATCAAAGTTTGGTGAGCCTTTGGGCAAAATAAATATTCAAAAATTCAGCGATGGAGAAATAAGTGTAGAATTTCAGGAAAGTATTAGAGGACAATTTGTTTTTTTAGTGCAAAGTACATTTGCTCCAACAGATAACCTGATGGAATTACTTTTAATGATTGATGCTGCAAAAAGAGCTTCAGCCTATAAAGTAATTGCTGTTATTCCCTATTATGGTTATGCACGGCAGGATAGAAAGGACAGGCCAAGGGTGGCAATCGGGTCTAAACTGGTTGCAAATATGCTTACTGCAGCCGGAGCTGACAGGGTAATAACTATGGATCTGCATGCTCCGCAAATTCAGGGATATTTTGATATACCCGTTGATCATTTAGATTCATCTGCTATTTTTATTCCTTATATAGAAAATCTAAAATTAAAAAATTTAACTTTCGCAGCTCCCGACGTTGGCAGTGCTAATCGTATCAGGGAAATTGCAAGTTATTTTGAAGTGGATATGGTTATTTGTGATAAGCATCGTAAACGAGCCAATGAAATTAGCAGCATGGTAGTAATAGGTGATGTAACTAACCGGGATATTGTTTTAATAGATGATATCTGTGACACCGGAGGTACATTATCAAAAAGTGCAGGATTACTTGTAGAAAAAGGCGCAAGAAGTGTAAGAGCGTTTTGTACACATCCGGTATTAAGTGGTAATGCTTATGAAAATATAGAAAAAAGCGATTTAATTGAACTGGTAGTTTGTGATACAATCCCTGCCCGAAAAATAATTCCTAAAATAAAAGTTGTATCAGTTGCAGATTTATTTGCTATTGCCATACGTAACGCTGTCGAAAATAAAAGTATAAATAGTTTATTCCTTCGCAGCAAAATGATGAATAGAAAGTAGAACAGCAGTATTGAGTGATTAGTAATAATTTGGGGTTGAAAATCAAAAGATTAATTTGTCTATTGACAATTGCCTGTTAGCACTTTTCCCTTACCTTTGCGCCTCAAAAATTAAATAAAAATAAAATGAATACTATTACAATCGAAGGACAACTCAGGACCGAATTTGGTAAAGCAGCCACCCGCCAACTTCGCTCTGAGGAAAAAGTGCCAGGTGTAATTTACGGCGGTGCAAAAGAAATAAACTTTTCGGCCCCTGCAACTGCATTTAAAAATATCGTTTATACTCCGGATTTTATGCTCGCAGAACTTAATATAGATGGTACTGCCTATCATTGTGTGCTAAAAGATTTACAGTTTAATAAAGTTAGTGATCACCTGATTCACGTAGATTTTCTGGAGTTGGTTGAAGACAAAAAGGTTACAGTTACACTGCCTTTAAAGTTTAAGGGTGTTCCTGCAGGTGTAAAAGCAGGAGGAAAATTGGTAACTAAAATGAAATCCCTGAAAATAAAAACACTGCCAAAACATTTGCGTGAAAATATTGAGATAGACATAAGCCATCTTGAGCTAAATGATAATCTCCGTGTTCAGGATGTGAAAGCAGAAAATATGGAAGTGCTTAATTCACCACGTATTCCAATAGCATCTGTTACATTAACACGCCAGCTAAAACAGGAAGAGGCAACCACCACAGTTAAGGCCCCTGTAGCTTTAGGTACAACTGTGGCATCTGCAGCTACAATAAAACCAGCGCCGGCAGCAAAAAAATAACATAGTAAGTTTTTATTTTAAATATATGCCCTTGCGAGAGGGCATATATGTTTTACTTAGGGGTACTAACTACAAACTTGCTTACCTTTGCCCACTAATTTTTTAATATGGGAATGGATAGAAATACGATAATTGGCTTTGTGTTATTAGCGCTTTTATTTTTTGGATATTTTTATTATAACAAGCAGGGACAGCAGGCTTTAGTAGACAAACAACATATTGAAGATTCAATTACCAAATTAAAACCTAAAACCGATTCTATAGTTGCTAAAACAGATTCTTCTAAAAAAGATTCTTCTGTAAAACAAATACCCTCTGCCTTTCAACAGGATTCAGCAGCTAATGTTGAACAATTAACAACTTTAGAAAATGATGTAATAAAAATAATTTTTACTAACAAAGGAGGTCAGCCTAAGATTGTAGAATTAAAAAAGTTTAAAACATTTGATGGTAAACCTTTAATTCTGGAAAATGGAAATTTCAATAAAATATCTTACCCGGTAAATACAGGCACAAATCAAACTGCCCAAACATCTGACATGTTTTTTAAACCTCAACAGGTTATTACTTCTGCTGATGGAAAAAATAGTCTCACCTATACGTTACACAATTTACAAGGTGAAACAATTGAACACCAGTTTATTTTACCAGACCATGAGTACATGCTGGATTTTAATATAGTATTTAATGGTGCCGATAAATTAATCACACAAAACAAAATTAATCTTACATGGCAGGCTCAGGCTCCGCAGGTTGAAAAAGATATTCAACATGAAAGACTTCAATCTCATGTTGATTATGTAAAAGATGGCGATTATGATTTTGAAAATCTTGGCTCCGGCAGCGATAAAAAATTTGATAAACCTGTAGAATGGATAACATTAAAACAACAATTTTTTGCTACAGCAATTATTGCAAAAAATAAATTTGAAAGTGCAGACATACAATGGACAGTACCATCTGATACCGGCTTGCATATTATAGCGCAGGCCACTTCTAATTGCAAAATAAATATACCCAATGGTTCAGTTGCAAATGTTCCCCTGCAATTATTTTACGGGCCAAGTGATTATAAAATTTTAAAATCATATGGAAATCAAATGCATAATATAGTCCCTTTGGGTAGCGGGATTTTTGCATTTGTAAAGTATATTAACCGTGGTTTTATAATGCCGGTTTTTAATTATATGGGAAGTAAAATAGCAAGTTTTGGATTAGTGATTGCGCTTCTTACAATCATCATCAGGTTATTGATTTCACCTCTTACCTACCAAAGTTATGTAAGTGGAGCAAAGATGAAATTATTAAAACCGGAGATAGATGCATTAAAAATAAAATTCGCAGATGATAAGCAAGCCTTTGGAATGGAGCAAATGAAATTATTTAAAAGTGCCGGTGTAAACCCGTTAGGGGGCTGTATTCCGGCTTTATTGCAAATACCAATATTCTTTGCTTTATATAATTTCTTTAACTCAAATATTGCATTGCGTGGGCAAAGTTTTTGGTGGGCTAAAGATCTTTCAGCGTATGATTCAATTTATAACCTTCCTTTCAATATTCCGTTATATGGCAGCCATATAAGTTTGTTTACCATTTTTGCAGTAGTAACCAGTTTGCTTATCTCTTTATACGGAATGGCTAATATGCAGGACAATAGCAATCCTGTAATGAAGTATATGCCATTTATTTTCCCCGTAATTTTATTAGGCGTATTTAATAGCCAGCCTGCTGCCTTAACCTGGTATTATACTGTTTCAAATGCAATTACATTAGTTATTCAATTTGTTATACAGAAATATATAATTAATCATGAAAAAATATTAGCTCAGCTTGAAGCAAACAAAAAGAAACCTGTAGTAAAAAGTAAATGGCAGGAAAGGGTTCAGGCTATGCAGGCGAATAATCAAAAATTGCAATCCATGAAACAAAAAACCAATAAAGAAAAGAAATAGCCAGACATTCTATTTGCAACCATTTATTAAATTAAGAAGTCTTTTGATTGACGTTGCAAATTGTTTATAAAATACTATAATGAAAATTTTAATAACAGGATTTATTTTAATGCTTTTCTTAAATGCTTTTACAGTAAAAGCACAGAAGATAATTTCTGAAGGCACTTTGATCTACAATATCTCAATTCAAACCGGAAGCAGCGAACCTAAAATGGCTGATATGCTGGACGGCGCTACCACTGCTATTTATATAAAAGGTAGCCAAAGCCGAAGTGAACTGGTTAGCGGATTAGGCAGTGAGGTAACCATTTATGATTCCAAAAAAGGTTCAGGAGTTATTCTAAAAGACTACAGCGGACAAAAACTTATGATAACGCTTACCAAAGAAGATTGGGATAAAAAGAACAGTAAATATGAAGGCATAACTTTTGAATCAACTAATGAAACCCTTACTATTGCAGGTTATAATTGCAGAAAAACTGTTGCCAAATTAAAAGATGGAAGTTCTTTTGTGGTTTATTATTCTCCTGAAATTGAAATGGCTGATAAAGATTATGATTCCCAATTTAAAAACCTACCCGGGCTTGCTTTACAATATGAATGGCAATCTGGTAAAATGAAATTTAAATATACTTTATCAAAAATAAACTTTGATGTTATTGCTGTATCAAAATTTGATATTCCGAAATCCGGCTATCGGGTTATGACATATAGTGAAACAAAAAAATAAGATTATTGGGGAAAGCGTCTAATAAAAAATCCCGGAAATTTCCGGGTTTTTTTATTTATGAAGAGTTGTAATTATTTCGATCTGATTATTAGTTTATATCCGGAAGCCGGAGAATAAGATTGAATTAAAACTTTTTGTTTGTATGGCAGAATATAAATAGTATTTCCTTTTTGATAACTAACTATACTGTTAGTAAAAATAGAATTACCAACCTGTTGCTGGCTCATTATTGAATTACCTCTATAGGTAAGACCTGATTTTAAATTAAAACCAATAGAACTTTTTAAAGTAGCTAGAGTTATTATATTAAAATGGATTTTATTCCTTCTTCCAAAGCCGCCTCTATCCGCTATTGCAACAAAAGTTACAAAGCA
Organism: Chitinophagales bacterium; assembly: GCA_025353485.1. Classification (GTDB taxonomy): domain Bacteria; phylum Bacteroidota; class Bacteroidia; order Chitinophagales; family Chitinophagaceae; genus Ginsengibacter. Next base: position 59,339 of record JANXQO010000007.1, read on the forward strand.
AACAAGCAATACAAGTGCAGCTATTTTGGATTTTTTGATCATTAATAATTTTAATTTAATTAACAAATTTAACAAAAAAAACTGAACTTCCTACATGTAATGTTATTTTTTTATACCCATTTTTTAGCGAAGAAGCTCAGGAAATCGTATGCGCCTTTTAAAATAGATTAATTTTATATAACATTTATTAAATGAGGGAAAACCCATATAACCAGGATAGAGAAGGAATGATTGAATTGCTTCAGCAATATGATAGCATGAAGCAAGGCAATGGGTATGCATTTATTGAAGAAGACGCCTTTGAACAACTTATAGATTATTTTGATGAGAAAGATGATCTATCATCAGCACTTGAAGCAGCTAACTACGCTATAGAGCAGTATCCATATTCTTGTATATTAAAAATTAAAAAAGCGGACATTTTAATTGCTAAAAGACTTTACAGGGAAGCATTAACGCTGTTAGAAAAGGCCGAATTGTTAGATAGGGGAGATATTAATTTATATATTCTTAAAACGGATGTTTATATGGCTCTTGATCAGCAAAAAAAAGCAGCCGATCTTTTAGAGAAAGCAATTCATTTATTTGAAGGAGAAGAAAGAATAGAATTACTTTTTGAATTGGCTGATGTGTATGACGATTATGAGGAATTCGATAAAGTATTCAATTGTCTTAAATTAATTCTTGAGCAGGATAATACGAATGAAGAAGCCCTGTATAAAATTTGTTTTTGGACGGATTATACAGGGCGAAATGAAGAAGGCATCAAACTACATCAAAAAATTATTGATGAGCATCCATTCACAGAGCTTGCATGGTTTAACCTCGGTGCCGCATACCAGGGTGTAAAACTTTACGAAAAAGCAATTGATGCATATCAATATGCAATTGCAATAGATGAAAAATTTGATTATGCATACAGGAATATGGCAGATGCATATTTGCGTATGCGTAAATACAAAGATGCTATTGAGGTACTGCAGAAAGTATTGGAATTAACAAGACCGGAAGATGTGATATATGAAGCATTGGGGCATTGTTATGATAAATTAAAGAACTATGCGCAGGCAAGATTTCATTATCGCAAAGCTTCGCATTTAACGCCTGAAGACAGTCATTTGCATTATAAAATAGCATGCACCTACATGAATGAAGATCAGTGGGAAAGCGCAATAAAAAATCTTGAGAATGCAATGCGTATTCAGCGCTCCCGCCCTGATTATAATTTTGCATTGGCTCAATGTTATGAACAGTTAGATAAAACAAAAGATGCAATTATATATTTTTCAAACTTTATAAAAGCAAGGCCCAAAAATATAAAAGGATGGGCAGCATTAATTAAATGCCTTTACGATGCAGGGTTTTATGAAGAAGCTTTGGAGCAGACACATAATGCTTTTAAAAATACAACCAACAAACCAGTATTGTTTTTTTATAAAACTGCAATTTTGTTTGCTATGGGAAAATCAAGAGAAGCATTATTATCATTAGAACTGGCAATTGAAAAATCTCCCGGGATGATAAAGCAAATGGTTGAATTAGAACCTTCATTATTACAAAATGCCCAGGTTATTTCATTAATTGCTAAATATAAAAATAACCGGTCTTCAAAATAATTCATCTTTATTAATGATTTTTTGCCTGTTGTATCTACACAACTTATCTTTACCCAATCCGTAAAAAATAATCATGAATTTTAATCTAACACAAATTCCTGAAAGGAATAAGAAGCCACGTAACCATGGCATAACAATGGTGATGGACAAAGGCCTTAGCATTCAGGAGGCAAAAAATTTTTTAAGTGTAGCTCATCCCCATATTGATATTGTAAAGTTGGGTTTCGGCACTGCTTATGTAACACCTGATCTAAAACAAAAGATAGAAGTTTACCAGGCGTACGATATTCCTGTTTATTTTGGGGGCACTTTATTTGAAGCATTTCTTGTTCGCAACCAGTTTCAGGATTATATAAATATTTGCAAACAATACAACATTACGTATGTGGAAGTAAGCGATGGGTCAATTGATATTCCTCATGCAGAAAAATGTAGCTACATAGAAAAATTAACAAAGTTAGCAACAGTATTAAGCGAAGTGGGTAGTAAAGATGCTGCCCATATTATCCCGCCTTATAAATGGATTGAATTGATGAAAGCTGAGCTGGAAGCGGGTTCTACTTATGTTATTGCAGAAGCAAGAGAAGCAGGAAATGTTGGTATTTATCGGGGGTCGGGTGAAGTAAGAGAAGGGTTGGTGCAGGAGATATTGACACAGATACCCGAAGAAAAAATAATTTGGGAAGCTCCGCAAAAAGCACAACAACTATATTTTCTGGAATTGATAGGATGCAATGTAAACCTTGGAAATATTGCTCCAACTGAAGTTATTCCTTTGGAAACAATGAGGATAGGTTTGCGGGGCGATACTTTTCATTTATATCTTGATAAAGAAACAGCTTAATGAAATTGTATGGATTGATAGGTTATCCGCTGGGTCATTCCTTTTCAAAAAAATATTTTAGTGAGAAATTTAAACGCGAAGGCATAATCAATTGCAGTTATGAACTTTTTCCAATCCCATCAATAAAAGATCTTCCATCACTTATAAGTTCCAATCCGTTTTTAAAAGGATTTAATGTTACTATACCATACAAACAACAGGTATTGGAATATGTAACAGAAACAACAGGTGCTGTAAAAAATATAGGTGCAGCCAATACAATAAAAATTGAAGGAGACAAACTAATCGCTTACAATACTGATGTAATTGGTTTTGAAAATTCATTTGTAAAAAAGTTAAAACCTCCCGATAGTCCCGATAGCTATCGGCAGGATAAAAAAGCTTTGATTTTAGGAACAGGTGGTTCAGCAAAAGCCATACAATATGTTTTAAAAAAATTAAATATTGATTTTTTAGTAGTTACAAGAAGTCATCAGTTGGAAAGCGGAATAATAAATTATTCAATGATTGATGAAACCATAATGAATGATTATAATGTTATAATTAATTGCACGCCTGTTGGCATGTATCCAAATGAAGATCAGTGTCCTGATCTGCCTTATCAGTATCTTACCGAAGAACATTATTTGTATGACCTGGTGTATAAGCCCGAAAAAACATTGTTTCTAAAAAAGGGAGAACAAAAAGGCGCAACCATTCAGAATGGTTATGAGATGCTAACCATTCAGGCAGAAGAAAGTTGGAAAATTTGGAACGAGGACTAAAATAGAATTTCTTTTAACTTGTTAGGTAACGGAACTACTTTTTTTAATTCATAATCGTAGCAAATCATTGTTGTTTTTGCGTTGGCAATAATAATCTCCTCCTTATTTCTAACTGTAATAAGTTGGTAAAATAATTCAAAACTTACTTTTGAAATGTTACTACTTCCCATTTTTACCTCAATAATATCTTTATAAAAAGATTCATTTTTAAACTCAACAACCAGGTCAGACATTATTAACCCAACTCCTTCAATATTCAATTCTGTAAAATTATGATGTTGTAAAAACTGCATCCTTGCTTCATGAATAATAGCCACCAGCGAGTGATTGCCAACATGATCACCATAATTAATGTCTGTAATTCTTACAGGGATCTTTATTGAAATCGCAAGGAATTTTTCAGGAAGATCAATTTTAACTCTTGGCATTAAAAACTATTGGATATAAAAGTAAAAGGAAAATATAAACTTATTTATTATCCTTTAATGATTTGGTAAGTTCTATAATATCTAAAAAATTTCCCGGCGTAGGAGCAAGGGTATTAGCTTTCATTATCTCCCGCCATTCATTAATTTTTTTATTCCAGATAGGCTTTGAAGCTATTTTTGTTTCGGATGAATCAATAAGGGTTGCCATTTTGGAAGATATTTTTATCGGTTGCCCCTGCGGCCCTTCAATTGTAATATACCTTGCTGTATTACTTGCAATCATATTGTTATCGTCTGTCTCTTTCTTTATTTCCTTGTTTTGTTTTTGATTAATGTTGTCTTTTTCAACTTTATGTTTTGGCGGCAATTCATCATTATTTTTTGCTGTTGTTTTCTCATCAACAGGAACAGTAATTATTGTAGTAGTTTTTATAACTGTATCGCTTTGTGTTTTATCAGAAGATGTAGTGAATTGTTCATCCGCAGATTTTGACGATCTGTTAGTGAAAAAGAGCAAACAAAATAGTATGATTGCAACAGAAGCTGCAGCAATGTAATAAAAAGTTTTATTCTTCTTTTTAGCTATAGGAATAACCTTTGCTTCATTGCTGCCTAATTCAGCAGCAATAGCCTCCCACACTCCACCAGGTGGAGTGGTTTCATAATTGTACATTTTATTTTTTACATCATCCATATCTAAGGATTCATAGCATCATTGCCTGTTTTATTAAATCTGTCCTGCACCATTTTTTTTAATACCATTTTTGCTCTTGCTAATTGGGATTTACTCGTGCCTTCATTTATACCAAGTATATCGCCAATTTCTTTATGGGAATATCCTTCAATAACATGCATATTAAAAACTGCTTTGTAGCCCGGCGATAATTGATGTATCATTTTCATAATATCTTTTTCTGCAAGGTTATCCAGCACATTCCATTCTTTGTCTTCCATTGTTCTCTCCTGCGTTTCTGTAACATCCTGCAAATGCACTTTTTTTCTAAAATGTTCAATAGATGTATTTACAAAAATTCTTCTTATCCATCCTTCAAACGAACCATCTCCGCGGTATTTACTTAAGTTTTTAAATATCTTAATAAATCCCTCCTGCAAAAGATCACGGGCATCTTCAGCATTTCCTGAATAACGAAGGCAAACAGTGTACATTTTAGGTGAAAATCTATGATAGAGCAGTTCCTGCATTTGTCTGTCTCCATTAATGCATCCCTGTATTAAGTCGGATTCAGAAAGTATATGGTTGCTTGTTGCACTCAATCTCTTTGTAATAATTTTTAGGTACTATTTTTTTTAGAAGACGTGTTTAAAAAATCAACCAGCTTATCCATAGCTTTTTTGCGGTGACTAAATTTATTTTTTTCTTCCATATTCATTTCTGCAAAAGTTTTGTTAGCTCCCAAAGGTAAAAATATAGGATCGTATCCAAACCCTTTTCCCCCCTTAGTATATGCAAGAATAGTGCCTTTGCATACTCCTTCAAATTTATGTTCAGTTCCGTTAAGCATCAGGGAAAGAACAGCTCTGAACTGTGCATTGCGGTTTTCAATCCCCTGCATTTTTAAAAGTAATTTTTCAATATTTTTTTCAAAAGAATTTTCTTCACCTGCATACCTGGCGCTTTTTACACCTGGCTCTCCATTCAAAGCTTCCACTTCAAGTCCTGTGTCCTCACTAAAACAATCCCTGCCCGTAAGTTTATAAATAACCTTTGATTTTTCTGTAGCATTTTCTTCCAATGTATTATATGGTTCAGGGATATCAATATTTATTCCTGCTTCTTTTAAACTGATAATTTCATGACCAATATTTGAGATAGATCGTATCTCATCTATTTTATGCTGATTATTTGTTGCAAAAATTAATTTATGCATACTAAAGAGAAAAAATTTGTTGAAGAACTGTCCATAATTTCCTTTTCAAATCTTTATCATTTTCTAAAGCATATAAAGATGGAATGGCTAAATAAACCTGGTTGTTGTATGATTGTCTTTGAAAATCCGGCATTAAAAAAGGCAATTGTATCGTATCGGTTGAAATGCCAAACAACATAACTATTCTTGGTGTAAAAGCATCTGATATTGTTTTATAAGAGATTGCCGGATAGGCTGCAATATTTAATAATCCAACATCTTCCAGTCTTAAATTGCATGCACTTAGTATGCCTGATAAGAAAGTAAGTTGCTGCTCGCTGACAAAGGCAATGTCAGGATTATTTACAAGCAATATTATATGTTGTTTATTGCCTCCAAAAAAACTTAGTTCATTGGTTGCTGATATTTTTGTTTTCTTTTCATTGCCTGTTATATCTACCAAAGTTTTTTGGAACAAATCCTGGATTACAAATGCGGGAAGCTGGATATTATCTATACTCATAAATTAATTACATTCTGTTTTTTTCGTTTCTTTGCAACAAATTTACTGATATGATTGCAGCCGCTGATTTTAATATTACCAGAGTTGAAAGAAGTAAGCTAAACGATATAACCTTACAAAATATTCCTTTCGGTAAATACTTTACTGATCATATGCTTGAGGCGGATTATGAAGATGGGGAATGGAAAAATGTAGAGATCAAACCTTATCAGCCATTGCTTCTATCACCGTCTCTTGCCGCATTGCATTATGGCCAGGCTATTTTCGAGGGTATAAAAGCCTATAAAAATCAACAGGATGAAGCATATATATTTCGTCCGTTTGATAACTTCAAACGGTTTAATATATCAGCCGAAAGAATGGCAATGCCACACATTCCGGAGGAAATTTTTATGGAAGGAATGAGGCAATTAATTGATCTGGATAAGAACTGGATTCCGCAGCAGGAAGATCATTCTTTATACATCAGGCCTTTTATGTTTAGCAGTGATGAGGTAATAGGGGTGCGGCCCAGTGATAAATATAAATTTATGATCATTTTAAGTCCTACAGGTCCCTACTATAATGCTCCAATGAGAATTTATGTAGAAGAAAAATATGTGCGTGCTGTGCCGGGTGGAGTGGGATATGCAAAAGCCGCAGGCAATTATGGCGCTGCAATGTATGCCACTGCCGAAGCTAAAAAGAAAGGTTACGATCAGGTATTATGGACGGATGCGTATGAGCATAAATATGTACAGGAGTGCGGTACAATGAATGTGTTTTTCATAATTGGTAATACAGTCATCACACCCGATCTTGAAGCAGGAACAATTCTGGATGGCGTAACAAGGGATAGCACGATTGTTTTATTAAAAGACCTTGGATTTTCTGTTGAAGAAAGGCCATTGAGCATTGATGAAATTGTTGAGGCTTACAAAACGGGTAGTATGAATGAAATTTTTGGAACAGGTACCGCTGCCACTATTTCGATGATAAAAGAATTGCGGTATAAAGATTATACAATGCATTTTGATGTAGATAATTGGAAAACAGCCCCTGAAATAAAAACCCGGTTAAGTTCCATCAGAGAAGGAAGGTTGACAGATAAATACGACTGGATGTATAAAGTGTAGTTAACCGCAGAATTTCTGACTTTTATTACTTTATTAGCACAAGAGTACGCTCAGCACAGGATTGTGCTGCATACTTTGCCGGTAAGGAGTTAATAACAAGTAAAATATATTTTTTCATTAAAACTAAAACTAAACTATGCTGGTAAGATATTTTTTAATCTGCATTACAACTGCATTATTTTCCTGTTCTTCTTCAGAAAATAAATCACCTGATAAAGAAAATAAAGCCTTATCAGAAAAAAAAGCAAAAGATTTAATAATGGGAGAAGTGAATACCCCCGAAGGAAAAGTGGGTGGAACATTTACAGAAGTAAAGGAAATAAATATTCAATCAATTGAAGAGAACGTGGGCATCTATACAATAAAATTCACCTGGAGCGGAACTATCACTGGCCCTTCACTTCCCCCGCTACCTGGAGAAGACATGAAAAATAGGGAACATCAAATAACAAATGAAAAGGGAGAGCTAAAAGTGCAGCAGAAAGATGGCAAATGGCAGGTCTTAAATTAATCTGCATTGCATTGTTAGCGATTTTTAGTTTATTAATTTTATTTATTTCTTTTTAATTTTTACTTTATAATTATTCTCTTACCTTTGCCGTCCAAAAAATTAAGGTTAAATAATGCCTACAATACAGCAGTTAGTAAGAAAAGGTAGAGATATCATTAAAGCAAAAAGCAAATCCAGAGCGCTTGATAGTTGTCCGCAGCGGCGTGGAGTATGTACCAGAGTTTATACTACAACTCCCAAAAAGCCTAACTCGGCTTTGCGTAAAGTTGCTAAAGTTCGTTTAACCAATAAGATTGAAGTTATTGCATATATACCGGGTGAAGGACATAATTTGCAGGAGCACTCAATAGTGCTGATACGTGGTGGAAGGGTTAAAGATTTGCCAGGTGTACGTTATCATATCGTAAGGGGAAGCTTGGATACAGCAGGTGTAAAAGACCGTAAAAAAAGCCGTTCTAAATACGGAACTAAAAAAGAAAAAGCAAAGAAATAATAAATAAGTAAAAAGCGCATAGCTAAATACAAACAATAAACTACAAACACAAACTATTTTAGAATGCGTAAAGCACAAGCCAAAAAACTCCCTTTAGCACCTGACCCAAAGTTTAATGATAAACTGGTAACAAGATTTGTAAATAACCTTATGTGGGAAGGTAAAAAAAGTGGAGCCTTTAATATTTTTTATGATGCTCTTGAGAGAGTAAATAAAATGACCAGTGAAGATGGTTATGAAACATGGAAGAAAGCATTAACAAATGTAACCCCGGCTGTAGAAGTTAAGAGCCGCAGGATTGGTGGTGCTACATTTCAGATACCTGCTGAAGTTCGTGCTGACAGAAAAACTTCATTAGCTATAAAATGGTTGATACGCTATAGCCGCGACAGAAACGGACGCAGCATGGCCGAAAAATTAGCAAATGAAATTGTTGCAGCAAGTAAAGGTGAAGGTGCAGCATATAAAAAGAAAGAAGATACTCATCGTATGGCAGATGCTAACAAAGCATTTGCACATTTCAGGATATAGTAAGTATATAAACTAATTGCTTGATCCCTTTTACATTGTAGAGGGGATTATTATTTGTGAAACTGCTGTTATAACAAAATAGACTGCTTTTCATAGATATATTTTCACTTATTATTTGTAGCTTTGCGCCTCCAATTTATCAATCCAATTAATAGTAATAATCAATAATAAATAATAAACAATGGCTGATTTAAGGTATCAAAGAAATTTCGGAATTGCGGCTCATATTGATGCAGGCAAAACAACTACTACAGAGCGTATTTTATATTATACCGGTGTTAATCATAAAATTGGTGAAGTGCATGATGGCGCTGCTACAATGGACTGGATGGCACAGGAGCAGGAAAGAGGTATCACTATTACTTCGGCTGCTACAACATGCTTTTGGGATTTTCCAACAGTACAGGGTACAAAAACACCCGAAACAAAACAATACAAATTCAATATTATTGATACTCCCGGTCACGTGGATTTTACCGTTGAGGTAGAGCGTTCGCTTCGTGTATTGGATGGCTTGCTTGCTTTATTTGATGCAGTTAGTGGTGTAGAGCCTCAAAGTGAAACCGTTTGGCGCCAGGCTAACAAATATAAAGTTCCCCGCATCGGCTTTGTAAATAAAATGGATAGGGCAGGGGCAGACTTTTTAAATGTTGTTAAGCAGGTAAAAGAAATGTTGGGAGCTAAAGCAGTTCCTCTTCAATTGCCTATTGGGGCTGAAGATAATTTTAAAGGTGTTGTAGATTTAGTTACAATGAAGGGAATGGTTTGGGATGATGCAACACTGGGTATGACTTATAAAGAAGTGCCTATACCGGAAGATATGATTGAAGAAGTAAATGAATGGAGACAGCATCTTATAGAAGCAGTTGCTGATTATGATCATGCATTATTGGAAAAATTCTTTGACAATCCAGGTTCCATTACTGAAGATGAAATTCATGCTGCCATGAGAAAAGCAACCATTGATATTTCTATCATCCCGATGATGTGCGGTTCATCTTTTAAAAATAAAGGAGTACAAACAGCATTGGATGCTATTATTAGATATTTACCCGGACCATTGGATATTGAAGCAGTAAAAGGAACCAACCCTGATACTGGTGAAGAAGTATTACGTCATGCAGATCCTAAAGAACCATTTAGTGCTTTGGCATTTAAAATTATGACTGATCCTTTCGTAGGTCGTCTTGCATTCTTCCGGGCTTATTCCGGTAGATTAGATTCAGGAAGTTATGTGTTGAATACACGTACCGGAAAAAACGAAAGAATATCACGTATCATGCAGATGCACGCTAACAAACAAAACCCTGTTGATTATATTGAAGCAGGTGATATTGGCGCTGCTGTTGGGTTTAAAGATATTAAAACAGGTGATACTTTATGTAATGAAGATCACCCTATAGTTTTAGAAGCAATGACATTTCCTGAACCCGTTATTTCTGTTGCAGTAGAACCTAAAACACAGGCCGACGTTGATAAAATGGGAATGGCTATTGCAAAACTTGTAGAAGAAGATCCTACGTTAAGAGTAAAGACTGATGAAGAAACAGGACAAACAATTTTAAGCGGAATGGGAGAATTGCATCTTGAAATTATTGTTGACAGGATGAAGCGTGAATTTAAAGTAGAGATAAACCAGGGCGCCCCGCAGGTTGCTTACAAAGAAGCATTCCAAAATACAATTGAGCATAGAGAAATACTAAAAAAGCAAACCGGAGGACGGGGTAAATTTGCCGATATTATTTTTGCAATTGGACCTGCTGACGAAGAATTTTTAAAAGAAGGAAAAGGAAATTTCCAATTTGTAAACGGATTGTTTGGTGGGTCAATTCCAAAAGAATTTGTACCTGCTATTCAAAAAGGATTTGAAACTGCGATGACAACAGGCGTATTGGCAAGCTACCCAATGGAGAGCATGAAGGTTAGAGTATTTGATGGCTCGTTTCATCAGGTTGACTCTGATGCTATGAGCTTTGAACTATGCGCCAAACAAGGCTATCGTGAATCCGGCAAAAAAGCAAAACCTGTTTTGCTTGAGCCAATAATGAAAGTGGAAGTATTAACGCCTGATCAATACATGGGTGATGTAACAGGCGATCTTAACCGCCGTCGCGGAATGCTGGAAGGTATGGACAGCAAGCATGGTGTTCAGGTTATAAAAGCAAAAGTTCCTTTAAGTGAAATGTTTGGTTATGTAACACAATTGCGTTCACTATCCAGCGGACGTGCAACATCCACAATGGAATTCAGTCATTATTCTCCTGCGCCAACTAACATTGCAGAAGAAGTAATTGCAAAACAAAAAGGTAAAGTAAAGATTGAAGATTAAGCCAGGAATAAAACCATAAATAAAAAGCCCCATTTACAAGAGTGGGGCTTTTTATTATAGTCCAATATATACATTCATTACCTCCATACAAAATTAGTTAAAGCAACATAGCTTCTACCGTTTTCCGAATTCTTCCATATTCTATACTTTGTTGGATAATATTTTCCTGAGGGTGAAAAATGAATAGGCTGCGGATAAGACTTGGAATAAGAAGCGCCTGAAAGCAAAAAAGCTCTTGTGATCATTGGTTCTATAAAAATTACGTGTCCATTGTTTGAACCATAAATTAATGTATGGGTAAAGGGAGCAAATGTAGGAGGTAACTCAGGTGAACTGGGATCAAGCCAGTGCGTTCCCATTTGAGGAACTGTAGCTCCCTGGATTACATAGGATGTCGGGAGATAGCCTGTTGGCGGAGGAGTAGTTGGTACACCTGTAATTGCCAATTGCTCCGGTATTGTTATCTTGTAAAAATGTATATCAAAATGTGGTACATCATATATGTGTGCGGGTTCATGCCCCTTAGGCTCCCAGTTAATAGTGATATGATCAAATGGAGTTATTGCCTTAGCTTTTTGATGTAGCTTCAAAAAAAATGTACTGGCCGCAAAATTAAGAGGATCATCGGTAAGACCTTGAAATGAGTTTGCAGTAAACTCAATTCCTAAAGCCAAAGGTTTATCATCTTCTTCTGAAATATTGATCCATGATCGTACATGACCATTACCCATGTGAACTGTAGGACCATGAAATGTTTCATAATCTCTATCACTTTCACGGCTGATAAAAGCAGATGAGTTCTCCATTTCGGGAAGGATCACTTTTTCTGAAATGGAAAGTGTTTCTTCTTTTGGTATTAGCTGTTCCTGCTTATCTTTTTGGCAAGACACAATAGTTGAAAGAAGAATAAACAACAGGAGATAACGTAAACGATTTACTTTTTGCATAATTTTATTTTTTTGAGTTAAAAATTATTATTTTTTCCTGTGTATTTGTTATGCAGAGAAGTACTCAAAAGGATATAAAAATTCTGGAAAATGTATTAAGCAGTGTTACACAAGAAACATGGACGAGAATATAAATTTAGGGATTTATTTATATATAATAACTTTTTTTATACTTCATTAAACAGGAATTTATCATTCCCGGTTAATACTGACGCATCTATTCTTATATTTAATCATGCAATCAGTAAAGGGAATCTGGAAAGTAATAACCGCTTCATCAGTAGGAACTTTAATTGAATGGTACGACTTTTATATTTTCGGAAGCTTATCTACAATCATAGCCCAAAAATTTTTCCCATCGGGAAATCCAACAACAGCATTACTTTCAACCCTGGCAACATTTGCTGCGGGGTTTATTGTGCGTCCGTTTGGTGCTGTTTTTTTTGGTAGATTAGGTGATCTCATCGGCAGAAAATATACTTTTTTATTAACGCTTGTTTTAATGGGTGGGGCAACATTCCTGATAGGCTGTGTTCCATCTTATGCAACAATAGGTGGATGGGCACCATTTCTTGTACTCATGCTCCGCTTATTGCAGGGGCTTGCTTTAGGTGGTGAATATGGTGGTGCTGCAACGTATGTAGCAGAGCATGCTCCGGCTAACCGGAGAGGTTTTTACACAAGCTGGATACAGACAACAGCAACCTTAGGTCTATTTCTTTCTTTAGGTATAATACTTGGCATACGGCGCCTTGTGGGAGTTGAAGAATTTACAAATGGTAATGGCTGGCGTTATCCGTTTTTGCTTTCAATTGTATTGGTTATCGTTTCTATCATCATCCGGCTAAAGATGAAAGAGTCACCAATGTTTACAAAATTAAAACAGGGAGGAAAAATATCTTCTAATCCTTTAAAAGAAAGTTTTGGACATAAAGAAAATTTTAAAATGGTTTTGCTGGCTTTATTTGGAGCAACAATGGGGCAGGGAGTAATCTGGTACACGAGCCAGTTCTATGCACAAAATTTTATATTAACAAAATGCAATATTGAGTATGAACAGGGAAACAGTATCATATTAATTGCAATAGTATTAGCAACACCATTTTTTATTTTGTTCGGGCATCTCTCTGATAAAATTGGCAGAAAAAATATTATGCTTGCAGGCATGTTGTTAGGAGTACTTCTCTATCGCCCCATTTTTAGTGAGATATACAGCATTTCTGATACGTCAAAAAAAACATTTATTGCTGAGCAAAAAATAGTTACTGATGCTGCAAGCCAAAGCAATACTTTGGTTGTGATAAAAAGTTTTGATAATGGAAGTACAGAAAAAATAACAACGAAAATTGCAGATGGCAAGGCGACAGAAAAAAAGGAAGTTACTCTTTCTGAAAAAAGTAAATGGAATATGATATTGTTGGTTTTTATAATGGTATTATTTGTCACGATGGCTTATGGGCCTATTGCTGCTTTTTTGGTTGAATTATTTCCTACCCGGATTCGATATACCTCAATGTCGTTGCCCTATCATATTGGTAATGGCGTTTTTGGCGGACTTGTACCATTTATTGCAACCCTTATTACTACCTTACCCGGCACAAATGTATTGTCCGGTTTGTGGTACCCGATAGGTGTTGCATTGCTTTGTTTTATTATTGGAAGTTTGTATTTATCAAACAAAATAAATTTAAAACATGGATAAATTAAAACGTTATCTCGGGATAATTTGGATGCTTATTGGTCCTGTTTTATTTATTATGCTGGTGATAAGTGCTGTTAATAATATAAACGGACATGCAAAGGGCGACGTCAGTAATCCTATACCATGGTTAATTATTCTTGCTATTTTTTTACCAATAGCAATTGGTTTAGCCATCTTTGGCTGGTATGCTTTGAAAGGTAATTACGATAAGACAGATAAGCAGTCCTGTTAAAAAATTATTTTTTTAAGATGAAGTACAAATTACTTTTTATACTTGCTGTACAATATTTACTTCTTTCCTGTTCTCATCCAACTTATAAAAACCCTCATGTTTTGATAGAGACAAACTTTGGGGATATAGAAGTTGAGCTATATCCGGATAAAGCCCCTAAAAGTGTTGCAGCGTTTTTATCTTATGTTGATTCAGGGGTTTATAAAAACAGTTCCTTTTATCGTGTACTTAAAGAAGAAAACCAGCCATCAGCATCTTTTAAATCAGAATTAATACAGGGAGGAATATGGCAAACCAATTATAAGAAAGGAATTAGTTTACCCGGTATTCCTCATGAGCCAACCAATAAAACCGGCATTTTGCATAAAGACGGAACAATATCATTAGCAAGAACAACGCCGGGCACAGCCAGCTCAGAGTTTTTTATTTGTATGGGAGATCAGCCTGTCTACGATTATGGGGGAAATGCAAATCCAGACCGGCAGGGCTTTGCAGCATTTGGGAAAGTGTTTAAAGGAATGAATATTGTAAGAAAAATATATCAACAACCCGATAATGAAGAATCATTTGATCCACCTGTTGAGATTTTGAATATTAAAAGATTAAAATAAATTTACTTCAGCATTCATAACATCCTGTTGTTTTAAAAACTTACTGATAAAGAAGTTGCCAACCATGTGCAATCTGATATCAGCATAGAGCTCCTCTTCTCAAAAATTTTGTCTTTACTGTGCAATGATCTTGTTTCTATGCGCCACAAAACATTTTTATCAATTGCATAATCAATATTTGCAGAAATACCTGATGTTTGAAAACCGTTCGTTGTACCGGAAGAAATAATTACTTGATTTTTATCCCTGTAATATTCACCTCTTACAGAAAACGAAAGCCTGTTACCAGGTGAATATTTTATCATTAAAACAGGAGAATACCATGTATTCATTTCAGAACTCCTTTTTCTTTTTTGTTCCGCACCTGCATCAAAGCCAAATGTAGCTGACCATTTTTTTGTCAAACCAAAAGTTGCATAAAAATTATGAAAATACCGCATCTTTCTTATGCTGTCAGGTTTATCATTCCCAATAAATGTGCTTGAGTTTATTACCGTAGTTTGATTTGGTTTATAAGTAACCTGTGTTCCAAAAGCAGGTGTTGAATTTCCATCAGGTCTTTTAATTCTTTGCCAGCCATTTAATATCATTGCTGCTAAATACCATTTTTCATTTGTGGTTGTATAGCCAAGCTTTACACCGCTTTCATAATAGGGTGTATTTTCTGCGAGTATGCTTCTTGTAAGGTTCCAGCAATCTTTACCTATGGCGTTTTCAAAACCGATATGCGAAGAAAATATTCCTGCATCTATCCATAAATTTTTTGTTGAAGATATTTTTACACCAATATTTCCTTCAAGCAAATTGCGCAACACTTCAGGCTCTGCAGATAAGTTTGCATGTGGATACGTCCCTGTCATCAATGCAAAATTGGCTCTGATTTTTTCGGTTGAATAATTTGCTTTACTATAACCAATGTTTAAATTGACTTCATTAGCTCTGTTAAAACTGTAAAGAAACGATGGCTGGTTATGGGTTACAGGATTATTAAAGTTGTATAAATAATAAGTTTCTATGTATCCCGAAAAAGTTAATACAGGTTTTGTTTCCTGTGCTGTAATCCTGATAAAATAAATTAAACCTATAACAATTAAAAATGCTTTTTTCATATGGCAAATAAATACTCAAACATATTACAGTGCCATAAACCTGCAAAACCTTTTGACACATCTTTATAAAATCTTTATACAAACGTTGTTTCCTTTTATATGATGCATATAACTTGTGAACTACTTTTGTGTTTGATTATACATCAGCAATGGTTGAACTCTTTATAAACAAATTCAGTAAAGCAAAACAATATCTCTACAGTATTTTACTGGTTTGTATAGTATCAGGCGTTTGCTATATTTTCTCAAAGTATATCGAATACAGGGTTGTAGCATTTATATTACTGCTTACAGTTTCCATAATTGCAATGTTCTTTGATATTATGCCTGTATTGGTTACAGCGCTTATCAGTGCATTAATATGGGATTATTTTTTTATCCCTCCACATTTTACATTACAGGTTGCTTCAACCGATGATTATATTTTGTTGCTCATGTACTTTGTTATTGCCTCTGTAAATGCAGTATTAACTTATAAGATAAGGCAAATAGAAAAAGTGGCGATGCAAAAAGAGGAGAAAGCTAACACTGTAAAATTGTACAACACTATTCTTAATTCTTTATCGCATGAATTGCGTACACCAATTGCTGCTATTATTGGGGCAACCGATAACCTGCAAAATCATAATGAAAAGCTTACTGACAAAAATAAAAATGAATTGGTAAAAGAAATTTCCAAAGCGTCTTTTAGATTAAACCAGCAGGTAGAGAACCTTCTCAATATGTCCCGGTTAGAATCCGGATTTATTCAGCCTAAAAAAGATTGGTGTGATATTATTGAAGTTATTTATGATGCAGTAAAAAGAATTGAAGAAAATGGAATAAGCCAGCAAATAAATATCAACATAAATCCTGCCATTCCTCTTTTTAAATTAGATAAAGGAATGTTAGAGCAGGTAATTTATAATTTGATAAACAATGCCGCACTTTATACTGATGAAGATTGTATAATTAATGTTGTTGCAATTTGCCATGCAAATGTTTTGCAATTAATTATTGAAGACAATGGAAAAGGGTTTCCTAAAGAAGAAGTATCGAATGTATTTGATAAATTTTACCGGCTTAAAAATACAAAAACAGGTGGAACCGGTTTAGGGTTATCAATTGTAAAAGGGTTTACAGAAGCAATGCGGGGTTCAATTTACTTAGAAAATATTTCAACGGGAGGGGCACGGTTCACTATAAATATTGTTGCAGAAACTTCTTATCAAAAAAATATTAAAAATGAGTAACCCTGCAGAGATATTGATAATTGATGATGAAGTGCAAATGCGCAAGCTGTTAGAAATTACATTGCAGAGTAATGATTATACGGTAAGGCAGGCTGCTACTGCAAAAGAAGGAATAATAATGGCTGCCAATCATCCCCCGGATATGATTATTCTTGATCTTGGATTGCCTGATGAAGACGGACATTCTGTTTTGCAAAAACTTAGAGAATGGTATACCAATCCTGTAATTATTCTTTCTGTACAAAGTAATGAAGAAGATATTATTAAAGCTTTGGATAGCGGTGCCAACGATTATTTAACCAAGCCCTTCAGAACAGGGGAGCTGTTGGCCCGTATGCGTTCTGCATTGCGGGGTACATTCACTGAAGAAAATAATCCTGTTCTTAATTTTAATAATCTTCAAATTGATTTATCAGCCCGAACAGTAAAAAAAAATAATGAATTAATTAAACTCACAGCCACAGAATATACATTGCTGGCAACATTTGCAAAGAACGAAGGAAAAGTTTTAACGCATCATTATTTATTAAGAGAAGTGTGGGGGCCGGGTTTTATTAATCAATCACAATATTTAAGAGTATTTATTGCACAACTAAGAAAAAAGATAGAAGATGATCCTAACCGGCCTGAATATTTTGTTACCGAATCAGGAGTAGGATATCGTTTTGTTTTTAAAGAATAATTATTTATCCATATTAATGATGTAAGCAAAAAAATCAAATGAAAACATTTGAAC
>JANXQO010000021.1 GCA_025353485.1 Chitinophagales bacterium
CATAAATGCTACCATCATATTTATTTGTATTGTATTGTTTAAAACTACTTGTTCTATATATTAATCCTCCCACAAAGCTAAAGCATGAATAATATTGCATAGCAATATTAGCCCCTGAACCCAATACGGAAGTGGAAGATGCTCTTTGAACTAGATTATTGCCAGAAGATTCTTCTATCATATTGCAGAAACCAATATCAGGTAAATCATTTACAACAAGAAAATTAACTAAAAATTGAATGCTGTTCTTTCCGTTTATTGAATCATCATTACCGATTACAAAAGCATATTCACCGGATGCCACTTCAATACACTTTCGATAGTTTCTATCATACCCTTCATTTTTTTCATTCCTGTGATAAATGATAGGATATTTATAATGAGGTTTTAATAAATTTATCTTTTGCGCAGTATCGTCTGTTGAGCAATCGTCACTAATTACAATTTCAATATCCTGATAAGTTTGCTCAGCAATGATAGCTAAGCTTTTCAGCAAATAATTTATTCTGTTATATTGAGGTATGCAAATGGAAATCTTCATAAAAATTATATACCTAAGGCATCATAAGGCACCATTCGCAACTGGTTGTTCGCTATACCTTAAAAGGTTATGCTATGATTGTATTTTGCAGCAGGCAGGAAATGGTTTGCAATGCAACTCATGTATGTAACATTATGCCAAGTTATTTTTCAAAAAATATAGTGTTTAAATTTGTTAGCTGAGATATATAATTTAGGAAGACAATGTATAATGATTGCACTTATTTTAGTTCGCTTTTCTAAAATTAATAAGCCAAAATTATTGTTTAGTAAAGTGTTCAATTTGCTAATAGTCGCAGTATGAATTTTAACCTTGTTCTCCATCCATTCACAATTGGCCAATGTGCATTCCAAATATTAATTTTCTCCTTTTTTATTGATGAAGAATATCCATAAACATTTAAAAGTATTTTTTGGGTAGAAAGTATTTTCTGATATTGAAATATTTTATCGCGGTTTAGAATATTACTACTTTTTAAAGTCTCTTCCAGTCTGCAATAAAGCTTATACATATTTTCATACCGCAAAATTTTATTGGCAGCAGAAACAGAAAATTTATTCCATCTGTTATAAATAGAAAAAAAGCCTGGAACATAAATAAATTTTGCCCCAAGTATAGCAGCCATTGTAAAATATTCTCTATCCTGCCCTACATTTGTTTCAGGATTCCATGCTTTAATTGCATGTAGTTTTTCTGCAATTTCTCTTCTTAGTAAATAGGTGTTTGGAACAGACCAGTTATCAATTAATAATTCATATAGAAAATCATCATAAGCTTTATGTTTCTTACGTTCTGATTGTTGTATTTTTCCTTCATTATTATATGTATCCAACCTCCAATCAGAATATACTATATCAACTGATTTGTTTTGTTTAAATGCAGCCAATTGATTTTCAAATTTATTTGGCAGAAGCTGATCATCTGAATCTAACCACTGTATATAATTTCCTGATGATAAGGAAAACCCATAATTACGTGCATTATTGCCACCCTTTTCTTTATTGCTAACTATTCTTATTAGTTTTGGGTATTTTAGTTCGTAATTTCCTAATATATCCAAACTGTTATCGGTAGAAAAATCATCTACAATAATTATCTCTTTAATAAATTCCATTTGACCTAAGCAGGAATCAATTGTTGCCGCTAGCCATTTTTCACAATTAAAATTGGGGATAATAATGGAGATAAATGACAAGGATAAATTGGTATTTGAGTGATGCCTAAAAAGTAAAAAATAATAATAATTAATTCAATAATAACTTACTCATTTAATTTTCAGTATTTACAAACAGTTTTAACATCAGCCATTTCCAATCGGTAATCTCAGTAACTTTTCTTCCTCCTGTAAGATCTAAATAATTTGTTTTTACTTTGTATGGATCAAGTACTGGTTTTAATTTTAATACCCAATCATCCTGGGGCGGCTCAAATCCAATCTTGTCTTTACGCCATGAGATTTCATCCGGAATAATCCCATCAACGGCCTTTCTTAAAATAAATTTTGTCCACCCTTCATTTAATAGAAATTTAATTGGAAGCGAAAAAATAAATTCTGATAATTCATGGCTCAAAAACGGCAACCTTACTTCACGGGAAAAAGCCATAGAATTCCGATCACCATATCTGAGCAATGCTTTTAACCCTGTAGATGTAGTATCTCTTATTAAAAGACTTCTAACCTCATCATCATAAACATATTTACTCTTAAGAAATAATTTTTTTGCATACCAAAGTGGAAGTCTTCTGGGAATTCTGTAAGGCATCAATTTTTTATGAATTTTTTGATAGCCCTTTCTTTCAATAAGAAATTGTTTTGGATTAAAAGTAATAAGGTTTGTTAAGTGATGATGATAATAATGTAAATAACCACCTAACTGTTCATCGGCTCCCTGGCCATCTAAAAGAACTGTGGTATTATTTTCCTTTGCAAGGCGCATCACACAATATTGATTATATTGACTACCGGAATAAAATGGTTCTTCCTGGGAGTACGCCAATGATTGTAATTCTTCAATAAGTTTATCTGCATCCGGCCATACATTATGTTGTTTTATATCCGGTGACCTGGCAGCAACCATATCAATAAACCTGCCTTCATCTTTATTAAAATTTTTAAACCTTGCCGAGAATGTATTTTGACATTGATCAGGATCTTTTAATGCATTTGCAATCAATACAATTGATGACGAATCAATTCCTCCGGAAAGGCTGGAGCCAACAGTAACATCAGAGCGCATTCTTCTTTTAATAGATTCAGTCAGCAATCTTCTAAATTCTATGGCTGCTTCATCAATTGTAATTTTACTATTTATAGTTATTCCACTAAGATCCCAGTACTTTTTTCTTTCTTGAATTTGTCCATTTTTTACAATCATATAATTGGCAGCATCAATTTGCTTCACCTGTTTATAAAATGTACTTTCAATATCATCTTCATCAATAAGAACATTTGATTCAAGATATTTATACACCCGTTCTGGCGAAGTTTCCTTTGAAGCGCCAATAGCAAACAGGGCTTTCATCTCTGATGCAAAACAAAATCCTCCATCAATAAAAGAATAGTATAAAGGCTTTTCTCCAAAGCGGTCACGGGCAAGAAATAATTCTTTTTTCTCATTATCCCATATTGCAAAAGCGAACATCCCGTCAATTTTTGCTAGAGAAGAATAACCACAATCAGCATATAACGCCATCAATACCTCCGTATCAGTTTGTGTTTTAAACCGGTATCCTTTTTCTTCTAATTCCTTTTTTATTTCGATATAATTATATATTTCTCCATTAAATGTGATTGTGTAGCGCCCTATGTAATGCATAGGCTGGTATCCGTTTGCGCTCAAATCAATTATTGAAAGACGCCTGTGGCAAAAGCCAACGCCTTCAGTTTCATGAATCCAAATACCTTCTCCATCCGGCCCACGATGACTTAGTTTTGCAGCCATAGTTTTTAAACTACTTTGTTCAACTTTTTTATTCTGGTAGATTATTCCTCCTATTCCGCACATTATTTATACATTTAAATTCTTTATTCTAAATTGTTCAAATTTATTAATTGGAACATATCCTATATGAGTAACATCTTCATCAAAACGAAGACATGTCTCCCTATCCAATTGTTTTATTATTCTCGCCGGATTACCGGCTATAATGCAATAACCTTCTTCAAAAGATTTTGTAACGATAGCCCCGGCACCAACGATTGTAAAATCACCTAAAACTACTTCAGGAAGTATTACTGTATTCATTCCTATCCAGCAGTATTTTCCAATTCGTACGGGTTCATTCTTTGTCTGCAAACGAAGATCTGTTTGATCGTGATTACCACTCATGATGCCAACGTTGGGAGCAATAAAAGTATAATCGTCAATATAAATTTTATTTACTGCGTGTATATAACAGCCTGTTGAATAACCGGGCACAACACCTTTTCCTATCAAAACATTTTTTGCATAACTTATCATACTGGAGGGATGCATTGGCCAATAGGCGCTTCCATTTTTACCTAAAAATTTTTGCCTGTACCATATAGGTAAGGTAATTGGATATTCCGCATTTTTGGTAGTTTTAAAATACCGGAAATGTGGAAATAATGACATCACCCATTCAATTAAAAATCTTAATTTACGAAACAACCGATAAGGTTCTATT
>JANXQO010000108.1 GCA_025353485.1 Chitinophagales bacterium
GTTAAAAAACCACTTACTAACATTAAATTTAATTAAAGTAACAAATTACTATAAAATTTAGTTAAAGTGTCATCAAAAATGGAGAATTTTTCATAAAAGTTGTAGCTCTTTTAAATATTTGATGATCTACGAGAAGACCAATTAATAACAGTAGAAAAATTTAACTCTTATTTATAAACATTAATTCCTGTTAATAAATTGATAAGAGATTTAAAATAATTATTGCTAATACAACTCTGGTTTCAAAATTGAATACATATATAAAAACATCTTATCATGAAAAATAAAATTTTACTTAAATGGGTTATAGTAATTTTTGTAATTACTATTTCCGCATACTGCAAGGATGTGTATGCACAAACAGAATCAAAACGATTACCTGATGGTACAGTTGTATATTCAGATGGAACTATACGATTACCAAATGGTACTATAAAATATCCTAATAATCCAAATAGCAATAACAATGGAACACGATTGCCTGATGGCACAGTAATTTATCCAAACGGGAAAACATATCCAGGTAATTACCCATCAACCAGGTATCCAAGAGCAGCAAGGCGTCAGTCTGATGGCAGTATAATTTACCCTGATTGAAGAATAGTTTATCCTGATGGAACTGTAAGATACCCCGATGGCAGTGTAAGATATCCAAACTCTGGCAATAGAAACGGACAATGGATACCTCCGGGCCAGGCTAAAAAAATGTATGGAAAGAAAAGCGCCAGGGATTATTCCCCGGGTCATAATAAAAACAGAGATCATGATTATGAGAATGATGATAATGATAATGACAATGATAAAGGATGGAAAAATAAAGGACATGGAAAGGGGAAACATAAACATGACGATTAGCTGTCCAAAAGATATAAATAAAAAAAAACCTCTCTACCGGGAGGTTTTCTTATTGTTTTCATATCCTAATATCTTAAGCATACTTTGCGCAGTTTGTTCCTTTGCATAAACCCAATCTATTAATTTGCCGTTTTTGTCACGCTCTACAATTATATGTTTGGGAGATGGTATGAGGCAATGCTTTATTCCGCCATATCCGCTTATTTGATCCTGGTAAGCGCCTGTATGAAAAAAGCCAACATATAATGGTTCTCCATTGGTAAGTTTAGGAAGAAAAACTTCATTAATATGTTCTTCAGAGTCGTAATAATCATGACTGTCGCAGGTTATGCCTCCAAGTGTTACCCGCTGATATTCTTCATTCCATTTATTTATTGGGAGCATTAAAAATTTTTCTCCAATACCCCATGTATCAGGCAAAGTAGTAATAAAGGATGAATCGATCATATACCAGATCTCACGGTCGTTCTGATTTTTTTCTCCGATAACACTGTATATATGGGCCATGCTTTCTCCTACTGTATAGCTTCCAAATTCTGTAAAAATATTTGGCATTGGCACTTTACTTCGTTTACAGCCGGCTTTAATATTTCTTACAATTTCATTTATCATGAATTGATAATCGTATTCAAAACCTAACGAGTGTTTTATGGGGAAGCCGCCGCCGATATTTATAGAATCAAGCTCGGGACAAATTTTTCTTAACTGGCAATAAAGATTAATGATCTTGTTCAATTCACTCCAGTAATATAGATCATCTTTAATACCTTTATTTAAAAAGATGTGAAGCATTTTTAATTGAAAGCGATGTTCATTTCCTTCAATCTCATCTACATAAAATTCAAGAATATCTCTTGCACGCATTCCTAATCTTGACGTATAAAATGGAAAGGTGGGCTCTTCTTCTGCCGCTACTCTTATGCCTAATTTAAAAGGAACTCTTACAGATTTTTTATACGCTTTTAATTCTTCTTTATTATCTAAAACAGGAATAACATTTTCAAAGCCTGTGTTTAATAATCTTGCAATACGGCTTGTATAATTTTTTTGTTTAAATCCATTGCAGATAATAAATATTTTTTTGTCAATTTTTTTTCTTTCATACAGTTTGTTTATTATCTCAATATCGTATGCATATGATGTTTCAAGATGAACATCATTTTCTAAAGCTTCTTCTATAATAAAAGAGAAATGAGAACTTTTTGTACAGTAGCAATAAAAATATTTGCCTTCATACTTATGTTTCTTTAATGCATTTGCAAACATTTTTTTAGCCTTGTTTATCTGCATTCCTATTTTGGGCAGATAGGTCAACTTTAATGGTGTTCCATATTTATCAATCAGCGCTTTTACGTCAACATTATTGTATTGGAGATAATCATCTTTGAGATTAAAATCTTCCTGCGGAAAATTAAATGTTTGCTTCACCAGGTCGGTGTACGAATTATTCATTATAAAAATGGGTTTTCAAATGAGTTACAAAAGTAATTGAATGCAATATTTATGCAATAAAAAAACCGCCCTGATTTGAGAGCGGTTATAAATACGGTTTTATTAGAAATTATTTTACTGATTCAATTAATTTCTTAAAGCTTTCCGGCTCATTCATAGCAAGATCTGCCAACACTTTTCTGTTTAACTCAATGTTTTTTCCACCAAGCTTATGAATAAATTGACTGTACGTCATTCCTTCTGCTCTTACTGCTGCGTTGATACGGGCTATCCACAATGTACGGTACTCCCGCTTTTTAAGTTTACGACCAACATAACTGTAGGTCATTCCTTTTTCCATTACGTTTTTGGCAACGGTATAAACATTTTTTCGCTTGCCATAATATCCCTTGGCTGCTTTTAATATTTTTTTTCTTCTTGCTCTTGATGCTACTGCATTTACTGAACGTGGCATATAATAAGTTTAAAGTTTGTAGTTTAAAGTTTGTAGTTAGAGAAATTACTTAAGACGAAGTAAACGCATAACGAAATCCCTGTTAGGGCCTTTTACTATACCAACTTTACGCATACTACGTTTGCGCTTGGTAGATTTTTTTGTTAAGATGTGTCTTTTGAAAGCTTTTTGAAAAGTAATTTCTCCTGTACCGGTTACTTTAAAACGCTTTTTAGCGCTGGAGTTGGTTTTAACCTTTGGCATTATACTATTTTTATTTTTACACCCTGCTGGCGTTCCGAACAGACGGAAACTTATGGAGCCTTGTGGGTAATATGTTTTTTAGATGTATTACATCAGCATAAACACAAATGCTTAATGGGGTGCAAAAGTAGGGGATTTGTGATTACTTACCAAAGATAAAAACGGTAAAATATTTTACCAGTTTTCTTCTTTCTTTCTGCCGGAACTGGGGAAGAATGTTTCCAGCCAATGCATATAGTTGGAAACCGGACCTTCCATTTTATGGGCTCTGTCATCTATGGTATCATCATGAAGAACTTCACCAATTTGTAATGATGCAGGCAGATGTACTAAAATATTATGTCGCTGTTCTGTAAGGAAATTTTTTACACTTGCATCTGTTGGCTGTTTTGATAATTCATTTCTAATTATATGCAAAGCTTCCCATGCAATCATCTCCATTTTATCAGCTGCATATTCTGTTGTGTTGCTGGTATATATTGCAACTTTATTAATTACCTGTTCCGTTTTATTTCCGAAAATTGTTTTTAAAAGTTTATTCTGTAATTCGCCTTTCAACAATTCAGTATTGCCCTCTTCTGTTCTGCTGAATTTGTATAAGCCAAGTAACACAACAGGTATAGCAGCTTGCGGTAAGTAATCTTCAAAAGAAATGTTTTCAGGTTTCTTTACCTCCTGGGTGTTGGGATCTATTTTTTGTAATGGTTGAAATCCTAAATTCTTCTGTATAGTTTCTACAAGATTAATAGCCATAAAAATTATTGATTGGTTATTACTTTTTTCTTTTGACTTTTTGGTGCAAAAATGGCGAACATTCTTTTGCCTTCCAGCTTAGGCATACTTTCCAAAGTGCCAAAATCCACAAGCCTTTCAGCAAATTTTAAAAGTAACAGCTCTCCCCTTTCTTTAAACATAATTGCTCTGCCCTTAAACTGAACATAGGCTTTTACTTTGTTGCCATCTTTTAAAAAATTTTGTGCATGCTTACTTTTAAAATCAAAATCATGGTCATCAGTATTAGGGGTAAAGCGTATCTCTTTTACTTCAGATACTTTGCTTTTAGCCTTCATTTCTTTTTCCTTCTTTTTCTTCTCGTACAAAAATTTATTGTAGTCTATAATTTTACAAACGGGCGGATCAGCCTGCGGAGAAATTTCAACAAGGTCTAACCCTTGCTCCTGTGCCATTTTTTGTGCTGCCTGTGTGTCGTAAACACCAACTTCTACATTTTCTCCAACCAATCGTACCTGCGGTACCCGTATCATGTGGTTGGTGCGGTGTTCCTGTTGTTGTTCTTTTTTAAAACGTGGATTAAATGCGCCTCTCGGTGCTCTTGGGGGAAATGCCATTAATTGATTTTAGTTTAACAATATTGTTTTTAGCCACACCCTCATTCTCCCGATTTATCGGAAGAGGTCGGGCAATTAATTTATTTTGTTCATTTGTTTTTTACTCTTCCTCATTTGCACGTTTTGCATCTTATCTCATTAATCCTGTAATCCAAAAAATGATGGTTCAGACCACTGCTTTTTTACTCTTCACTTCTTCTTTCAATAATTCAATAAACTCCTCTAAATTTTTTGATCCCATATCTCCTTTACCTTGTCTTCTTATTGAAATTTTTTCTTCGTTCACTTCTCTCTCTCCTATCACCAGCATATACGGAATTTTCATGAGTTCTGTATCTCTAATCTTCTTTCCAATCTTCTCACTTCTTTCATCAATCTCAACACGAATATCTGCAATTTTCAATTTATTTAAAACATTTTTTGCATACTCTAAAAACTTATCGCTTATCGGGAGTATTTTTACCTGCACCGGCGCAAGCCACAAAGGAAATTTTCCTGCATAATGTTCCAGCAAAAATCCAATGAAACGTTCATGCGTACCCAAGGGCGCACGATGAATAATCAATGGTGTTTCTGCTTCATTATTTTGATTGGTAAATTCCAGTTTAAAACTTTTACCCTGTGCAAAATCTACCTGGTTAGTAGCGAGTGTAAATTCTCTTCCGATAGTACTCCATACCTGCACATCTATTTTGGGCCCATAAAAAGCGCCCTCATCCTGCACTTCAACAAACGGAATATCTGCATCTTTCATTACCTGTCTTACCATATTTTCTGTTTCGATCCATAGTTCAGGTTCGTTAACATATTTTTGTCCTAACTTTTTTGGATCATGAAGTGATAGCCGCATTACATATTTCTCTATACCAAAAATTTTAAAATATTTAATATACATATCATTTACTGCACGAAACTCCTGTGCAAATTGTTCTCTTGTACAATAGATATGTGCATCATTCATGTGCAGGCAGCGTACTCTCATCAAACCAAATAATTCGCCACTTTGTTCATAACGATAACAGGTTCCATACTCTGCCAAACGGAATGGGAGATCTTTATAACTATGTTGTTCAGCAGCAAATATTTTATGGTGATGCGGACAGTTCATTGCTTTCAGGTAATACTTTACACCATCCAGTTCCATAGGCGGGTACATGCTTTCCTTGTAATACGGCAAATGCCCACTGGTGAGGTACAAACTTTCTTTACCGATGTGAGGAGTTAAAACTCTTTTGTATCCTGCCTGCAATTCAGTTTCCTTGGCAAGCTTTTCCAATTCTTCAATGATCACAGTGCCATTCGGCATCCATAAAACCAATCCCGGGCCAACATCGTCATCCATTGTAAAGATGCCAAGTTCTTTACCAAGTTTTCTATGATCTCTTTTTTTTGCTTCTTCCAATAAAATTAAATATTCATCCAATTCTTTTTGGGTAGGAAATGTTACACCATAAATACGGGTAAGCATTTTATTTTTTTCATCACCTTTCCAGTAAGCGCCGGCAATTGAAGTGAGCTTTATTCCTTTAACAAATCCGGTTGAAGGAATGTGAGGCCCCCGGCACAGATCAGTAAAATTTCCCTGGGTATAAAAAGTTATTCCGCCATCATTTAATCCACTGAGAAGATCTAATTTATATTCATCCCCTTTTTCGGAAAAGTATTTTACAGCTTCCTCTTTTGAAATTTCTTTTCGTTGATAGGCATTATTTTGTTTGGCAAGTTCTGCCATTTTTATTTCCAGTTTTTTAAGATCTTCTTCTGCAATAACATTATCTCCCAGATCAATATCATAATAAAACCCTTTTTCTAATGGGGGGCCAACCCAAAATTTTACACCGGGAAACATTCCTTCAACAGCCTCTGCCATAAGATGCGCAGACGAATGCCAAAAGGTAGATTTTGCTTTCTCATCATCCCATGTTAAAAATTTAATTTCAGCATCATTATTTATAGGGCGTTTTGCATCCCACACTTCATTGTTTACCTCGGCAGCCAAAACTTTACGGGCAAGCCCTTCACTTATTTGCTTTGCAATGTCAAGTGCTGAAGAGCCTTGCTCGTATTGCCTTACAGCGCCATCTGGGAAAGTTATATTTATCATTAATTACTTTATTCGGAATATAAAATCAAATTATCAGGATGGCAAATTTAACGAAGTATTAGGCAAAGAAAGAATCCGATTAAACGATTAGGTTTTTATTTCACTTTATTTTTGTATTAAAAACATTATTAGAGGATGATGAAATTTTTTACCACTTTATTAGTTTTATTTGTTTTGGTTTTTTCACTTTTTGCCCAGCAAAAAAAAGTTACAAAGCCATTGGTTGGCAAAAAAATATATACCTCAAAGCTTCCGGTAAAATCCACTGCTAAAAAAACTTTAAACCTGCCAGCCCCAAATGCTTTCAGAAATGTAGAAAAGCCATTTAGTTTTAATGGGCAATGGAAAGGAGGTTTTGTTGATAACAGCAGCAGTTTTATTGGATTTGGCGGAGAGAAAATTGATTATGTTCTGGAACTGGAATCTCATGGCTCAGAAGTAACCGGATATTCTTACACCTATTTTAGTGAAGAGGGAAAACGATATTATACCATCTGCAAATTAAGAGGCACCATAAACAGAGCAACAAAAGAAATTGTTGTTACTGAATATGAAAGAACAAAATTTAATACCCCTCCCGAAATAAGCAATTGTTTTCAGACACATAAATTAAAGTATGTAAAAGAAAGCGCCGATACTGAATCTTTGCAAGGCAACTGGATACCTGCACCTAATCAAAATGGTAATTGTGGTTATGGGCGAACAATCCTGGCGAGAACTATAGTAAGAAGAGTTCCCCTCAATGAACAAAAAGTTTATGTTCCACCCGTAAAAAAAGACCAGCCTTTTAAGGATATGAACCGGATACAACGGCCTGTTACCAAACAAACAAAGCCTGTAACTAAAAATCAAAATAATAAAACTATAGTTACATCAAAGCCGCCCTTAGTAAAGAATAATAATGATACAAAGAAAAATACATTGCCGCAAAAGGATACAGTAAGAAAAGAAATTTCTACAATTAAGCCGCCAGCCAAAAAAGATGAACCAATTGTTGCATCCAGTTTAAAATTTGAACAAAGAGTAAATACAGTTCTTAAAACGATAGCAATAAAAAATAAAACCTTTACAGTTGATTTTTATGACAACGGTGAAATTGACGGGGACTCAATTTCAGTTTTTTATAATGGCAAATTGGTGTTATCACATAAAATGCTTTCTTATAAACCTATCACACTTACATTAACTATTGATCCCGATTTGGCGGTTAATGAGTTAGTGATGTATGCTGATAATCTTGGCGAGATACCGCCTAACACTGCTTTAATGATCGTACATGATGGAGATAACCGGTATGAGCAAAGAATTGAATCTGACCTTGGAAGAAACGGAACGATCAGGTTTTCTTATAAACCCGCTAAAGATTAAGAGATTTTATTTTATTCCATTTATACGTTTTCCATGCCCACCACATAAGAATAAATTGCGAAGGAAATAATCTTATCCAGGCAATCCATTCTGCCACACAAATTTTTTTTGAAACACAGCCCTTCATTTGTATTAAATAAATATGAGCAGGAATAAAGGCGATCAAAATTGCAATTATTAAATAAGCTGAAAACTTTCTTGTAACAGGTATTACCATTAATATCCCTGCAATAATTTCAAATGCACCACTAAGAATGTTTACTAAAGAATGATCCGGAAAATAGGGTGGGATAAGATCATAATAAGCTTTTGGATCTCTGAAATGATTAATGCCTGCAACAATATAAAAGCTGCAAAGCACAAATAAGCTTATTATTTTGAGAACGTGATTTGTATTTTTATTTTCTTTCAACAAAATTAAATTTAAGATTCCATGCTGCTGTATTTATGAACAAAGTTAGCCAGCCAGTCTTTAAGAAAAAAGTTAGCGTTCGCAATATCTCTTTTACATTTGATGAATTATACCTGATGCCTGCAATAATAGAAGTAAAAAATTTAACCAAGCAGTTTAAAGATGTAACTGCTGTAAATAATTTATCATTTACAGTAAATGCAGGAGATGTATATGGTTTTTTGGGACAGAATGGCGCCGGAAAATCTACCACAATAAGAATGTTGTTAACATTGCTGCAACCCACTACGGGCAGCATACATATCTTCAACAAAAATTTACAAACTAACAGGAAAAAAATATTAACCCAGGTAGGCGCTATAATTGAAAAGCCTGATCTGTATAAATATCTTACTGCCTTTCAAAATCTATTTTTTTTTGCAAAGATCAGCGGCGTAAAAGTTTTAGAAAATAAAATAATGGAACAACTGGAAATGGTGGGACTGTCGGAAAGAGCGCACAGCAAAGTGAAAACTTTTTCGCAGGGAATGAAACAACGTCTTGGTATAGCTGTGGCACTTATTCATGATCCCGAATTAATAATACTTGATGAACCTACGAATGGGTTAGATCCGCAGGGAATTGCTGATGTTAGAAATCTTATAATCAGCCTGAGTAAAAATTTTGGAAAAACTGTTTTGGTGTCATCGCATCTGTTAACAGAAATTGAATTGATCGCAAACAGGATATTGATTATTGACAAAGGAAATAAAATTGTTGAAGGCACTTCGGATGAATTACTTGATCCTGCAAAAACAATTGTAGCATTAAATACGTTGGATAATCAATCTGCAAAAAATAAAATTGTTGCAACACAATGGGGGCAATATCTTCAGCAATCAAAGAACGATACTATAATTTTAAAATTTAGCAAAGACCGTATCCCTGAATTTGTAAATCAATTGGTGCAGCTGAATATTGAAGTACTTTCTGTTACACCCCGTCATTCATTAGAAGATTATTTTTTATCACTTACAACCGCCAACCAACATGTGGAACCTGTTACAGTTTGAGCTGTTCAAAATATTTAAAAAGCCACGTACCTATATTGCTTTCGGTGCCATTGCTGCTATAATCTTACTGATACAAATTGCTTTGCTTACCAATGGAAAAGAGTATGTAAAATTTATGCTCAGCAGCCTGGATGATACCCTGGATATACCTTACGATCAAATACGAAACGGGTATTGGATAGGCTTTGCAATTTTAAATTTATTGTTGATCCATGTTCCCATTCTTGTTGCACTTGTTGCAGGAGACATGGTAGCCGGAGAAGCAAATATGGGAACATTGCGGTTGCTCATAACAAAACCAATAAGCAGAACCAATTTGCTACTAACTAAATTTTTTGCCTGTGTTATTTATACATTTATTTTAGTAGTGTGGACGGCTTTTTTGTGTCTTGTAGTCAGCGTTTTGTTGTTTGGCACAAATGATCTGGTGATATCAAAGGAGTTTGAATTATTGCAAATTGAAAAAACAGATGTGTTGTGGAGATACATAGCTGCATTCGGTTTTGGCACTGTTGGATTAATAGTAGTGGCTTCACTTTCATTCCTGCTTTCGGTGCTGTCAGATAATTCTATAGGCCCTATCGTGGCTACAGTAGCCATTATAATTGTGTTTACCATTATGAGTGAAATGCAGATACCCATTTATGATAAAACAGTTAAGCCCTATTTATTTACCACTCACATGTTGGGATGGAAGGGATTTTTTTATATTGATTCTGATGTGGACGGGCAAACAATAAAAGGATCTATCCAGCATTTTTCATCCATAATGAAAAGCTTTGCCATATTAATTGGATACATTTTTTTATTTGTATCATCAGCTATAATAATTTTTAAAAAGAAGGATATTTTAAGTTGATAAACTCGCAAAATAATTATGAAAAAAATATTTGTTTTTCTTTTACTCACCCGCTGTTTCACAAGTTCTTCTTATGCACAGAATGTAAATACGATTTTACAAAAAGTGAAAGACAAACTTAACCTTGTAAATGATTACGAAGCATCCGGAGAAATGAAAACCAAAGTAGTCTTTTTAAAAGTGCCTGTTGCCAGTGTAAAGATCTATTATAAAAAACCTGACAAACTAAAAATAAAAAATGAAAAAGGAATTTCGTTTATACCCAAAGGAGCAGTTAGCATCAACATTAATAATGTATTAACTAATAATGCTTTTACAATATTAGATGGTGGAATTGCAAAACTGGGAAATACAAACGTAAGGGTTATAAAGCTGTTGCCTGAAGATGATCCCGATAGCTATCGGGACGATGTTGTGTTATCTACCCTGTACATTGATGATAATTTTTTAATACTAAAAGCAAAAACCACCACAAAAGATAACGGCACTTATGAGTTGGAAATGAGTTATGGAAAGTATGCCGGGTATGGATTACCTGATAAGGTAATATTTACTTTTAATACCAAGGATTATAAAATTCCCAAAGGAGTTACTTTTGATTATTCTGAGGATCAGAAAAAAGCTCCTGATAAAACCAAGGCCCGCAAAGGAACAATACAGATAACCTATAAAACTTACCTTATTAATAAAGGCTTATCAGACGCAGTTTTTAAATAGAAAAAACCTAACGAACTAATTTCTTTTTGCTTTTGTAACTATTAGGCTAATTATTTATCTTTATTTACCATGCTTTCTGCCAAAACTACTTTAGCCATTCCATGCTATGTTTCTAAGCCGCAACAAGGCTATAAACATTCCTTAAAATTTTCGTGGGCAAATGAATTGAAATATATTTTCTCTTACAAATTTTTTAATTTTTTATTGTGGCCTGTATTTAAGATCCGGCATCGGCATTTTACAAGATCAACAATTTTTAAATTATGCAAGTCTTTACCGGGTTTTTTAAATCTGTGGAAAACGATTCAAAAAGGTTCATTCGCATACAATACTCTATTCCTTGGGATTATTCCTATTTATCGTTCTTCATCCCGTACTGATCTTGCAGACATAACTACGCTTGCCCTTTTTTTTGGAGATGAATTTATTGACGGCATTCGTCTTTCTGCCGGGAAAGATTTTATCCTAAACCTGTTAAATAATAATGCTGAACAATTTTATTTCCGGAAGAAAATAAAAGATAAAACGGTAAGAATAGAATATCCATTTGAGCTGTTAAAGCTATTGCCTGAGCATGTTTTAGAAGAAACGAATCTCAAATACGATATTTCCTACCGAAGATTTTATCGCTTACTTAAATATTTTCTGCAGACTATAAATACACAGCTTGCTAAACTATCTTTTGAAAAGGCGCACAACGTTGCTGATAAAATTGCAGATGCCTGCAATACCTGTCTTGAAAGTTACCTGCACGATATAAATTCTTATCCTGAACAGGATGGAGATTCAGATATTGCAACGCTTCTTGAATATCATGAATTGAAAACAAGATATATGCAAAGAAAATTGTTGGAAGTAAGATGCTCTTTGGCTGATAGAGAAGATGCAATGCACAGTATTCAATCCCAGGGATGGATAAATATTATGAGTGTCGTGCAAATTTATGATGACATGCAGGATATCGTTGTTGATGATGGATTTCAGGATAATTTATTGTTGTGTACAGCAAAGCGATATTTTCCTCACGAACGGGAATGGTTTACAGCAAATAAAGAATTGTTGAAAACAAAAGAACATGCAGCATTGCTTACTTCGTTGTATATGCCTTGCAGTGTTCAGTTTTGTTTGCAGCTTGCCTCAGCCAAAATCATTACCATGAATTGGGAGCAACAAAAAATTACACATTACCTGCTTAAGAAAAATTGGTTCATAGCGAATCAAAACAAGGCCATAACATTTAATAGTAAAGATGAATTACCTGGCATTTATAAATTCATAAAAAATAAGATGCAGCATTTAACAGATACGGCAATTAAAAGTTATGCTGTTGATGTTTGTTTTCATAAAAGTAATGCCCGTAAGCAATTATTAAGAAAAGTAAATATCACAAAGGCTTACCAGCTTAAGTATAATTTACTTTCTATGAGTGTTGAATCAAAGGCTGCTATTTTTAATAAGGTGACAAAAAATTAATATGTTATGCCATTCTTCTCTGCCATGCCATTATCACCGCTGCAGTTTTTATTTTCCTGTCAATTGCTTATTGCTGGAATTGCATGCTATGGGCAAAATGAGAACCCTTTAGCAGTACAATTAGATAAAGCTTTTATTACTTCTTTAAATACGTTGGGTTTCACAAATAGCTCTGTGCAACGGGTGGATTCAATTGGTCAGACTTCTGAAATAGCGGGACATTTTTGTAAAATATATAGTAAAACTATGAAGACGGTTGCTTTTCAACTTCAGGATATGGATAGTGGATCAAAAATATTTATAGAAAAATTCGAGATCGGTTTTGCCGATTATTTTTTAAGAGCATGGGATGATGATAAAAAAAATAACCTTTCACCTGTATCTGAATGGAAGTGCTTTTTTTCTACCCCGGATGCTAAACCCTGGCAGATTGTGTTACTGGGAGTTAATGCTCATACTAATATTGATATATGGCAGACATTGGTGAATAATTTTTCTGAGAAAGAAATAAGGCTGTATAAAAAACTAATGTTGACAATGCAATCTTCTGTATCAAATATATATTATCAATTTTTTGATACCCTGCTGGCTCAAAATGGATATTTAAGATTTATAAACTCCGTAACAATGGGATTTGCCAAAAAATTTGGTGAACAAATAGTTTATAAATGGAGACGACGTAATGTAAAACTTGCAATTTTGTTTTATCAGAATAAGGAAAGATTTGCAAGGAAGCTGGCGATTGTAATCAGGAAAAAACAAATGAATGACAGGAAGATATTACGTTACAAATCCTGACGGCTTTATGATAAAATCTTTAAATGGGATTATATTCATCATCAACTGCAAACCACAAACTTATTGTATCGTATCTTTTATTTCTCCGCAGTGCAGCATTGTACCTTTAAATTCAGGATGGTTCTTACCTAAATAAGGATTAAATATTTCTTCTGTATTGCTTATCCAGCTTGCATCTTTACCTTCTCCAAAAGCCATTGGGCAGTTTTGCCAATATAGTTTTACACCTTCGTAATGAATGGTTTTTAAAAGAGGGAAAAGATTTTCAGATACCATGCGAAAATCCTGCCGCATTTCTGTAATATCAGTTTCTTTTAAAATGGCATCAGCATTTGATCTTATATCTCCAATTAATAATTGTGCAGATTGAAAAATTCCTGTTGTATCCTTTTTAAGCTCATCAATTTTAATATTGTCAATAGCAGCAATTAATTTTTTTTCCTCCTCTTTTACTTTTGCGGTATCAGCATTTACAAAGGCTTCTTTTAAAGAAAGATATTGGGTAACAACAGCGCCAATGCTTTTATTAAATTCACCGGAATGAACGGCTACTTTTAATGCCTGCTGTTTAGGCTCATCATTATGGGATTTATCTCTAATAAATATCCTCCAGGCGGCAAATACCAATACTGCAATAAACAGAATAGCCGATAATTTTCTCATATTGATAATGTTTTTGTAAAGGTAAACATAAAAGGTGACCTCTTATTGCTGTTCACAGCCATTTACAACTAAATACAGCGTAATTTTGCCGACTTAAATAAATTGAATGCTGTTAGGTTTACAAAATGTTACGTTTGAATTTGGTGCCCGTGTAATTGTTGAAGATGCTACCTGGCATATACAACCCAATGAGCGTATTGGTTTGATTGGATATAACGGTACAGGAAAAT
Source organism: Chitinophagales bacterium (assembly GCA_025353485.1). Taxonomy (GTDB): domain Bacteria; phylum Bacteroidota; class Bacteroidia; order Chitinophagales; family Chitinophagaceae; genus Ginsengibacter. The sequence goes on from JANXQO010000108.1 coordinate 14,030, forward strand.
CAACCTTATTAAAAGTTTTTACGGGCCAATTCATGCCTTCTGCAGGCACAGTTGAAAAAAGCCGGGATACAACTATTGGATTTCTTCACCAGGATCTTTTAAGTTTTGATACTGACGATTCTATTTTGCAGGTTGCATTAGGGGCATTTGAAAATGTGTTACAATTAGAAAAAGAGATTGAGGCAATTGGAATTGAACTCGAAAAAAATTCTGATGAAGACCTTGCACATAAATATGCTGACAAACTGCATGACCTGGAAATACTTGGTGGCTATAGTATTCATCACAAATCGGAAGAGATATTGCAGGGGCTTGGATTTGCCAATGCTGATCTGCAGCGCCCTTATAAAGAATTTAGTGGAGGATGGAGAATGAGAGTTCTACTTGCAAAAATGATATTGATGCATCCGGATGTATTATTACTGGATGAGCCAACAAACCATCTTGATCTTCCCTCGATTGAATGGCTCGAAAAATATTTGCAGCATTACCAGGGCGCAGTTGTTATTGTTTCGCATGACCGTTATTTTTTAGACAGAATGGTAACCAAAATAGTTGAGTTGTATCAGCAGCAGTTGCATTTCTATACAGGCAATTATACTTATTACCAGCAGGAAAAAGCACAACGCATCGACATACAGAAAAAGGCTTACGAAAATCAGCAGGATTATATTCGTCAGCAGGAACGGTTTGTTGAACGCTTTAAAGCAAAGGCATCCAAAGCGGCGCAGGCACAGAGTGTAATGAAGCGGCTGGATAAAATTGAAAGGATAGAGAACACTGAACTGGAACGGCCAAACATGCGTATCAATTTTGCTATTGATAAACAGCCGGGAAGAACTTTATGCACGCTAAAAAATGTTACCAAAAAATTTGGGGATGTAAAAATTGTTGGGCATGCAGGCGCTGAAATAAACCGTGGAGATAAGATTGGTTTAATAGGCGCCAACGGAAAAGGTAAATCAACTTTATTACGGATTGTTGCAGGCACCGAAACTTTTGAAGGTGAAAGAATATGGGGTCACAATGTTGATGATGCATTTTATGCACAGCATCAATTGGAAGCTTTGAATTTAAATAACGATGTGTTGGAAGAAATGCAAACTGCCCGCAGCGGAAAAACGGATTTAGAGCTGCGTACTTTATTAGGATGTTTTTTATTTAGCGGTGATGATGTTGAAAAAAAAATAAAAGTATTAAGTGGTGGTGAGAAAGCCCGTGTAGCACTTGCAAAAACCATTGTGAGCAAAGCCAATTTTTTATTGCTTGATGAACCTACCAACCATCTGGATATCCATTCTGTTGATCTGTTGATTGATGCACTAAATAAATATGAAGGCACTTATATTCTCGTAAGTCACGACAGGTATTTTGTAAACCAGACCTGCAATAAAATTTGGGAAATAGAAAATTATAAGATAAAAGAATTTGTTGGCAATTTTGAGGAGTGGGAAGAATGGAAACAACGGCAGGTACTTGTTAAAAGCGAAAAAGTAAAAAGTGAAAAGATATTACCTGTTATTGCAAAAGAAATAAAGGTTGAAACAAGATCAAATAATAATCAGAGAGGAGCAATTGATAAAGATGTAAAAAAAGAATTACAGAAAACACAAAGACAGTTTCAACAACTGGAAGAGAAGATCGCCCTCTTAACCAAACAAAAAGCAATGTTAGAAAGTTCTTTATCTGCTCCCGAAATTTATACTGATAGTACTAAGTTTTCAAACACAGAAACGGACTATAAAAAAGCCTTTGAACAATTAGAGAAGGCTAATGCCGAGTATGAAATTGTTTTTGAAAAATTAATGAGCCTTGAAGGAAAATAATTAATCCGCTCTCAGCGTAACTGCTACTACCATAGTTAATGGTTTGTTGGTTGTTCGCCGCATTTTACCATAAATAGTATATGAAATATCAGAGCCTTTTAAATAGGATAATAACTCCGGATTATTGGTTGGAGTATACGTATATGTAGAAGCAAAAACATCAGCAAAGGTGACTGAGAAAAGTTCAGCCGGAGTATTATTTGTATTTGATTGCAGGGTTACACGTGCACTTTGAAAATTAGCAAAATTATTTAGTTGATCAGCATTGTTTATAGTTATTTTAACTTGCTTAACTTTAATGGAATTAACAGCGTTAACACCAAACACTCCACTGGTATTTGCTCTTACAATACTATCCAGATTAAAAGAAAAAGAAAAGCTGCCCAATGAAATTTCATTTGAGCTAACAGCAAAAACAGTTGGTATTGTTACCTGAACTTCAGGAACATTTACATCTGTTCCCCCAAATATTGCTGCAACTATTTTTTTGCAGGATGAAAATCCGGTTAATAATATTGTAGATGCAAAAATGCTGATAAATACTTTTCTCATAATTTTTTATTTAAAGTTCCTGTCTATATAGTCAAATTATCTTTATTGGACTAAGTATAATTTCAACAAACATGCCACACCTGTTTAGTATTGAAAAAAGATTTCTTTCAATTTAAAAATTCAAATTGCAGTGATTTAACGTTGAATGTAAAGTTTTATTTTAAAAAAAGAAAGAAGACTGAATCTAATTAGGATTGCCTTAGATTATCTATTAGTTATATTTGCAAAAAATTGGTGAGGTAGTTCAGTTGGATAGAGAATCCCGATTTCTAGTTGGGAGGGGTCATTAGAAATTGAATTAGGTCCGGTAGCTCAGTTGGATAGAGCATCAGCCTTCTAAGCTGAGGGTCATTGGTTCGAATCCAATCCGGATCACAAAGTGAAGTTGTACTGCTTCACTTTTTTTTATGGCAGCATACTTATATATTTTATACAGCGAAAAATTAAACAAATTTTATGTTGGTTCTACAACGGATATAGAAAGACGTATA
>JANXQO010000111.1 GCA_025353485.1 Chitinophagales bacterium
CGGTTCCATATTGCTTATTATATTCTCTCTGGCGCATTTTGTATCTGAAATTTTTTCCTGTTTCAGTAGAATCTTTTTTGAGTATATCAGATTTTTTGGAAGCCCATGCAGCCCTTGTTATAACAGGAAATATATTGGCAACAATCCACCGGAATGATTCTACAGCTAATGAAAAACGGTTCTTGAAAACATCATTTATATTTAATCCATATGTTTCAAGAAAAGCTCTTGCCAATACCGAAGTATCCACTTTAAAGCCAATTAAATCTTTGTACGATTGAGATGCATAATTACCTTTTGTAATTTCTAAAACATCAAAACCAAATTCCATCCTCATGTGCGAAATTTTATTATCTGCATAAGTTATTACGCTTCCATACTTTCTACTAAGCTTTGGGTATACAAGCGGAACACTTCTGTTAGTAGCTATTGGATGTCCAAAATTATCCGCATAGTAATGCGACAAAAAGCCGAGAGCAAAAGCATATTGATTAATATTATTTGCATCCTTAATTAATGCAGTCGCCATATCTCCGCTGCGTACATAATGAACAAGATCTGTGAATAAGGCGCTGCCAAATGGATAATAGCCCATGTCAGGAGCTACAGCGCCACCATATGCATAAGCATGCGCTTCTTTTTGTTCTTCTGCAGTTGAAGATGGATATTTTGTTTTTAATAATGGTAAGATTGTTTTTTCCCATAATGCATCAATGATCGCTTCATGAGTAAGCACTCCAAATCCTTTTCCGCAAAAAGGAAGAAAAAAAATAAGAACAGAAAGCAAAAATTTATTTGTAAATATTTTATTCACGGAAAAAATTGATGATGAAGAATTCACAGCTTTATGTTGTGACAAAAAGTATGCTGTAAATATATGAATGAATATACCCCGCGAAAATCATTTATTTAGCACTCACTTAAACTTAAAGGAATATTTATTGCTAATCCTCCATCTGCAGTTTCTTTATATTTACTGTTCATGTCCATGGCGGTATCCCACATTGTTTTTATAACGCCATCAAGACTAACCTTAGCATAATCCGGAGCGCTCTGTAAGGCAAGCTGACAGGCAGTTATAGCTTTTATTGCGCCCATTGTATTTCTTTCAATACAGGGTATTTGTACAAGGCCCTGTATGGGATCGCATGTCATACCAAGATGATGTTCCATAGCAATTTCAGCAGCCATTAAAGCCTGGCGCTGTGTGCCACCCATACATTCAGTTAATGCTGCAGCAGCCATTGCTGAAGAAACTCCGATCTCTGCCTGGCATCCTCCCATAGCTGCCGAGATGGTTGCGCCTTTTTTAAATATGCTTCCTACTTCAGCAGCCGTTAATAAAAATTGTATGATCTTATCGTCTTTATTTCCATCACAAAAAATAACGAAGTATTGCAATACTGCAGGAATAACGCCTGCAGCTCCATTTGTTGGGGCAGTAACAACTCTACCAAAAGCTGCATTTTCTTCGTTAACTGCCAAAGCAAAACAACTAACCCAATCTAAAATATATGTGAAGTCACTTCCCCCCTGTTTTATAACATCTATCCATGAATTATAATCTATATAAACTTTATCTTTTAATAATTTTTTATTTAACGCAGCAGCCCTTCGTTTTACATTTAGTCCTCCGGGTAAAATTCCACCCGTATTGCATCCGCGATACATACAATCTTTCATCACCTGCCAAATTGCAAGCAATCCGGATTTAGTTTCAATTTCACTGCGCCAGGCATTTTCATTTTCCATAACCACTTCACTAATGTTCAATCCTGTTTTCATACACCAATGCAAAAGTTCATCAGCATCATTAATGGGGAAGGGAAGAATTATTTCAGATGATGCTGAGCCGCCTGCCCAACCTCCTTTATTTTCAGCATTAATTTCTTTTGTTACAAAACCCCCACCTATTGAATAATATGTTTCAGCAATGTGTTCACCATTTTTAAATGCTGCTAAAAAAGTTAATGCATTCGGATGATAGGGAAGTGTTTCACTAAAAAGAAATTCTATGTCTTCATTGGGATCAAAATCAATTTCATGTTTTCCATTGAGCACTATTTTTTTCATTGCTTTAATGTCATTGATCTTTGCTTTGATATTATTAACATCAAAAGTAACAGGATCATCTCCGCTTAAGCCAAGTTGTACAGCAATATCAGTACCGTGACCTATCCCTGTTTTTGCAAGAGAGCCATACAACAAAACTTCAAGGCTTTTAACTTCAGATAAAAGATTTTTATTTTGGAGAGATTGTAAAAACATTTCTGCAGCCCGCCATGGGCCTAATGTGTGGCTGCTGGAAGGCCCCACACCAATTTTAAACATATCAAAAACTGAAATCGCTTCATGACTCATTGGATTGTAAAGTTACGTAAAGGGAGTTGTAAGAACGGGTTACAAATAATTGGATATTGTTCCAAAAAACAATTCACTAAAAAGTAATAAAAATTACAAAACTCCAAGAAGGTCAATATCAAAAATTAATATTGAATTAGCCGGAACTATTACTGCACCTGCATTATTTTTTACATCAGTGCTTCCATAGCCCAATGACGGGGGGATGTATAATGTAATTTTTGCGCCTGAACTTATTAAGGGCAATCCCTTTTGCCATCCAACAATTAATTGTCCCAATACAAATAAGCTTGTTTCACCTGTGGGGGTTTGATCAAAGACTGTTCCGTTGGTTAACTTACCGGTATACTTTGTGATAATACTTGAACAAAGATTTACTACCGCTTTGCCGGTTGCCGCCTGTGTTATCCTGTAAAAAAATCCTGATGAATGCTGTATTGCAGTTATGCCCTGAGATGTAAGATAAGCCTGAACATTAGCAGTTTCACCTGCAGATGCTGTAATGTTGGAATCATTTAAATTACAGGCTGCATCTTTTTTTGAACACGAAAGGCAAACTGCAGAAAGAATAATAAAACCTAAAAGAATGTTTTTCATTTTTATAAAATTGTTTCGCAAAATAAAAGATTAAAATTACAACAGGTCCGGCTGAGTTTTACTTTGCTTAAACTTTAACTCTTTATAGAGTTGCTCATTTTCTTCCCACTTAAACTTCATGCGGAACAGTGCAAAAAAAACGGCAATGCCTAAAACAGTAATTAAAATTACAGTGACCTGTGAGTTAGAAATAAATGTCATCTGCTTATACCAATCATGAAATATTACACTTAATAAAACGGGCAATGCAAATACGAGCCCCACCGGCAACCCAATTGCAAGCTGGTAGAAAATCTTCTTTTGTTTGTTCCTGTTGGCTTCCCAATAATCAATAAAAAGTTGTTCCTGATCAGTTATCATGTTGCAAAAATACATTCATTACTATTAGTTAACAGATCATTCAGTTATATAGCAATTATCTTTTTTAGATTTAGGGAATCTCTAATAACAGAAAGTTCAGTAATTAGAGATCCCCTTTATTTATTAACTATTAAACATAATGAAGTTCTGCATTTTGTGTTTTTGAAAATTGAGCAATAAGAAGTAGGTTTGTCGACCTTAAATATTTTACGAGTGAAAATTGAGCAGGTTCTTGTACACCAATTATATAGTAATAAAAAAATTACCCTGCAGGGCATTGGTATTTTTAGTTTGAATAGTTCTGTTTCCTTACCTGTAGATTCTGAAAAGGGAATGGTAATTCCTGAGAATGCTATTGCATTTGATTACAATCCTAAAGCAGGCGAAGATGAGGGGCTTATTGATGCAATAGTGAAACATACAAAGAAAATATATCCACTTGCTTCTGCCGACCTTGACTCTTTCCTGATGCTTGGCAGGCAATTCTTAAATATTGGGAAACCCTTTACCATTGAAGGTTTGGGAACATTGGATAAAGCTCAAACAGGAGAATTAGTTTTTATTCCAGGGCAATTTATTACCCCCAGAATAGAAGCGCCTAAAGCCTTAAAAGAAAATGAAACCGAAGAAAAATCAGGGCTTTTTCCTGACTATGATTCTGAAGTGAAAAATAACAGTACAAAAACCATATTTATTATTGTTGCCATCTTACTATTAGGATTGGGAGCATGGGCTGCCTATTATTTTTTTTATAAAAAAACAGATCAGGATATTGTTAATGAAACCCAGCCGGTACAACTTTCTAAAGATTCAATTGCTGTAAAAAAAGATTCATTAATAATGCCTTTGGTTGCTAATGATGGATATACTTTTAAAATTGTATTTAAAGAAACAACAGATAGAGATAAAGCAAAAAAAACGTTGGATAAATACAAAGAATACGGGCATAAAGTAATTATGTATACCTCAGATTCAGTTACCTATAAAATAGCAGAAGCTTTTACCCTCCCGCTTTCTGATACAGGCCGTATAAAAGATTCGCTTAATAAATATTATTACCGTGGTAAAGCACATGTAGAAATAAAATAAGCAGCCCATCCCCACAAATTTTTTTTTAAACAGGCAGGATTATACTAAAGCCCTTCCCCAAGGGATGGATGGAAAATTATATCCTTAAATTTAGAAGCAGTAATAAATAGAATGAAGCATTTAGGATTTTAATTCTTCCATTAGGAGAACAGATGCTGCAAATAAATAAAAAGTGTCAATCTAAGTTTCCCCCTTCGGGGGACAGGGGGCTACTAAAAAACCCTCTTGTTACAGAGGGTTCTATATAATTAATCATCGTATTAATATCCCATGTCACCCATTCCGCCACCGCCCATTTGAGCGTGGTTATGAGCATCTTCTTTTTTAGGCTTATCAGAGATAACACATTCGGTAGTTAACAACATACCGGCAATTGATGCTGCATTTTCCAGGGCAATTCTAGCCACTTTTGTTGGATCAATTACACCAGCTGCAAAAAGGTTTTCATACACTTCAGTGCGTGCATTAAAACCAAAATCATCTTTACCTTCTTTTATCTTTTGAACAACAATGCTGCCTTCGATACCGCTATTAACAACTATCTGGCGAAGAGGTTCTTCAACTGCTCTTCTTACTATCTGAACACCGGTTGTTTCATCATCATTCAATCCTTTAAGACCTTCAAGGCTCTCAATTGCACGGATGTAAGCAACACCGCCGCCGGGAACAATTCCTTCTTCAACAGCAGCTCTTGTTGCATGCAATGCATCATCTACCCTGTCTTTCTTTTCTTTCATTTCCATTTCAGTAGCAGCGCCGATATATAATACAGCAACACCGCCGCTTAATTTTGCCAAACGCTCCTGCAATTTTTCTTTATCATAATCAGAAGTAGTTGTTTCAATCTGCGCTTTTATTTGATTTACTCTTGCAGTAATGTCTTTCTTTTCGCCTTTGCCGCCAACAACTGTTGTATTGTCTTTATCAATAGTTACAGAAGATGCTTCACCTAAATAAGTAAGGTCAGCATTCTCTAATTTGTAACCTTGCTCTTCGCTGATAACAATACCTTTTGTAAGCACCGCAATATCCTGCAGCATTTCTTTTCTTCTGTCACCAAACCCAGGAGCCTTTACTGCAGCCACTTTCAGTGTACCACGCAATTTATTTACCACCAATGTTGCCAAAGCTTCTCCGTCAAGGTCTTCAGCAATAATTAATAAAGGGCGGCTGCTTTGGGCAACTTTCTCAAGAATGTGAAGAATATCTTTCATGGAAGAAATCTTCTTATCATAAATTAATATGTAAGGATTTTCTAATTCAGCTTCCATCTTTTCGCTGTTAGTTACAAAATAGGGAGAAATATAACCCCTGTCGAATTGCATGCCTTCTACCACTTCCACAGTAGTATCAGTGCCTTTTGCTTCTTCAACAGTTATCACACCTTCTTTACCAACTTTTTGCATTGCTTCAGCAATGAGTTTACCAATTGTCAGATCATTGTTAGCAGAGATTGAAGCAACCTGTTCAATCTTTTCATTATTATCACCTACTGACTGAGATTGTTTTTTCAAATGCTCAACAACAGCGATAACCGCTTTATCAATACCACGCTTAAGATCCATCGGATTTGCACCGGCAGCTACATTTTTTAAACCTTCGCCGATTATAGATTGGGCAAGAACGGTTGCAGTGGTTGTACCATCACCTGCAATATCTGCCGTTTTACTGGCAACTTCCTTTACCATTTGTGCACCGATATTTTCTATCGGGTCTTCCAGTTCAATTTCTTTTGCAACAGTAACACCGTCTTTGGTTATGCCCGGTGCACCAAATTTTTTCTCAATAACTACGTTACGGCCTTTTGGCCCCAGGGTTACTTTAACGGCATTCGCCAGTGTATCAACACCCTTCTTCATTTTATTGCGGGCATCAATTTCAAAGAATATTTGTTTTGACATATTTAATTTTTATTAAGAATTTAAAAAATGATTAGTTGACTTTCATTAATATATCAGATGCTCTCATTATCAGGTAATCCTCACCATTAAGGCTTATTTCAGTTCCTCCGTATTTACCATACATAACAGTATCGCCGGTTTTTATTTGAAGTGGGATAAGATTTCCTGTGTGTTCAGCATACTTTCCTTTTCCTACTGCTATTACTGTTCCTTTTTGTGGTTTTTCTTTTGCAGTATCGGGGATAATGATACCCCCGGCAGTTTTTTCTTCAGCTGCATTAGGTTTTACAAGAACCCTGTCATCAAAGAGCTCAAAATTTTCTTTTGCCATAATTTAAATTTTAATTTTTTTATTGGGTTGCAAATGTACCACGAATTTTTATACCAAAGAGGTTATTTCAGATTAGATGACAGGTATCTGCGTGAGTTGTCAGTTCTCTGTTGCCGGGAAAGTGACAAGATGCGACAATTTTTCATTTGTCTGAACCACGATTTGGGTGGATTTAAAGATTAAAGATGAAAGATGAAAATATAAAAAAGAAAGGTGAATTTCTCTATACAAAAAATCTATTTAATCAATTAATCTTCCCAAATCATGGTTCAGAAAGCTAAACAGTGCACCTTTGCTGAAATTTTTAAAAGCAATATTAAATAAAGGGTTACACTAATGATAAGCAGGAGAAACATCAGGGTGAAGGTTATGCAAACACTTTATTCTATTGAATTAATGAATAACGAAACCAAGCCGGGAGAACCGATAAAAATTTTAGAAAATAATCTCGAACAGTCAAGGCAGTTATTTACGTACCTGATTTTTTTTATTACCGAAGTTGCCCGTTATGCTGAAGTAGATGCAGCCCAAAAAGCACATAAGCATCTTCCTACAAAAGGGGATATGAATATTAATACAAAGATTGCGGGCAATGAATTAGTATGGAATGTGCTGGCAGATGATTTATTTAAAAAAGCGGTTAAAGAATATAAAATAGCTCATCTTATAGATACAGGATTAATAAAAAGAACATACCAGGCTTTGGCCCAATCAGAAGAATATAAAACATACATTTCAATACAGGCAAGGGATAAAAAAACAGAAAAGAAAATGCTGGAATTTATTTTCAGCACCCTTATGTTGCCTGATGAAGATTTTATAAATCATATAGAAGAAAATTTTATTCACTGGGATGATGATGCCGATACGATGGTAACACTTATGGATAATTTTTTTCAAAAGCCTTCCGCATTTAATTTTGGCGAAATGCTCACTAAAGAAAAATGGGATTTTGCCAAAGACCTTTTGAATTGTGTGCTGGATAAAAAAGAATATTGTTTGGAAATCATTAAACCAAAACTTAAGAACTGGGATGCAGAAAGAATAGCAGCATTAGATATGATATTGATGCAAATGGGTGTATGTGAGCTTTTATATTTTGAAACTATTCCTCCCAGGGTTACTATCAATGAATATATTGACCTGGCTAAAGAATACAGCACTCCACAAAGCGGGCATTTTGTAAATGGTATACTCGATAATATTCACAAAGAACTTATATCCGAAGATAAAATTCATAAGAAGAATTTTAGAAACAGTACTTTATAAATATCTTTGCCAAAATTTTTAAGACAGATGAATAAATTTTTAATGGCCACTATTTTTTCCTGCACATTGTTTTCATGTGATATCAGGAAAAATAAAGCAAAAGATGATGTTAAAGCATCTGATCCTTCTGTGCAGGTATTTAAGGATTCAACAACCGTACAAATAATTGACTCGGTTTATAATTTTGGAAAAGTTACTGATGGCGAAAAAGTGGAATATAATTACCGGTTTAAGAATACCGGTAAAAACCCACTGATCATTACTACTGCAACAGCAAGCTGTGGCTGTACAGTACCGGAAAAACCGGAAGCTCCCATAAAGCCCGGTGAAACAGGGTTTATAAAAGTAGTATTCAATAGCCAGGGACGTGTGGGAGATGTACATAAAGAAATTACGGTAGTATCGAATGCCTATCCTGTTTTCCCGGTTTTGGAATTAAGGGGACAGGTAATGGAAGTTAAAAAATAATTACATAACAATTATATAAAACATACATGATGAATTTAGCAATGATTTTTTTAATGATGGGGCAAGGTGATAAAGGCGGTGGAGGTTTTCAATTTATATTCTTAGGGTTGATGATCCTTGTATTCTGGATGTTCATGATCCGTCCTCAGGCAAAAAAAGCAAAACTCCAAAAAAACTTTTTGCAAAACCTGCAAAAGGGTGATAAGATAGTTACCATAGCCGGAATACACGGTACTGTAAATAAAGTAAATGATGACAGTACTATGCAATTGGAGATCAATCCGGGAAGCTATATTAAAATTGAAAAAAGCGCTGTAAGTATGGAGTGGACGGCTAATATTAATAAGCCTGTTGCAGAGGTTAAGAAATAAATTTATGTACGATGTCAGATGTGGGATGTACGATGTAGTAAATCTCAAAACACTTTAACCATCGTACATCGTACTTCGTACATCCAACATCGTACATTGCATAATGCTTCGTATCGGTTTAACAGGCGGCCTTGGCAGTGGCAAAAGCACTGTAGCACACATCTTTGAAGTGCTTGGCATCCCTGTGTATTATGCTGATGCAGCTTCTAAAAGATTGATGAATGATGATGAAAAAGTAAAAGCAGATGTGCAAAATGCTTTTGGAAAAGAAGTGTATCCTGATGGTAAATTAAATAGAAAATACTTATCAGAAATTGTTTTTAAAGATGAAAAGAAACTGGAGTTATTAAATTCAATTGTTCATCCTGCAACTTTACAAGATGCTGATGAGTGGATGAAAAAACAAACATCCCCTTACGCAATTAAAGAAGCGGCACTGATATTTGAAAGCGGCTCAAACAAATTTTTAGATTTTGTGATTGGTGTTAGATCCCCTCTAACACTTCGTTTGCAAAGAGCAATAAAAAGAGATAATATTTCAGGTGAAGAAGCAATGTTAAGGATAAACAAACAAATGAATGAAGAAGAAAAAATAAACTTATGTGATTTTGTAATTGTAAATGATGAACAGCAAATGATAATTCCGCAGGTATTGGCGTTACATAAAAGTTTATTGTTGAAAAGTAAACATGTTGAAATGTAATAGCACTTTAACCATTTGTCATTTTAACTATTTAATCACTCAATCTCTCCAACCCATCCTTAATTCTTCTAAATCCTTCTTCAATATTTTTCATGTTGTTGGCAAATGAAATGCGGATACATTTGGGTTCACCGAATGCAGAACCTGTTACCGTAGAAACATGCGCTTCATTTAAAAGATACATACATAAATCATCAGCATTTTTAATTTCTTCACCATTATATTTTTTTCCGAAATATTTATCCACTTCAGGAAAAACATAAAATGCGCCATCGGGTTCACTACATTGTACCATTGGTATTTCCTTCAATAATTCCATTACTTTTTTCTTTCTTAATTTAAATTGAGCAACCATTTCATGGGTTGCCGTTAAATCAGAATTAAAAGCTGTAATTGCTGCCCTTTGCGCAATTGAATTGGTGCCGCTGGTAAATTGTCCCTGAATCTTTTCGCATGCTTTAGCTACTTCCACCGAAGCAGCAATGTATCCAAGCCTCCAGCCTGTCATTGCAAAACCTTTGCTTAATCCGTTAATTAAAATCACTCTTTCTTTTAAAAAATCAACATTGGCAATACTATAATGTTCGCCTGAAAAATTTATGTACTCATAAATTTCATCACTCATGATAAATACTTTCGGATATTTTTCAAAAACTTCTGCTAAAGCCTGCAGCTCTGTTTTTGAGTACACGGCACCTGAAGGATTACAGGGAGAAGAGAACATGAAAAACTTTGTCTTATCAGTAAGCCCTTCATCAAGTTGGGCCGGTGTTATTTTGTAGCCATTTTCTACAAGTGTTTTTATAAATTTTACATTGCCTTGCGCAAGTCTTACAATTTCAGAATAAGTAACCCAATACGGTGTGGGAATAACTACTTCATCTCCTTCATCAATAATACTTAAAACAGTATTGGCAATACTTTGCTTTGCACCTGTACTCACAACAATTTGGTCAGGGTTATAATGCAGCCCGTTATCTCTTTTTAATTTATGGCAAATGGCTTGTCTTAATTCAAGGTAACCGGCTACAGGTGTGTAATGGCTCCAGTTTTCATCAATGGCTTTTTTAGCAGCATCTTTAATATACTGTGGCGTATCAAAATCCGGTTCACCTAAACTCAGATCAATAATGTCAATTCCTTTGGCTCTTAGTTCTCTGCCAAGCTTAGCCATTTTAAGGGTTTCAGGTTCGTTAAATCTTAACAGGGTTGAAGAAAGTTGCATGTAAAATTTTAATTGAGGCAAAAATAGTTTTTTTGTCTGAGGTTTTTATTTCACGCCAAGACGCAAAGGAAGTAAGATGCAAAGTATTTTCTTAGCCATCTTAAATATTTACTTTGTGACTTTGCTTGAAAAAAATAATACTTATTTATCATATACCATTTTAAAAGAAGACAGATCAGGATAGTGTGCCCTTTTCCTGTTTACATCATAATCATAAATTACTTTACCTAAATTTTTCATGAATGGATAACCAATAGTTTCATAATCGTATTTATCATCATTCATCACCCCATCTTTATTGCAATAAATTTCTGCAGATAAAAAAAATTCAATGTTTTTATCAAAATCAACAATGTAGGCTATGTCCAGCAGATGCCCGTATGCATCTCCTTCTTTATTAAATATGCGGATATTTTTTGGCATACTCCCTCTTTGAGCGCCATACAATAAATTTTTTCCATATGCATCATAGTACGTCGCTGAATCGTAAGGAGGAAAAGTTGATTCAGGCGGAAATTGTGACATGTACTGATAAACAAATTTGTAATCATCAGGGGTAAGATTAAACCGTTGTTTTGCTAATACTGTGTTAGGAAAAATTAAACTCCTTAAAATAGTATGTAACGATTCAATGCTGATCCTGTTTTTTTTAGAAAAATTCATTGGGGTATTTACCAATTCATCTCCCCGGTAAAATGCCTTTCCCAATGAATCATTTCTCACAGCATATTTAGTTTGATTGAAGACCAAAGGTTGCTGATACAAAATATTATTATTGGCATCTAAAAATTTAATTGGATTGGTATGCCGGTTCTCATCTTCGCTCAAAGCAATTTGTAAGCGATGCACTATCTCTGCTTCTTCATATCCTTTTTTATGCAATTGGTCATTTAAATATTCCTGTCCCAAAAATTCGTACAACCTGTTCATGGCATCATTATCACTTACCAATAATATTTTCTTTATATAACTGGCAATGGTTGGTCTGCCATCAGATGTTAGTGGATCATTAAATACGGCTGTTTGTCCGCTGTATGCAGATTCAGTTATCATGGTAGTATTCCTGTTGATGCCTGTCGCCTTTAATTCATTTAATTTTTGCAGAGCAAGCAAAGCAGTTGGTAACTTAACAGTGGATGCCGGATAAAAATATCTTGCAACATTTACATTAAAATAATAATTGGTAAGCTTTGGTAAATTGTTTTTACCCCTGTCAATTTGGGTATAAATTATCTGTACATTCCAGTCTTTTCTGTGAACAAGAATACTATCAAAATATTGGGGATATTTTTTTAAAAGATTCTCCAGGAAAGCATCTGTTTTTGTTCCGTCAGGCAAAACCATTGTTGGTGTTTTAGGAATTATACTTTCTGTCTGCATTTTCTTTACAGGGTTACAGGAAAGGAGGCTTATTAAAACCAGTATTAGATAGATTCCTGCATTACTATTTTTCATGATAGCCAAAAATATACAAAACCAAGTTCCGAAAATCAATTGGATGGATTCTAAATTGTTATACTTTTTTTTTGTAAAGAAATGAATTAGTGAATACCGGTAGTTATCGGTAACAGCATAATATCAGTATTTCCCTTTTCCCTGCGCTTTCTCCTGGCTCTCATGTTCTCCTGCGCTAAAATATGATTACAAAACTTCTTAAAACACTGGTTACATTAAGTCTCAAAACCTTATCTTTGCGCACTTCTAAAATTTAATTCATGAGACTGAAAGGTTTGGTTTGGTTTTTCGCTATCACTTTAATACTTATTTCCGTATTCCAGTTATCGTTTACCTGGGTTGTTAACAGCCACGAAAGTGCTATGAAAGCTAAGGCTGAGAGAATGGTGAAAATCAGTAATCCGGGTGTTAAGGGTGATGAAAAAGATGATCTTGTAAAAACAAGATTGCTTAGATTACTTGACAGCACAAAGGACACAAAAATATATCCTGTACTCGGCACTACTTATCAAAAATCCAAAGAGAACGAATTAAATCTCGGGCTTGATCTGCAGGGCGGGATGAGCGTTACAATGGATGTAAGCCTTGAAGGTTTGATAAAATCGCTTAGTAATAATCCAAAAGATCCGCAGTTAATAAATGCTTTGAATGAAGCAAACAGGCTTAAGGTAAACAGCGATGCTGATTATATAACATTGTTCAGCGATGCTTTTAAAAAACAAAACCCTTCTGCAAACCTTGCTTCAATATTTGCCGGTGCTGGAAAAAATATAAAAAGAAATGATAATGATAATGATGTAACAGACAAAATAAGAATTGTTGCAAAGGGTGCAATACAGCAAACCTATAAAATATTATTAAAGCGTATTGATAAGTTTGGTGTTGCCCAGCCCAATATAAATCTTGATGAGAACAAAGGCATTATTACTGTTGAGCTTGCCGGTGTTCAGGATGCTGACAGGGTTAGAAAGTTATTACAGTCATCTGCTAACCTTCAATTCTGGGAAGTTTATAATATCGGGGAAATAAGTAAAAATATTGAAGAGGCTGATAAAGCATTGCAGAATTATTTAAACGGAGTTGCTCCGGATACTACAAAAAAAGTTACTGATACTTCTAAAACTGCAAAAGATACCGCAAAGAATGTTTTGGCTAAAAATGATAAACCACTTATTAATACTATCCATTTTATCGGACCTCAACAGGGTAAAGACGGTAAGCAACAATATTCTTCTGCTATAGCTAATCTTGCATTAAAAGACACAGCAAAGGCGAATGAATATTTAAATCTTGAAGTTGTAAAAAATAATTTCCCTGCTAACCTTAAATTTTTATATGGCATAGATGAAAAGGATGAAAAAAGCGGGAAAAAATTTGTGTCACTTTATGCCATTAAAACTATCCCCGGAAGCGATAGAGCAAAATTAGAAGGCGAAGGTGTGGAAGAAGCCAGCCAACAATATGATGACAGAAGCAGGCCATCTGTAAAAATGCAGATGACACCATCGGGCAGCAGAACATGGGCAAAATTAACTACTGATAATGTTGGGAAACCAATTGCAATTGTACTTGACGATGTTGTTTATTCTGCTCCAAATGTAAATGGACCAATTGAAGGTGGCAACTCTGAAATAAGCGGAAGCTTTACTGTTGAAGAAGCACAGGATCTTGCTAATATTTTAAAATCAGGTAAACTTGATGCTCCCGCAAAGATAGTACAGGAGCAGGTTGTAGGATCTACCCTTGGTAAGGAAGCTGTTAATGGTGGCGCCAAAGCTTTTGCAATTTCTTTTTTAGTAATATTTATTTTAATGCTGGTGTATTATAACACAGCCGGCTGGGTTGCCAACATTGCATTGATATTGAACCTGCTCTTTACCATTGGCGTACTAAGCGCTCTGGGAGCTACTTTAACGGCTGCAGGTATTGCGGGCCTTGTGCTTACTATTGGTATGGCAGTGGATACTAACGTAATTATTTTTGAAAGAATAAAAGAAGAACTCACCCGGGGGAAAACTTATCAGCAGGCAGTTAATGATGGATACAGACGATCGCTTGCCCCCGTTATTGATGCTCACGTAACTACTTTTTTAACAGCAGCAATTTTATATTATTTTGGACTTGGGCCTGTGAGGGGATTTGCAACAACACAAATGTTGGGTATAGCTCTTTCTTTGTTCTGTGGAATTTTATTATCAAGATTAGTAACTGATGTATGGACAAATAAACAAAGACATTTTACCTATTTCACAGCTATTTCAAAACGCATTTTTAAACATGCGAAATTTAAATTTATTGAATACAGAAAGATAGCTTATGGAATTTCTGTAGTGGTTTTAATAATGGGTGTTGCTTCTTTTTTTAATGGCTTTCATGAAGGTGTGGAATTTAAAGGCGGAAGAAGTTTTACTGTTCAGTTTGATAAAGCAGTAAAGAATGATGATATAAGAAATAGTTTAAGAGATCAGTTTGGCGGCGAATACCCGGTGATTAAAACAGTTGGGGACAGCAGGCATTTAAATATTACCACATCATTTATGAAAGGTGTTGAGAATGCTGACAGTACTGTACAGACCCGTTTGTATGAAGGTTTAAAAAGTCACCTTGCTCCCGGTACCACTTATGAAAATTTTATAAAAAATAATAAACAAGGTTCACAGGTGGTTCAGCCAACTATTTCTGCTGATCTTAAAAAGGGCGCAATACAGGCAACCATATTTGCTTTGCTTGCAATCATCCTTTACATTTTCATTCGTTTCCGCGATTGGAGATATTCTTTGGGAACCATCGTTTCATTATTACATGATGTGTTGGTAACATTGGCCGTTTTCTCTTTCTTTAAAAACATTGTTCCATTCCCGCTGGAAATTGATCAGCATTTTATTGCGGCTATATTAACGGTTATCGGTTTCTCCATGAATGATACGGTAATTGTATTTGACAGGATACGTGAATACAGCCGTAACATGAAAGGCGCAACAAAAACAACTATCATCAACAGCGCTATCAACGATACATTGAGCCGTACTATTATGACGTCTTTAACCGTGTTCTTAACCCTGCTGATATTATTTATTTTTGGCGGAGAAGTTACCAGAGGATTTGCATTCGCAATGCTGATAGGTGTGGCCACTGGCACGTACTCATCCATCTTTGTAGCAGCCCCAATACTTGTTGACTTTGCAAAAAGTAAACCATTAGGTTCTGCTGATCTTGCTACCGAAAATGCAAATAAAGCTGTGAAAAAGATTAAAACAGCAAAGGCATAAATAATTTCTATAAACATTTATGAACCTGTTTAATTTTAAACGGGTTTTTTTAGTTTTAAGCAAGCCTTCCAGTCAATCTCCTGTTTTATTCAATTAGAGAAAAAGCAAGTGTAGATAATGGGTTTTTAATAATAAGCAAAGAAAAAATTACCACCAGGCAACCCTATTTTATTTTGTACGTTTTTTTAATCGGTTAGTACATTATTTCCTAACTTAAAAATACTTTAACATGAAACTGAGTAAAATTAAAAGCTGCTATTTCCTGGTCACCAGGACATGTATCATCTTACCTGCAACATTATTTGTTATTTCAGGGTGCCAAAAAAACAAGGATAAACCCCAGGTACAGGATGATATTAATACAACCACTGCACAATTAAAAAAATCTGTAAACCAAATTAAAAACTTTGTTCAAATTAACCTTGTAGCCAACAATGGAGAATATCCTCCTGCAAGAATTGACCCTGTACTGAAAAATGCATGGGGTCTTGTTTTCACCCCCAATGGTTTTGCCTGGATAAGTGCACAGGCAGGTCATGTAAGTACCGTTTATAATGGTGAAGGAATGCAGGTAAGGCCACCCGTAAATATTCCATCACCAGGCGGCCCTACAGGTGGCAATCCTACCGGTGTAGTTTTTAGCGGAAGCACTACAGATTTTATACTTCCGGCGCCAAACAATCAACCTGCCCGTTTCCTTTTTGTAGGGGTTGATGGAATACTATCCGGATGGAATGGTGCCGCAGGCAACAATGCAGTGCTCATTAAAAACAATGTAGCCACATCTGCTTACACAGGCTTGGCTCTTGCCAGTAATGGCGGCGCAAACTTTTTATATGCGGCCAATTTTAGGGCACGCAGGATAGACGTTTTTGATAACCTTTTCAATACAGTTTTAATGTCATTTACTGATCCGGGACTACCTGCAGGCTACTCTCCCTTTAATATTCAAAAGGTGGACAATGTATTATTTGTAATGTATGCAAAAGTTGGCCCTACCGGCAGAAGTGAGGCAGGTATGGGTAATGGCTTTGTTGACATTTATACTACAAACGGTGTGTTTGTAAAACGTTTTGCATCAAACGGACAATTGAACGCACCATGGGGTATCGTCAAAGCGCCTGCCTCGTTCTTCGGGAATAACGATAAAGATAAAGTGCATGATGAAGATGATGATCACCAGGGCGCAATATTGATTGGTAATTTTGGTAATGGACATATCAATGCTTACAGAAGTGATGGAAAGTTTATCGGCGAATTAGCGCAACATAAGTCACCAATTATAATAGATGGTCTTTGGTCAATTTCATTTCCTCCCGCTACTGCTATTCCTGCTATTGACCCTAACAGGTTATATTTTACTGCGGGTCCCGATGAAGAAGTGGATGGACTTTTTGGTTACATAATAAGAAGACCAGATAACGACTAAGCATTCAGCGACTATATAAATTCCTTTCAAATTATAATAAACTCCATTCTTCAAAAGAGAAAGGAGTTTATTTTATAAGACTTTTGTTTCTACACTGCAAAGCTTGTCCCGCAGCCACAGGTCTTACTTGCATTGGGATTATTGAAAGTAAATCCTCTTGAATTTAGCCCGCCTTCCCAATGTACTTCCATACCCATAAGATATATTCCGTGCGAAGGATTTATGATACATTTTATTCCATCTATTTCAAAAATCTCATCCTTATCTTCTATTTTTTCAAAACCCAAAACGTAGGTCATGCCGGAGCAGCCACCACCCTTTACTCCCACTCTTAAATATTGTGAAGCATCAAATCCTTCTTCATTCATCAATCTTTTTATTTCATTTATTGCACCTGTTGTAAAAGTTACGGGAGCTATTATTGCTGTTTCCATAAATGTAAAATTACAAACGTTTGCTTATGGATGTTTACTTTTGTAGGAAAAATTAAGAGTATGTCAACATTTGAGACAATCGCAATTGTTCTTCTTGCAGTAATCCTTTTAGCATTAGTGTGGCTAATAACTGAATTTAGCGGAATGAAAGCTTCGATAAAAGAAAGAACAGGGATAAATAATGAAACAATAAAGCTTCGCCTGCAGGCTTATGAAAGGCTAACCTTACTTGCCGAACGCATCGCATTACAAAACCTTATTTCAAAAATTCCTCATGCCGGTGTTACTGCAAAACAAATGCAACATGCTTTGGTAGATGCAATAAAAACTGAATATGAATATAACATCAGTCAGCAGGTGTATGTATCACCCGAGGCATGGAGGGCAGTGCACAATTTAAAAGAACAAAATATTTATATCGTAAATCAACTAACCACAACATTACCTTTCCAGGCATCTGCCATGGATCTTAATAAACAGATTATTGATTACCTGATGAATAATCCCAAAGCATCATTACATATTATTGTTTTGGAGGCATTGAATTTTGAAGCAAAGAAAATAATGTAACCCCTATCCCCGCCCCATCCCCTAAAGGGGTGAGCAAAGATTATGAATAAAAAAATTACTGATTCAGGCATCGAAATAAAAACAATCTACACACAGAAAGATGTTTTAAAAACCCCTCCACCGGAGGGGTTTGGGGAGGCCGCCGGCACTTATCCCTTTACAAGAGGTATTCAGGAAGATATGTATCGTGGCAAACTTTGGACAATGAGGCAGTATGCAGGTTTCAGCACGGCAGAAGAAAGTAATAAACGCTACCATTATTTATTATCGCAGGGAGTTTCAGGATTAAGTGTTGCATTTGATCTGCCTACACAAATTGGTTATGACAGTGACCATGAACTTGCAGAAGGCGAGGTGGGGAAAGTTGGTGTGGCGATAGATTCTTTGCGTGACATGGAATTGCTTTTTAAAGATATTAAACTACAGAATATTTCTACTTCAATGACGATTAATGCCACTGCATTTATTTTATTAGCATTGTATGTTG
This sequence comes from Chitinophagales bacterium, assembly GCA_025353485.1. Taxonomy (GTDB): domain Bacteria; phylum Bacteroidota; class Bacteroidia; order Chitinophagales; family Chitinophagaceae; genus Ginsengibacter. The sequence goes on from JANXQO010000111.1 coordinate 18,320, forward strand.
CACTTGCAAAAAAACAAGGCGCTGATCTTTCTACATTAACCGGCACTGTTCAAAATGATATTTTAAAAGAATATGCAGCAAGAGGAACATATATCTATCCTCCCAAACCTTCGATGCGAATTATAACAGATGTGTTTGAATGGTGCAGCAAAGAACTTCCCAAATGGAATACCATTTCTATTTCAGGTTATCATATTCGTGAAGCAGGAAGTACTGCTGTGCAGGAAATTGCATTCACCCTCAGCAATGGAAAGGCTTATGTAAAAGCAGCTATGGACAAAGGTTTGGACATAAATGTTTTTGGTAAACGTCTCTCCTTCTTTTTTAATGCACACAATAATTTATTTGAAGAAGTTGCAAAATTTAGAGCAGCAAGAAGGATGTGGGCTAAGATAATGAAAGATGCAGGTGCAACAGATGAAAAGGCAATGATGCTGCGCTTTCATACCCAAACCGGTGGCAGCACATTAACGGCACAGCAACCCATGAATAACATCAGCAGAGTTACTATACAAACGCTGGCTGCTGTTTTTGGAGGAACACAAAGCCTGCATACAAATGGATATGATGAAGCATTGAATCTACCAACAGAAGAGGCTGCAGGCATTGCTTTACGTACACAACAGATCGCAGCGTTTGAAAGCGAAATTGCAGATACTGCTGATCCCCTCGGTGGAAGTTATTTTGTTGAATCGCTTACCAATGAAGTGGAAACGCTGGCATGGAAAATAATTGAAACGATTGATGCGATGGGAGGAAGTGTAACAGCTATTGAGCAGGGATTTATTCAAAATGAAATTGCAAAGAGCGCTTACCAATATCAGCAAAAAATTGAATCAGGAGAAAAAATTATTGTTGGGGTAAATAAATTTAGAAATGACCAAAATATAACACCTCCATCTTTTAAAATTGATGACAGCATAAGGCAATTGCAGATTGATAAATTAAAACTTTTGAAGGAAGAGAGAGACAGTGAAAAAGCAGCGGCCTGCCTTAAGCTTATAAAAGATAAAGCAATAAATGGCGAAAATCTTATGCCCGCTGTAATTGATGCGGTTGAAAACCTTTGCACATTGGGAGAAATATCAAATACTTTAAGAGAAGTGTTTGGAGAGTACAACTAAATTTCTAATTTTACAGACTATAACTACTTATGAAACATTTATTATTTATTTTATTATTACTTACTTCTGCTTTTTGCTATTCACAAAAGTATGTGCTCATTGATAAAAAGATAACACAGCCTATAACCTATACCAATACTGTTACGTTAGAACACAGTTATAAAAACCTATTTCCGGTAGAAAAAGATAAGATTCATGAGTTTATTGCTGAAGTGGAAAAAATAGGCGCTATGCTTTCTGATAAAAATAAAACTAAAGTAGAACCATTTGATCTCTATATTGGCAAAACAAGATTTGTTGGTGTAAAAATTCCCTTATTGAAAGAAGAACGCCTGGATGTGGTTTTAACTTCAGATTGCGATGGTACAAAAATTACAATGCATTTAAGTGATGCCAAAATTAGTAATGTAAACAATGCATTCTTTATTAATACCTGGGCTAAATATATCAAGGGTTATGTGAAATAGTTAATGTGCAAAATCCATTTCAAAATCACCTTTTATTCTTTCTATTGATGGATTGAAGTAACCAAACTTCAAATCAGGAAATTCTTCCCGTATTAATCCCATCATTTGTTTTATGCCAATACATTCGCCTGTATCAGCAACGCCAATTTTTTCTAAATACCAGTCAGGATCAATATTAAAATTTCTCCACTGTATCATCTTTAACCCTGTTTCTTTTATCATCTTCCTCAGTGCTTCATATTCATCAACACAATCTGTCATGCCGGGAAAAACAAAATAATTTATACTCGTCCATCCACCGAAGCTATTCACTACCTTAAGGCTTTCAATTATATCAGTAAAATAATAATTGTTAGGCCTGTAATAAGGTGTGTATATTTCTTCTCTTACTGAATTTGTGCTTACACGGATACTGTTTAAACCTGCTTCACATAAGGCTCTAACAGCTTTTGGATCAGAGCCATTGGTATTAATATTAATACTTCCTTTATCAGTGTGTTTTCTTATTTCAACAATTGCTTCTTTAATTGTCTGCCACATTAATAAAGGTTCGCCTTCGCAACCCTGGCCAAAACTTACGATCGGAAAAGGTGCCGTTTCCAAATGCGGAACTGTGAATTCTGTTATTTCTTCTGCAGTTGGTTTAAACATCAACCTGTCTTGGGTGGAAATAATTGTTTCCTCTTGTGGCTGAAATGAAATGCACCCTATACAATTTGCATTACATGCCGGTGATGTTGGTACAGGACACTCCCATCTTCCCATAAAATAATTTCTTGCAGCCGGGCAATGGTATGTGTTGCAGCAATTATCGGCAAGATGTTTTACCAAACGATTATGTGGGTATGCTGATAAATATGTGGCTACACCTTCTTTAATTTTTTCATTAATAAAACCTTCACTCTCCTGCCTCACATCTTTTTCAATCCGTATTGCGGGAACATAAAATTTTTCGTTATACCATCCTGCTGCTGTGTAGCAGAACAATGGTAAGGTTTCAGCGCCGGGTAAACTTTCATAGGCAGCAATGTATAAACCTGTATGTGCAGGGGGAACAAAAGCGGCTACAGCCCAACCCTTTTCGCACAAACGCATTTCTCCTGTTGCTACATCAATACCAATACCACGGCGTTCAGGAAGCTCATACAATTGCCCGCCAACAGGTAGTTCTATCCACTCATCCTGCGGTACGGGCATCGCATTCCATCCGCTGCGCCCTGTTGTATAAAGAGAAGTATCTTCAAAAATATTTCCTTTACCGTCGGAATATAATATGTATGGAGTGTGCTTTAAAGACATCCTATTTACTGATTACTGATTTACTCAAACAGCTCCTTACAAACACATTAAAATCTGTTTCGTTTATATTTTCATTTTCAATTTCTGCCTGGATGATCCTGTTGTTTCTAAAATCCATTGTTATAATATTATCTTTTAAAATAACATTCTCCATTATATTCCATGAATATTTATTCCATGGAAAATTCTTTTGTTTTATTAACGCAAAATTAAAATCATAAGTAAGCTTATCTGTTGCTGCGGTACAAAGTAAAAACAGTATCATACTTACTGATGCCATCCAGTAATTATCAAATTGTATCCACAATATCATGAGCAAAAAAAATACCCACTCACTAAGAAAAAAAGATTGGTGTGCTTTTTTTGTTTTATAGAAACTAAATACTGCAAATAAAATAATTACTGCCCCGGAAAGTATGGCTGTTTTTCTTAAAGTATCATCAAACAAAAAGTAAATAAAAAATAAAGTGTTTAGTACAACCAACAATAATGTAATGCGACGGTAGGTTTGTATTTTCCGGTTCTTAAAAACGATCTCAAACTTTTTCATCTGCATAATTATTTTCAGCTACCATTAAATTGCACAATTTAAACAGCACTCTTGCGCCTACATTTTCATCCCACTCATTGGTGCTTATGCCAACTTCATTAAGGTCGAAACCAATTAATTTTCTTCCGCTCTGCAATATTTTTTTAAATAAATAAAAAATCTGCTCTGTTTCAAAGCCACCCTGCACAGGCGTTCCGGTGTTTGGACAAAGCTTGGGATCCAGGCCATCAATATCAAAGCTTATATAAACTTTATCCGGCAATTGCTCTACAATTTCATCAGTAATTTTTTTCCATGAATCGCCTTCAAACATTCTTTCTTTAATGTCTTTGTCAAAATAAGTTATTACCCTTTTATCACTGTTGGCAACATACTCACTTTCACTTTCAGAATAATCTCTTACACCTACCTGCACTAATTTTATCAGTTGTGGTATTTCTGCAAGTGCGTTATACATTATTGAGGCATGTGAGTAAATAAAATTCTCGTAAGCTTCTCTCAGGTCGCAGTGTGCATCTATCTGTATAATGCCAAACTCACCATGTTTTTCCGAAATGGCTTTTAAAAATCCTAAAGGTGTGCTATGGTCGCCGCCAACAATTGCAACCAATTTATTTTTTTTCAGTAACTCACTTGTTTGCTCATATACCCAGTTATTTAAAAATAAACTACCTGCATTAACTTCTTTTAGAGTTTTGCACATAAATTTATTATCCTCAACTTTTTCTCCCTGGGAAATATAATTTATGAATAGCTCGGCTTCTTTACGAAGGTAATCGCTTTTCATAAGGATTTTTTTATCAATATCTCTCATGTAAAAGCCTTTTTTCCACCCATCTTTTACATCAGCATCAATAAGGTCAACCTGTATACTTGCCTTGCACATATGTTCGGGAGCCCTTGCTGTACCTGCTTTATAACTAACTGTAACTTCCCACGGCACGGGCAAAATAACTAATGCAGCATCTTCTTCTGTAAAAGGTAATCCAAAAATATTCCCGTTAGGATTACCGACAGCATTTGAATCAAAATTGGATATATCTACCATAATGAATTAGTGAATACTTTAAAAAATCGGCTGCGAAGATATATACCATAAATCAAACCAAAACCTAAATAAATGCGATATGAGTTAAATCATCTTTACAGATGATAAAAATAACAACTGTTAAATAATATCTTCCATCCTTTTGAAGTAAATTTGCACAGGTAAATTAAATTAATGAAGACTTCTCACATAATTATATTAGTAGCTATTGCAGTTGCTATCGGCGCTTTGCTGATGTATTCAGTTGATTTTTCCACTTATGACAGTATAGAATCTGCAAAAAGCAAGCAGGGAAAATATGTTCACCTTATTGCAAAGCTCGATAAAAAGTATCCTATTGAATATGATGCTATCAAAGATCCCAATTATTTATCCTTTTATGCAATTGACAGCATAGGTACATCAACAAAAGTGATTTATCGAAATGCAAAACCTCCGGAGCTTGAACAAAGTGAAAGAATAGTTTTAAAAGGAAAAATGAAAGGTGATGTTTTTGAGTGCGACAATATTTTATTAAAGTGCCCCTCTAAATATAAAGATGATAAAAAGCAGTTGGAAAAAACTGTTACCAAATCCAATTTATAAAAGCACATGAAGTTTGAAGGCGAACATTTATTACCCGGCCAAGTGGGGCATTTTTTTGTATTACTTGCTTTTGTAGCATCCCTTGTTTCTACTATTGCTTATTTTAAAGCATCACGAACTGAAAATGTTTCTGATAAAAATTCATGGCTTCGGTATGCAAGAGGCGCCTTCTTTACACAGGTTATTTCGGTGCTCACTATTTTCGGAATTATTTTTTTTATTTGCTCCAATCATTACTTTGAATATCTCTATGCTTACAAGCATGCATCAAAAGAATTAGAACAAAAATATTTATTAGCCTGTATTTGGGAAGGGCAGGAAGGAAGTTTTTTATTGTGGACGATATGGCATTCCGTGCTTGGAATAATTTTAATTGCAAAAAGTAAAAAATGGGAAGCACCTGTAATGACGGTGATAAGTTTTGCCCAAATATTTTTAACCCTCATGTTGTTGGGCATTTATTTTTTTGGAGTAAGGTTAGGAAGCAGCCCTTTTGTATTAACAAGAAACGAACTGGAAGGCCCGATATTTAGCAACCCAAATTATTTATCATTTATAAAAGATGGTGTTGGCCTTAATGTTTTATTAAGAAATTATTGGATGGTAATTCATCCCCCGGTTTTGTTTTTCGGGTTTGCAAGTACAATTGTGCCGGTTGCCTTTGCTTATGCAGGATTGCAAACAAAGAAGTTTGGCGAGTGGGTTAAACCTGCACTGCCATGGGCTTTGGTAAGTGCATGCGTTTTAGGAGTTGGTATAATGATGGGAGGGAAATGGGCTTACGAATCTTTATCATTCGGCGGTTATTGGGCATGGGATCCAGTAGAGAATGCTTCGTTAGTTCCATGGCTTATTTTAATTGCAGGATTGCATTGCATGGCAATTTATAATGCTACCGGTAACTCACTTAAAGCATCTTTTATATT
>JANXQO010000127.1 GCA_025353485.1 Chitinophagales bacterium
AAAATAAATCTGTATGGGAAGATGATGATAGCAGGAAAAAAATATCAGGATCAGGAAATGTTGTTTTTAAAGAAGGCGATAAATTCCGTTTCAACATTATTAATAAAACCAACACAAGATTATATTATACTATTATTGACATACAACCAGATAATGTTGTAAATGTGCTGTTACCGCTCAAAGGTCAATCCGCAGAGGATTACATTATAAAACCCGATCAGGAAACATTTGCATTGGCAAAGAAATTTACAATACTTCCTCCTTGTGGAACGGATATTTTTAAGATCATTGCTTCCACAACGCCACTTGATTTACGAAATGCTTTTGCCTCAAAGGGAGAATTAAAACAAACCCGTGGTAATGCTTTAAGCCCTTTTGAAAAAGCAATAAATGCACGATTGAAAAAAGGAGTGCAAACAAGAGGAGGCGATGGCGATGTAGAGCTTCAATCAGGAACAATAAATATTGTAAATACTTCAATAATTATAACTCCAAAAAATAAATAAACTTTTTATTCACTTAAAAACAAAAACAAAAACAAAAACAAAAACAGATCAATTATGAAAAAGCTACTGTTACTTTTCATTGTGGTTTTGGGCCTTTCGATGGTATTCCAAAGTCAATCATTTGCACAAACTAAAAAGAAGATTGCGGTTTATGGCAAATCAGGTTCAGGGGATAAAAATATGTCTGCACCTTCTGAAGATCAGGTTCGTCCTAAATCTAAAAAAAGAGGAACCTGTTATTTGTACCTTGACAACTACACCGGATATTATGTAGATGTTTGGGTTGAAGACCAATACCAGGGCCGTCTTTCGCCTTATGCAACATCAGTAAAATTTGATGTATGGACACCGGGTGACTGGACAAAATGGTATGCAAAATCTGCCGGCGGTTCTTACTATTGGGAAAACAGCAGCTATTGTAACGATAGCAGAGTGTTTACTATTAACCTGAAGCAATAAGCTTATCAGATTGTAAAGAAGGTATAAATGGGAATACTGTTTATACCTTTTTTGCTTATTATAAAATGAATAAAATTATAAAATGAAGAAACAATTACCTGCAACAAAAAAATCTCACGTTCTCGAATATTTAATTGTAAACCTCTTTGTTTTCGCAGTTATTGGTTTGTTATCTTTTGTTGTTTTTAATGTTTCGGTTTTTAACCAGTTTACACAGGCTTTTAAAGATTTTACCTTAACAGACATTTATTATTCAAAGATCATAAACCAAAACAAAATATATAATGGGCCGTTAGTATTAATAAATATAGAAAATAAAAAGCGTGATGAAATTGCTTATTTAATACAGAGATTAGAAGAAGGTAAACCTAAAGTTATCGGGCTTGATATTATTTTTAGAAATAAAATTGACACAGAACCCGAAGCTGATGAAATATTAAAAGAAACTTTTGCACGGTATAATAATATTGTTTATCCCTATATCGCTTCTTTTAATAGTTCACTTCCGCAAACAAGAAACGATGAATATTTTAAAACAAAATCAAACTCTTTTGTAAACCTTGTTGGAGAAGATCCTAAATTCTCTACCATACGATATTTTTATCCTGTTTATAATAATGTATCCGCATTTACAACTGCTCTTTTACAAATGTATGATTCATCAAAAGTTGCTGAATTATTAAAACGGGGACAACAAAAAACAGAAATAAGATATTTTGGAAATGTTCAGAATTTCAGATACCAAACCTTTGCTGAAGTAATGGATATGTCTTTTACAACTGATTCTTTAAAAGATAAAATCGTATTGCTTGGCTACATGGGCCATACTGATGGTACTTCGGGAATGCTTGATGAAGACCGGTTTTTTACACCATTGAATCCCCGTCTTTCCGGCCGCAGTCATCCGGATATGTATGGCACTGTTATGCTTGCAAATATTTTAAGGATGGAGCTGGACAAAGATTATATCTATTCTTTTCCGCCCTGGCTCAACTTCCTTGTTGCATTTTTATTAAGCTGGTTATTATTACCTGTATTTGTTCATTGGTATGTTCATAAGCCTTTGTGGTATCACCTGATGCTGGTGCTTACACAATTTGCAGTAAGTATCCTGTTTGTTTTTTTAACTATTGTATTATACTCCTGGGCTAATGTAAAAATTGAATCAGCAAACTTACTGGTAGCCGTTTTACTTATAGGTGATTTCTTATTATTTTATCACCACCTGATAAAATATTTTAAACATACACGAAATTTAAATTTTCATTCTAAATTTTTTGAAAGTGCACACTAAAGTAAAATATTTAATCCTGTTGTTTATTTTAACTGCTGTTGCTGCGTCGGCACAAAAAAATCTTGTTGTATATCATATTACCGGTACTGTAAATATTGTAACGGGTAATAAATCAGCCGCCGCAAAGCGTGGTGATATCTTTACAAAAAATAACTCTTTGCAATTAAGTCCGGGTACAGATTGTATGCTTATTGAAGAAAAAGGAAGATCACTGCAGGTAAATACAGCAGGTACTTATACATTTGAAGCGTTGCAAAAGATGATGGTAAATACCGGCAATTCCGGCGTTACACAAAAGTTTTTTAGCTATGTTTATCAAAATTTATTTTCAGAAAAAAAAAGTGATAACCTTTCAGTATCACCCGTTGTATTCAGAGGCGATGAACTAATGAAAATACCTTTTGATAACACAATAATTATTTCTGATGCATTTACCCTGGGATGGAAAAAACCCGGTGGAAGAATTCCGGTACATCTTATTATTAAGGACAGCACAGAGAAAATAATTTTAGATACACTTTTAAAACAGGTAGCCTCAATAGAAATAAATATTGCACAAAGTAATTTTTTAGCCGGCAATATTTATAAATGGAAAATTGAAGAATCAGATACACGGCAGCATAAAGAAAAATATTTTTATTTTTTGATAGGAGAAAAAAGTAACCGCAGGAAAATTTTAAATGATCTTAAACTGCTGCAGGATAAAAATATTTCCAATGATCTGAAACTTGAAATGCAGCTGGATATTTTTCAAAAATGGAAACAATATTATTCCCAAAAAACGTAAACCGGTTTTATGAAAAGATGGAGGCTGTTAATGGCATTCCTTTTTACCGTAACCTTTGGCTTTTGTCAGCAGGATACAGCGCTGAAACATAAGGCAGACAAGCTTATGATCACCAACCAGGCTGCTGCATTAAATGTATATAAACAATATCTTGATAAAGCATTTGGATCAAAACCTGATTACATAAATATGTTGGCGGTGTATGATTCTGCTTATGTTGCAAGTGTTCTTACCAAAAAATATATTGATGCTGAAAAATATGTTACGCAATCATTTGAGCTGGCACGTAAACTAAATTTTACAACTGAAGTGTATGAAAGACTTTTGCGGATCATTGAGTTTTACATGCTTGCCCAACAAAATGATTGGCCATTGCAGCATACTGTTGCTAACAAAAATATTCGGGGTCTTATATTTCCAATAAAAAATGTAAAATATATTTCAAAAGACTCTGCCCTACTTACTGTAAGGGCCGGCAGCATTGAAGGTTTGTATGCTGGGCTTGATGTACAGGGCGTGGGTACTAAACTATCTTTTTTAACCAGAGATAGAAGCAGTAATATTTTGGGCGTTGGTAAAATAATAAAAGTTACTGAAAATAGTGCTACCGCTTTGTTGAGGCAATCATATACAACCGATTCCTCGGATAATATATATCCAAAAGATGTTATTTTTTGCAATGTAAACGCTGTTAATAAAAGCGATCTTGGGGATTATCAATTTCTTGCTGATAATGATATTGCCTTCCAGAATAATTCAAGAGAACAACCCTATCACATAAGGCAGTTGGCTTTTTATAATATTCCCGGTCAGCAAAAATTGCTGGATACTTTTTTTTTAAACTCTGTAAAAGAAGTTGCTGAAATGCTGCAGGCCGATACAACTTTAACCAACTCTTATATTCAAAAAATGCCTTCAGGGTTTTTTAAAAATATGTCGTTGACGGAAGCAATGTTAAAAACCGGTGTTCCGCATATCAGGGCTTTTTTAAAGTTTGTAAAACAATTCCCCGGAAAATATATGGTGCAGAAATTCAAATTTTCTGAGGTGTATGCTACATGGCTTATCAACTCCAGCCCGCTGGATGAATATGGTTTGCTTGAATTGCTTAAAGAATATAAAGGCGCCTCTTTTTATAAGGAATGCCTTGTAACGTACGATAGCAGCCTTACAAAAGGTAAGCAATGGCTTGGATGGAAAGATGATTTTTTAGATAGCCTGGATAATGGAATATTTCCGCAGCAAACATGGGAGGTATTACAAAACACCGCAGCGTATTATCATACTCCCTGGATGCTTGCATGGAATAAACTTTTAGCAGGAAGGGTGGCTGCTTTTAATAAAAATGCTGCTGCTGCAACAACGCTTATCACAGAAGCCAAAAAACAATTTGAAGATTTAAAAATGAATAACGAGGCGCTGTTTGCAGCCAATACTTTGATACAGGTAAACAATCAGCGTGTGGCAACTATTGCATTGCAAACAAATCACTCTTTGCCTTTTTCGGTGGTCTATAGCCCTGATGGAAAATATTTTGCCAGCTATAGCGATGATTATTCAATAAAATTATGGGATGCAAAATTGGTGAAGCAAATACAAACTATAACAGCGCATGTAAATAATATTAACCAGGTAACTTTTTCTGCCAACAGTAAATATTTAATAAGCGCAAGCGATGATGAATACATACGTGTATGGGATACAAGATCTATGCGGTTGTACAAAGAAATAAATGCACACTACCGCGTAAAATATGCAGTGTTAAATAAAACGGGTGATAGGATAATTGCCGCAGGAAGTGACTCAAGTATTCACGTATATAATTTTGAAAACGGGATTTAAGAGAAAAAATTTAAAATTCATAAGGCAATAATAAACACCGGTGATTATAATCCTGATTACCAGAATTTAATTTACACAGGAGGCAGTGACAGCCTGAGTTATATAACAAATGTGGAAACCGGCACATGGGTACGCTGGTTTAAAAATGGAGGTAAGATTGCAGCCGTAAAAGCCACTGACGACAGGCAATACATTGCTGCTTTATCTAATGATGCACAGATAAAAATATGGCTTCAAAGCGGAAAGTTTATGGGAAGTTTTACCACTATAAAATATAAATTCGGAAACTCAACAACCTATCCGGGCTTTGATATTAATACAAGAAAAAAAGTAATTGCTTTTGTAAATGAAACCGGCCTGCTGTCACTTGCCAATCTCGATTCATTAAATTCATTTTATTACAACTTAAAATTTGATGGTAATATAATGGATATAAAAATTCATCCAAACGGCAACTATCTTTTAGTAACCACATCATTCGCAAAACTATACCTGGTAAATATTACGCAGTATCATCTTGTACATGGCAGTAATATTCAATCAAAAATTGTTGGTACTAATGCAAGCGTTATTTCGTCCCTCACTTTTTCTGATAACGACAATATGCTTGCCTATCAATCGGGCTATACATATGTAATGGATCTTGCAACCGGTAAAAATATAAATCTTGGCAGTGAAGGGTATAGCCAGTTAAGAAGTAATATTTATTTTACGCATAATGATTCTGCATTATCTTATGTGCCGCTTGATGCAAGAAGGTTGATAGAAAAAAATTTATATAGCGGGGATACAATATCAGAATTTATTACCGGCAAAGCGCTCAATAATTTTTATCCTGATACATTACCTGATGGTAAAAAATCGTTGGGTATTGCTTTTAATGCCAAATCACAGGATGGAAAATTAACTGCCATTTGGTTCAATAAACAAAGCATCAATATTTATGAAACCGCCACGCATACATTATTGCACCGTATTGCGCTTGATACAAATCAAACCCAGATGATAACGGCGATGTTTATTCCCGGCACTGATAAATTTGTTGCTTTCAATGATGTAAATAGTTCTGTTAGTTTTTACAAACTTGATGCAGCGGTATTAAAATCTTTTTACCGGTATACAAATACCCAACAATATCAATTTGGTTCGGCTTGCTATGATGCAGTGCACAATGTTATTTTAGTTGCTTCTCAGAGCAACAATGTTTATGTTTTTGATGCTTCTACCGGAAAAATAAAAGATTCTATAAATTTTAATTTTATTGATAAGCAGGAAGGTGTTAACACAATCAGTTTACATCCTGACGGGCATACATTATTCGTGGGCTTAAATAATCTTATGCTTATCTATGATATGGAAACAAAAAAAGTGATCAATAATTTTAATAATGCCAACTATACTATCGGCCAGGCACAATTTTCCCACGATGGTAAAACACTTGCAGCCGGCTCGTTTACGGGAATAATATATTTGTTTGAAACAAGAGAGTATAAAAAATTAGTACAGGTACAAACTTTCAGTGATAAAGACCCCGTATGGATAACACCTGATAATTATTATATAGCCAGCCGCTCTTCTTTGCAGGATCTTTATTTTAAGTACAATCATACATTATATCCTTTCGATCAGTTTGATATTAACTTTAACCGCCCTGATACAGTTTTACAAAGGCTTGGTCGCATTGATAATTCTTTGTTAGCTGCATACAAAGAAGCATGGACAAAAAGGTTTAAAAAATCAGGAATTCCTGCAGACAGATTGCGTCCCGATTTTAAAGTACCTGAATTAAAAATTCTTAATGCTGAAGAGATACCTGCGTTTGTAAATACAAGCAATGTTATTCCGTTGCACATTCAAATGAATGATATTACAAAGATCGAATCTTATAATCTTTGGGTTAATGGTGTACCGCTCTATGGTAAAGATGGAAAGAAAATACGGCAACCAATGTCTTCAGTAACTGTTAATGATTCGGTATTGTTAAATGGTATAAATAATGTTATACAGGTTTCCTGTAAAAATGAAAATGGAGTTGAGTCTCTGAAAGAAAAATTTGAAATAAAGAATTATGTAAGGGATACTGCGTATTTCAAAACATATTTGTTTTGTGTAAGTGTTTCTGATTACAAGGATAAAAAATACACTTTAAAGTATGCCCGCAAAGATGGCATCGATCTTGTAAATGCTTTTAAAAATGAATTTGGTAATAATATTTATATAGATACTTTGTTTGATGAAAAAGCAACCCTAAAAAACATTTTAGCGTGGAAAAAAATAATGGAGAAAACATCAATTAAAGACAGGGTGATACTTTATATTTCAGGGCATGGATTGCTTGATAAGAAGTATGATTTTTATTATGCCACCTACGATGTTGATTTTAAAAACCCTGTTGATAAAGGCCTCTCGTATGATGAGATTGAAAAACTACTGGATAAAATTCCGGCAAGAAAAAAATTATTATTGATGGATGCCTGCCATAGTGGTGAAGTGGATAAGGATGCTGTTGCAGACAAAGTATCTCAAAATACTGTAGCAAAAAATGAAGTGAAAAAAGTAAATGTTGTATTTAAATCAAAAGGAGCCGGAGAAGATATTTCAAATTCAAACCTGGGGTTAAATAATAGTTTTGAGTTGATGCAGGATCTGTTTACTAATCTTAATAATGGTAATGGTACGGCCGTAATTTCAGCAGCGGCAGGTAACAGCTACGCTTATGAAAGCGATGTTTGGAACAACGGCGTTTTTACGTATTGCATTTTGCACGGGCTGAAAGATAAGGCTGCAGACGATAATGGAGATCAGCGCATATCAGTAAATGAGTTGCAGAAATTTGTAAGCAGCGAAGTACAGCGGTTAACAAAAGGAGCTCAAAAACCCACAGCACGTCAGGAGAATTTAGATAATGACTGGCTCGTTTGGTAATTATACAAGTTTATATAATTCCACAGGATGACTCCATCCTTTTAAATGAGATTCTCCCATTGCAACGGATTCCAATTCTTTTATTGAAGCCGCTTCCAGCGCTTCTTTAGAAATCAATATTTTTGATCCATAGGTTTTATTTTCTGATTCAATTCTTGCAGCAAGAATAACCACGCCTCCGGTTATTGAATATTCACTTTTTACATTGGTGCCTATATTTCCGGTAACTGCATTACCGCAATGGATACCTATTCCGATTGTAAACGGATGCAGTTCTTCATTTTTTATTTTGTCGTCTATTATCTGGTTTATTTCCAGCGCAGCTTTAACCGCATTTAAAGAGGGGTTATTAACTTTTACAGGTGCGCCAAAAGTTATCATACATCCGTCTCCTAAAAACTGGTTTACAATTCCTTCATACTTATGTACAACTTCTGTTACCAGGCCAAAATATTCATTTTGAAATTTCACAATTTCTTCAGGCTCCTGTGTTTCCGCATACACAGTAAAATTTCTTATATCAATAAACATCACGCTCACAAACCTAAGTTCGCTGGGCATTTTACCATCTTTGTCCAAAAGTTCTGTAGCAACTTCTTTTGAAATTTGCCTGCTGAATAAATTGAATAATTTATTTTCATCTTCTACCAGTTCTATCGAACGCATAATTCCTTTTTTAAGCTGGTTGGCCATAAATGCAGCGGCTACCCCTGATAAAAAAAGCAAAATACCGGTGGAGTAGATAAAGTAATTATTGTAAATCAATTCTTCAATTCCTGAACCTAATTTCAGGTTTTGTTTTTCCAAAATATGAAATGCGGTGTAGGCTATTGCAGAAATGGTTCCCGTAGCAATAGAAATAATTTTATCAAGATAAAACGAGGATAAAAAAACAAGCAGGTAATACAGGCTCATTAAAATTACATCTGTTAATAAAGATGCATTTTTAAAATAGATAGAATATATATAAAGCATTACAGAGATCAATACAACTTCTACAAGTGCTGTGATATATTTAAAATGGGGAGGTGCTGCTTTATTTAATTTCTTTATCCGGTGGTTTAAAACCCGGTTGGCAACAAACTCATAAATAAACAAAATAAAAAGAAAAATCAGAAGAATTACAGGCAATGGAAATTTATCAATAGAATGTGTTTGGTTATTTATAACGAAACCGATACTCAGGATATAAATAAAAGTAAACAGAGCGTAACCAGCCAGGATAGCAGCTCTCAGTCTTTCGCTTTGTAATGTCTCCCATTCAAACTGTTTGGTAAAAGACGCCCTTATTTTCATTATTGTGCAGGCATTTGATTATAAATATAGAGAATATGAAACAGATGATATTATGATTTCTGCTTCAATACAGGATCAACTTTTTTGCGGCTATAGGTTTCAATTCTTCTTAATATCCAAAGCGATAAAAACAGCCACATTAACCCTACACAAAAGCCTGCCAGTACATCACTTGCATAATGCACTCTTAAATATACCCTGCTGATACCAATAAAAATAATTAGCAGCGCCAGTGAAAGCGTGAGTATCCATTTAAAAAAAATATTTTTTTCATTTTGCCAAACTAAAAATATTATAAGCCCATAAAAAGTAATGCTCATTAAAGCATGGCCGCTTGGGAAACTATATCCTTTAGCTTCTTCAAGCAAAGGTGTTAATGGGCGGGTGCGGTGAAAAATAAATTTTAAACAAAACATAAGCAGTAAGCTGCTAAGTGCTACCACAGGTATTTTTATTGAATACCAACGGTGTTTTTTAATAAATAAAAACCAGGCTGCTAAAGCAATGTTTGCAGGAATAAGAAATGTATGTGTGCCTAAAAAAGTAAATATCTGCATCACATCTGTATTTATATCGCTTATATTTTTTGCAAGAAAATCAAAAGCATGCTGGTCAAAACTTTCTTTCTTTTCTTTAAATATCATTTGCGCAATGCCAATAAATACAAACAGTGCAGCGCTAAACACTCCTGTTAAAATAATTATTTCAATTGATACAAGTGCAATTGCTGCATACATCCTTTTTACTCCGTGGCGTACGTATTTTAGCATACTTAAAAGTAATGAAAAGTTAAGTTGCCCGCCAATGAGGACATCATCAGCCATAAACAGAAATCAATAAGCACAATCTATATTTGTACTAAAACAAGCGTATTAATAATACTGCCACCATACTATTAAATCCGATAGAATATTTAAAAGGTGTTGGACCGCAAAGGGCTGATCTTTTAAAAAAGGAGCTTAGTATTTTTACATTTAAAGATCTTTTAGAATTTTTCCCTTACCGGCATATTGATAAAACGCAGGTTACCAAAATTAGTAATATAAAGGAAGCCGATTATGCTCAGGTAAAAGGTAAGCTTACTCATTTTGAAATTATTGGCGAAAAAAGAGGAAGGCGTTTGGTTGCTTATTTACAGGATGATACAGGCGAATTAGAGCTGGTTTGGTTTCAGGGGATAAACTGGATACAAAAAACTTTAAGTGCCGGTGCTCAATACCTGGTTTTTGGCAAGGCAGGTTTTTTTATGAACCAGCCACAAATAACACATCCTGAAATGGAAGTTGTAACTGCGCAAACTTCTGCGGTAAAAAGTTTTTTAGAACCTATCTATCCAGGCACAGAAAAATTAAAAGTAACAGGCTTAAGCGGAAGGCAAATAGGTAAACTGACATTTAATCTTTTCACCCTATTAAATGAAAAAGAATTACCGGAGAATTTGCCCAGGCCAATACTTGATAAATACAAATTTATTTCCCGGTACAAATCTTTTAAACAAATACATTTTCCTGCAAATGCTGATGAATACAATGATGCAGTAAAAAGATTAAAGTTTGAGGAATTGTTTATATCCCAATTAAGATTAGGCATGTTGCGAATGGAAAGACATCGTTTCTCAAAAGGATTGATGTTTGATAAAGTGGGAGAAATATTTAATACTTTTTATAAAGAACATTTGCCCTTTCAATTAACAGGGGCACAAAAAAGAGTATTAAAAGAGATACGCAAAGATGCAGGCAGCGGCAAACAAATGAACCG
>JANXQO010000174.1 GCA_025353485.1 Chitinophagales bacterium
TTTTATTTTTATTTCTTTATTAAAGTACGGTCTCGGATCATCCTTCTTATACGACTCAGCTCAACCATTGCTGGAAAGATTTGGCATTAAAGAATCATTGGGGTTTAATATCAACTTACTGATTTTATTTGGACCGATAATCGCACTTATGCTAAATCTCATGTCGGTTTTAAAAATTGAATGGTACAATGAAAAAGAAAATTTTTCTGTAAGAATCTCTGTTCAAAAGCATTGGTGGAATATGACACTGGTAATTTTTTCAGGTATACTGCTGGCAATCTTGTTTATTTATGCATTGGGTGAAAACTGCCGTTGCTAAAAAGTGTCAGTTCAATTTAATATGAACTGACATCTAAAATTTTATCATCATTTAAAATAATAATTATGCGTAAGAAACAATTTATTCTTTTGCTTAAATATGTTGCAATTGTTGGCAACATCGTTTTATTATTATGGTTTTCATTTACCAGGATTAATGAAGAATTTAAGGGTAGCATATATCAAAAAATTTCCAGCGTGGGATTAATAGGACTTTTGGCAACAAACATCTTTTTACTTTTTATGCGCAACAAACAATCAATATCTTTTCTTAGATATGCTGCTATAGTTGGCAACGTCCTGTTTATATTATGGATTTTATTTAATGGGATTAGGGAAGAATTTAAGGCTCCACTGACGGAAAATTTTCATTACGTGGCAGTAATGGGGCTTTTGGCAATCAACACTGTTCTTCTATTTAGTAGGATACAGCAGGTAGCAAAGCAAGGATAGAAATACCAATGCGGAACGTGATTAAATATTAAGTTTAAAATGAGATACTAAAAATAAAAAAATAAATATGAAACAAAATTGGTTTAAAAAACTTGTCTGGATCTATTTACCTACGCATCCAATTGGCGCTGTTGTTACATTTTTTGCAATACTTTTTTTAGTTCCCGTTTATATGGCTATAGTTCGTAACGGGCATTCGGTTTCTGATGATCTTTATCAAATGTTTGTGTACACAACCTGTACTGCATTTTGGTGGAAATGGGTGGCGGAGAAAACGAGTTGAGAAAAGTTTTAAAATGTAAATTAATAAGTTACTGCATCAAATAATGTCTGTAATACATAAAGGCGGTTTCAATTTATTGAGACTGCTTTTATTTTATCAGTTAAATTTAATATCATAAACAGGATGAATTTCCCAGGGTGTTTTTGATTGCACAGCTAAACACTTTGCAGTGTTAGTGCGGTGAAAATAATCAAAGAATAAAGACCCTTTTATTTGTATTGGAATACTGAGAATATAATTTGAAGTTCCGCATTGCTGAATGGTAGTAAAAAAATCAACAGCCTTTTGCCGTACTGCTTTTAATTGAACTGCATCTTTTGTAAAATTTACAGGTAAACCTGATATTTCTCCATTCATAATGTAGGTTGCATCCTGATAATTTGGCTTGTCGCCAAAAATAAAATGATAGTCGTTATCATCTTCGTGCTTTACAATGTACAGGTATGCTTTTTTGATGTAAATGTTTTTCATCTCGGGAGCAACTCTTAGCGAAGTATTACCAAGATTATATTGATTCATATCAGCTGTAGATGGAAGAGAAGTAAAAAGATTTTTTACAGTAATTGTTTTAAAGGTGCCAAGGGCAAAAGTAGTCTTTGCCTGTTCCCGTACTCCACCGCTTTGCCCGTTCCTGTATTTTTCATCAACAGGATTAACAGAAAAAAGAGTGGCAGAATTTATAAAAGACGGCGATGCTGCCGACATTGAGTCTGCAACATTTTTGGCGTAATATAATTTTCCATTACCTGCTTTTAGTACTACCAATTTACTTGCGCTGGATTGCTGCAACCTGGTGATGGTATCTTTTGCTTCCGTTTTTTTGTAACCGAATGTGGAGCTTTTTAAAGGGCTGCAGCTGTTATTTATAGTTACAACTATCAAATAAACCAAAACAAAATTCCTGAATTTCATTATATAATGTTTAGCTGAATTTTTTTTGTTGCGGATATTAATTATTGATAGAGAAAGCACAATGGTACAATCATCTGTTGATTACAAAATCATCTTCATTTCACTACGCAGGAGATTGCCCAGCTCAATGGCTTTTTCACAAAACCATCAATTGAGATTCGCAATGATGAACGATGATTAGCTGCGGATCAAACACACAAACCTTACATAATTTAAAAATCCAATCCCATACTAAAATATAGAATAGGTTTTCCTTTAAAGAATCCATTCATTTGCCAGCCTACATCAGCTTTTATAAAATAACCAAGCAGCGTACTTCTTGCGCCAAAGCCATAGCCACCAAGGAACGGGCCAATACCACCAGCTTTTATATTTACCTGAACAGGAGTACTGCCATATATAATGGATGGCCTTTTTAATTTATCATACTTTCCATTCCATGCTGTTCCCAAATCTATAAATTGTATTAACTGGAAATTTCTGAGGAATGCATTGTTGATAGGTTTACTGAACAATGTAGTAAATACAGGCAACCGGAATTCGCTGTTTATTACCATAGCATTATTTCCGTTGGCAGCATTTTGTATAAAGCCACGCATGTTAACCGCCAGGGATTGAAAAGCATAACTGTTATCAGGATCAGGAGGATTGTTGGGATTAAAATATTTATATTTTGTTTGTCCTGTAGTTCTGTCAATTTTTACATTATCTCCAAACATAAGCCAGTTATCTACTCCTCCTAAATAATAAATAAATTTTTGCTTACCCCAGCTAAAGTCTGCCGCCACCCTGCCTGCCCAAATAAAGTTGCGGTAGATAGGATAATAAGTTCTTGCGTCAAAGCCAGCATTAAAAATAAATTTTTTATTTGCTGTACTGTCTGTACTCTTTAAACTTCGGTTTACATCCATGTAAATTTTATAGCGGGTTCCGTTCCAGATATTTTGTGCAGGATTTAAAGTGTTATCATACACATATTCAAGGTGCGCTAACCCGTACAAAGTTTTGTTTTCAGGTATATCCAAAGTAGCAGGATCAAAGGCAAAGAAAACCAATCTATCACGCCTTACTCCCAGGTTTAGCCGTAAACTTTTTACTGCATCAAATGGATAGATAACGTTTGCCTGGTAAAGATTTGCAATAAGTTTTCCATTCGTTCCTGAAATTACATTTCTATAATATGTAACTCCCCAGTCAACTCTTTTTCTTAAATTTTGAAACTGGAACAGCCAATCAATATCTTTTAAATTAGTTGACAAACGTACACCTCCTGAAAATTTTACATCTTCCATTAAGTCTGATGTTCCTATTCGTATAAGCCCGTTAAGTGCAGTAGAAGTAGCTAATTGGATTGGTCCTGCGCCGCCCTGGTATAACTGGTAGGCGGTACCTAATACCGAATTATTAAACCCGCTGACTAAATAATCAGTTGAAAATTTTGGAGGCTTATAAGGAAATAATTTTGCAGTAGATAAAACAGTTGGTTTGCCGGAAGTGCCTCCATTAATAACTTTACCTGTATTGTTAGCACTATCCTTTTTTTCATTACCAAATTCATTCTGAAAAATATCTTCCTGTTTTTTAGTGCTGTCTTTTTTTATAGCTTCCTGCCCTTTCGAAATTTTATCCATCTGTAAAATGCGTTTCATATAAGCAGTGGGAGGATTGGTAACATTTCTGCGGCGCAATGTATTCTCATCAATTTTTAATTTATATAATATTTTGTCATCACTCTGTCTTGTTACTTCACTTACCTGGTTATTTTCTCCTGCTATCCTTGTTTCCAAAAGGCTGCTGCCATAATTGGTTAACGGAAAAATATAGGCAGAGTCTCTTGATACAGCAACAACCGCAATAGTATCAACATCCTTTTTTTTATTTGCCCGTAATGATGAGTCAACTTCTTTGGTTGTAGGATTGCGGAGAATGTCATCACCAATTACAACCAATGTGTCTAGCCCTTCTCTTTGCGAACTGAAAAAACCTGCATAGCGGTTACCAATACCGTTTTCATCATTTACAAAAGTGAAGTGTAAATTATTGTATTGCGTTGGATAGCGGGCATCGCCAAATTTTAAATTGGTTAATTGCGTTATCCTGTTTAGTTCTGCTTTATTGGTATTAAAATCAGTTACTAAAAAAATATTGTAACGGTTATTTGGTAAAACTGTATCAGCAGATTTTGCATAAGGCGCAGGCCGGTTGCTGCTAAAAATTATTCCTTCTTTATTCATAAGAGAAACATAAGATGGATCAAGATCGTCATACACATCATTCGTTATCTGTTTTACTTTATCGTTCTCAATGTCATAAGTAAAAATATCTGTGTGTCCGTTTTTTACTGCAGACATTACCAGCCGTTTGTAATCAAGCATGTATTTAATATCCTGTACCTGGTCAAAATATTGGGTAAAATCTCTTGTGTAAGGTTTGGTTTTTATAACCACATCATACACAAATAATATAATTTTTCCTTTCTCGCTGTAAAGCACTGAGAGCCTCTTTCCTAAAGGGTCCCAGGCCATCATCGGATAGTTAGGATTTATTTCATTGGCATTGCTGCGTACATCAAATTTCAACAATACTTTGTCCTGGTCTTCTTCATTTAAAATAAGTTTATACTGCCCTTTTTTATATTGAACAACAGCAAATGAGCCGTTTCGTTTATTGGGGTTTACATTAAAATGAAAGTAGTCTGTTCGTTTGCCTACAGTAACACTGGTGATCTCTGTTCCCTTGGGATAATTTTTGCGGCGGGCAATATCATTATCATACCGGGTTCCCTCATAATCCATAAAATCTGCAAGTACATCTTTAAATTTCTTCTTTGCAATTTGCAGACAGGCTTTGTTTAAATTTTTATAAACACGGGCCAGGTATAATAAATAAGTGGTGTTTTCTTTTTTATATTTTTCTTCTATGTAATACCAAAAAGCATGGCCTGCGAGTAAAGGCCTGTCAAAAGCAAGCTGGTAAAAATTTCTGTATTTGCCGCTGAGTAATTCGCTTTTAAGATCATCATCCAAAGCAACGCTCCAGTTTTGCCCGGCATACGCAATGTAGCCATCAGTAAGCCATACCGGCAGATCTAACAAAGCCTGGTTGCCGGCAAATTCTCCAAGGTCATCGCCAAACAAAACATTATCAGTTAATATTCTTGCAAGCCCTTCCCTTACCTGTTTGCGCAGATCATTGTGGTCGCCATTAAAATAAACGAGCATTTTATTATTAACCAGTTTTGTAACACCGCCGGTATTCTGCCAATCAATTCCAATACCGATATTACTTTGCTTCATATCGTTAAAACTATTGTAGATAACAATGTTTGCCCTGCGCTGCAAACTGTACTCAATAAAGTTTTCAAGAGAAGGCAATTCTTTTTCTGCTACCTGCGTAACATATTTTGCAAGCTCCTGCCCATTCTGGCTGAAATAAGTATTAAAATTTTGGGTTTGATAATATTGCCAATTGAATTTTTTAAATTGAAGACGGTTCTTTCCATATTCAACACTGCTTACCTGTGCAATAGAAATTGAAAGAGATATAAAAGATAAAATGAAAAGAAAAATTTTTTTCGCCAATTGATTCTTTAGATATTGCATGTTGTGGTTTATATTATGCCTAAAATTAATTGATTACCGTTAATCAGTAAAATGAAATTAGCTGAGTAATAATTTACGTTATGTTAAAGATTAAAGTTTTCACATTCAGTCCCATACAGGAAAATACTTATGTTATTTACAATGAAAAAAATGAATGCATTATTATTGATCCCGGCTGTTATTATCCCGAAGAGCAGCAGGAACTAAAAGCATTTATAGATAAGAACGTATTAATTACTAAAATGCTGCTTAATACCCATTGCCATCTTGATCATGTTTTTGGAAATAAATTTATTGCCGAAGCGTATGATCTTACTCTTCACCTGCATCCTATGGAAGAAGTTGTTTTACAGTTTGCACCTGCATCAGGGCTGATGTATGATATGCCTTTTGATAATTACCAGGGAGAATTTATTTTTTTAAACGAAGGTGATACAATCACTTTGGGAGAAGATGAACTGGAAATAATTCATGCTCCGGGGCACTCACCGGGAAGCATTTGTTTTTATTGCAAGGCACAAAATTTTATTATCGGCGGTGATGTTTTATTTAACGGCAGCATTGGCAGAACAGACATTCCTATGGCGGATAGCCAAACTTTACTAAACAGCATTAAACAAAAATTATTTTTATTGCCGGATAATGTAATTGTTTACAGTGGACATGGGACGGAGACAACGATTGGTGTTGAGAAGAAGAGTAATCCTTTTGTGGGGGAGAATCTTTTATAACAAAATATGATAATTGATTAATCAATTGAGACTTCTAAGAACTTAGGTAGGTTAGTTTTGTTCAGTAAAGTTTTTACCTTGTCAATAAATGGTTGAAGTGTTTGATGCTTGTTATCGTTAGCGAGCAACAAAATAAATTTAAGATCAACCTTATCTAAGTTTTGTTGATATTTTAAATTCTTGTCTAACGTAATAAATAGATCGAATCCATTAAATGCTGCTAATCCTAAAAGTTCTCCATTCTTTTTACCAAGCCAGCCCATATCCTTTACAGTTCTAACTTCAAAACCATCACCAAAATCATATTTAAGTTTGGCTGGTAAATTTTCATCAAGCAAAATTTTCATTCAAAATTTTTTCTGTTGTAATAGTTTTGCTTGCCATTTCTAATACCTGCACTGCATATTCTTTTTTTACTGAAGGAAAATTGTCAAGAAATTCATCTAAGGTCTCGCCGCCCTCGATGTAATCAAACAACGCCTGAACAGGCACTCTTGTGCCAGTGAAAACCGGTGTGCCACCCATTGTTTCGGGATCTATATTAATTGCGCCATAGTTCATAATAAAATTTTGTCTTTCAAAGTTACAATTTTGTTGCCAGGGATTGAATAGGAGAATAAAATGGTTTAAGTTGTAAACTTTGTTGAGTTAGATACAACAATTGGATAGAGAGAAGAGGAATAATCCGTTTGTGTGGGAGGATGCCTAAGGATCCAAAATAGTATTGTCCGTAGAATTAAAATGTTGGGATAGTTTTATAAACTAAAGAATCTATATTTGAAATCCTACTCCATTTTAATGATTCCATTTTGACAACAGAATTTAATTCTTTGCTTTTGTAAAAATTAAGGCAATGCCGAAATACTGTTTTACCAGCAGCAGCTTCTGAGATAATGCTTATCGATAATAAAGAATCACTCCTCATTTTTAAAAGTTCTTTTTGTAAGACACTATCAATTTTAAGATCAAATATTGCAATCGCAATAGGGTTATAGTAAATTTTATCAATTTCGTAAATTGAATCTACAATTCTCTTTTGACCGTACCCTACTAATAAGCACTTGCAGAAAGTTCTATCTTTAAAATCTTTTACCCAATTTTTATAACCCCAAGAAATTCTTTGTTGCTTAATTATTGACTTTTGAGGATTGCAACTTATAATAGCAATCAAAAGCATATTTAGTATTAAATTTTTCATAGTTAAACCTTTTATACATCAGGATAAATGAGTATTAACTATCATTTTATTTCTTCTCCATCACCAACTCTATCAAAACCCCATTCGTACTTTTTGGATGTAAAAAAGCAACCATTTTATTATCGGCTCCCTGTTTTGGAGTTTCATTTATCAATGTAAATCCTTCCTTAACCAATCGTTTTATTTCGGCTTCAATATCCTCCACTTCAAAAGCAATGTGATGAATGCCTTCACCTTTTTTCTCAATAAATTTATAGATTGGGCTTTCGGGAGAATAGCCTTCTACCAATTCCACTTTGCTGTCACCTGTTTTAAAAAAAGCCGTATTCACTAATTCACTTTCAACGGCCTCGGTTTTATAACAGGGAGTGTTCAATAATTTCTCAAACAAAGAAATGGAAGATGATAAATGCTTTACGGCAATGCCAATATGTTCAACTTTCATTGTCTAAACTGTGATTTATGGGATTAGTGGGAATCATGAGAATGAAGATACATAATATGCTTTTTAATCCCATTAATCCTGTAATCCCAAAAATCATGGTTCAGACAAAATTCCAGTTCAGACAATCCTCTTTCGATTTTGGTAAAAACTGTTTCTTTACCATTTATATAATAGATAGTCCTGCTGTTTTACTGTAAATTTGTTTTAGAAATATTTTATTTATGTTGAAGTTGCCCGTTTATTTAGATAACAATGCTACCACACCAATGGATCCACGTGTATTGGAGACCATGATACCTTATTTTACAGAACATTTTGGGAATGCAGCAAGCCGCAATCATCCGTTTGGATGGGAAGCTGAAGAGGCTGTGGATTATGCAAGGGAACAGGTAGCAAAATTAATCGGCGCAGATCCTAAAGAAATAATTTTTACATCAGGCGCTACCGAAGGCGATAACCTAGCATTAAAAGGTGTGTATGAAATGTATGCATCAAAAGGCAATCATATTATTACAGCAACCACAGAGCATAAAGCTGTTTTGGATACGTGCAAACACATTGAGAAATTAGGTGGCGAAGTAACTTATCTGGAAGTAAATAATGAAGGTTTAATTGATTTGAAAGAACTGGGAGCTGCCATAAAGCCTACTACAATTTTGGTTGCAATTATGTATGCCAATAATGAGATAGGAACACTACAACCTGTAAAAGAAATAAGCGCTATTGCCAAAAAACACGGCACATTATTTTTTACAGATGCCACACAGGCTGTTGGTAAAATTCCGGTTAATGTAATTAGTGATGGTATTGATCTGATGGCTTTTAGTGCACATAAAATGTATGGACCAAAAGGTGTTGGCGCTTTGTATGTCCGCAGAAAAAATCCGAGAGTAAAAGTTACCGCACAAATGGATGGTGGCGGTCATGAAAGATCCATGCGTAGCGGTACATTAAATGTTCCGGGTATTGTAGGTTTTGGAAAAGCCTGCGAAATATGCATGCAGGATATGGAGAGTGATAATGCACGCATAAGTAAATTGAGAGACAGGCTTGAGGAATCATTTTTAAAATTAGAAGAGGCGTATGTTAATGGAAGCAGAGAACACCGTTTGCCGCAGGTAACAAACATTTCTTTTAAGCATGTAGAAGGTGAAGGGTTATTGATGGGTTTTAATAAAAACATTGCGTTGAGCTCAGGCTCAGCCTGCACTTCCGCATCATTAGAGCCGTCTTATGTTTTAAAAGCATTGGGTTTGGGTGATGACCTGGCACACTCTTCGTTACGTTTTGGATTAGGTAGATTTACAACAGATGAACAAATAGATTATACCATTGAACAGGTAAGTAATACCGTTTTAAGGTTGAGAGAAATGAGCCCGTTATGGGAGATGTATAAAGAAGGAATTGATCTTAATAAAATTGAATGGGCAGCGCATTGATAATAGTAATGAGTTAATGAGTTAGCTAAACCCAAACCATAACTTTTTAACCAATCAACATATCAACATATCAACTTTTCAACTACAAACTATAAACTAAAAATATGGCATACTCAGATAAAGTGATTGACCACTATCAAAATCCAAAAAATGTTGGCACATTGGACAAAAGTCAAAAAAATGTTGGTACCGGGTTGGTTGGTGCACCTGAATGCGGCGATGTAATGCGTTTGCAAATACAGG
>JANXQO010000175.1 GCA_025353485.1 Chitinophagales bacterium
AGGTTATTAAATTAGAGATTAATTTATTCAAGGAAATCTCTAATAACAGTAGGTTTAAACTTTCCAAAAGTTTAAATTAAACATTGGCGTTAGTTTATAATTACCAACTTTTGGAAAGTTCAGTAATTAGAGATGCCCTTAATTTATATTCCCTTAATTCGGCGTATCAGTAACACAAGGGCCGGGCTTATTATTAATATGATTTACCAAAGTATATCGCAAGGTTTTTGCAGTTATTACTAACTTAAAAAAAAAATGCATATTTACATTTATTACCAACCTGTACCATGGAATGAATTAATTCATTGATAAAATTTCCGGTATGATATTTTCAAGGCTGTTCAAAATCTTCTTCTGTTGCTTTTTTACATTATACTTTGTAACCGCACAGGCACAAAAAAATACCAGTAAAACCGATGAGAAAATAAAGCTTGTTGATATACATGACCGGCTTTTTGGAAATGATGACATTCTCCATTTTAAATTAATTGGTAAACTTAAAACCCTGTTTAATGACAGGGATAAGAATATATCCTATCATCCAATATTACTCCAGTATAAAACAAATGATAGTAGTGTATCATCGCTTGGGGTAATGGTAAAAACAAGAGGAAATTTTCGCCGGAGTGTTGCAAATTGTAAAATGCCACCGCTCCTTTTAAATTTTACCAATGCATCCCAAATAAATGGTTCAGTTTTTGAAAATCAAAAGAAACTCAAGTTGGTTGTTCCCTGCCAGGGCGATGAATATGTGATCAGAGAATGGCTTGTGTATAAATTATATAATTTAATCACACAAATAAGCTTTAAAGCTAAATTAGTGCAGGTAGAATTTGAAGATTCTGTAAGAAAAGGGAATAACGAAACGCATTATTGCATACTTCTTGAAGATGAAAAGAAATTAGCTGATCGTAACAAATCTTTTGTGTGGAACAAAAAAATGCTACCCATGAAAAATATAGAAACGAAACAGTTTTTAACGATGGCCGTTTTTCAATACATGATCGGAAATACTGATTGGTCAGTACCCTTTTTACAAAACATTAAATTAATTACAAGTGATTCTACAAAAGCGCCTTTTGCGGTTCCATATGATTTTGATCATGCAGGGATTGTAGATGCGCCTTATGCAAAACCTGCACCCGAACTGGAAATTACTTCTATTCGTGACCGGTTATACCGGGGATTTTGTGTAAAAGATAATAAGGACTTTTCAAAAACTTTTCAATTGTTCAATCAACTTAAAGATGACTTTTATAAAGTATACACAAACTGTTCATTGCTTAGTGGCAAATATTTAAAAACAACTATCAAATTCCTGAATGATTTCTACAAGGTCATAAACGATAATAAAATGATAGACACTGAATTTGGAAATCCATGCCGTACAGATGTACGAATAGAAATAAAAGGATTGAAGGAATGATAGATTATCTCCCCGCTCTGATATCGCAGTAATAAAGCTTAGCTTCTAACAGGGCTTCTTGTACCGAGACTTCCCCAATGTTTAGTATTGGCGGCGGATTAGTTTTCTTGCTGTTATTTTTTTTTGAATATATTGTTTCATTTGCTTTTATTTGATGAACTTAGAAGCCGGTTAAAATAGTAAGCTGGAATTTATAATGAAACAACAGGTAAAAATTTTAAGTATTTTTTTGTTATTTACTTTTAATTTTTCCTGTAAAATATTTGGACAGTTATGCACGGGCAGCCTCGGAGATCCGGTAGTAAATATCACGTTTGGCTCAGGCTCCAATCCTGGGGCACCATTAAATAACTTAACCAATTATATTTATTTAGCCGCAGATTGCCCAAACGATGGATATTATACCATTGCTAACTCTACAAGCAATTGTTTTGGTTTTTCATGGCATAGTGTATCAGAAGATCATACCCCCGGAGATATAAATGGGTATATGATGGTTGTGAATGCTTCCTTTAATCCCGGCGATTTTTTTGTAAAAACAGTAGATGGTCTTTGCCCAAATACTACTTACGAATTTGCAGCATGGATACTAAATGTTCTAAAACCAGGTTCCTGTGGTGGTGCAGGAATTAAACCAGATATTACTTTTACTATTGAAACTATTACCGGTACTATTTTACAAACTTATAAAACAGGTGATATCGCTTCCTCAAGTTTTCCGGAATGGAAACAATATGGATTCTTTTTTTCAACCACTACAGGAATAAATTCAGTTGTATTAAGAATGACAAATAATGCCCCCGGAGGTTGCGGTAATGATCTTTTATTAGATGATATTACTTTTCGTCCCTGCGGTCCTTTGGTTACAGCAAATATAAAAGGATCACCGGATTCAGTGGATGTATGCACCGGCGATAATTCTATTTTTACTTTGCAGGCAACTGTTTCTGCAGGATACAATGATCCCGTGTTCCAATGGCAGGTTAGTACAAACAATGGTGCCACATGGATGAATATTGCCGGGGCCACCAATACAACATATGTACGTCCATCTGTAACGCTGCCCGGGGATTATTTATACAGATTTGCTGTATCCCAACGAAGCAATATGAATATTTCCTCCTGTTCCATTGTGTCTAACGTTATTAAAATAAGTGTAAATAAATTCCCGGTAGTGGCTGCGTCTAACCATGGTAGCTGTATGGGGGATACATTATTTTTTAATGCTAACGACGGAATATTATTTTCATGGACGGGGCCGGTGAATTTTTCAAGCATTGCGCAATCTCCTTTTATTCCTATGGCTGTAACTGGTAACAGTGGCACCTATTATGTAAACGTAACGTCTGCCAAAGGTTGTACCAGCAAAGATTCAACAATAGCAAGTGTAAGTATTAAGCCTGTTGTAAATGCAGGCAATGATTCAGAGATTTGCGAAGGAACGGCAATTCAACTTAATAGTACAGGAAGTAATATTATATTATACCAGTGGAATAATGCAGCAACAATTTCCAATGCAAATATTCCAAACCCCGTAGCACTTCCTAAACAAACCACATTATATATTCTAACAGTTACCAATAATAAATGCAAATCATCCGATTCAGTGATGATAGTAGTAGATAAAAACCCAAAGGCGGATGCAGGTCCTGATAAGGTCATCATTGAAGGCCAGTCTGTTGTTTTAGATGGCGTTGCAGGTGGAACTGATATTACTTATTCCTGGACCCCGCCTGAATATATAACGGCAGCTGGAACACTTACCCCTTCTGTAAGTCCACCTGCTAATAAAATCTATACATTACATGTAATATCAAATAAGGGTTGTACAACGGCTACAGATAATGTATTGGTCAAAGTTTTTAAAAACCTGTTTATTCCAAACGCTTTTACTCCCAATAATGATGGCATAAATGATACATGGCATATTGAAACATTGGAAGCTTATCCTCATGCTGATGTTAAAGTCTTCAACAGGTATGGCCAAATTGTTTTTGATAACCATGGCATTACTAAATCATGGGATGGAAAATTTAAAGGAAAACTTCTTTCAACCGGAGCTTACCCATATATTATAGATTTAAAAAATAATTCACAATTAATAAGAGGTGTTGTATTTATTATATTATAAGTTTTCTTTGAGTGCTTTAAAACACCTCCTCTATACTTAGTATGGTAAGATGATAAAAGAGCTGCTGTCCATAGTCTGCGAATACGCTCTAAAAAAATTGCTCTCCGTTCTATGTAATTAAGTTAACGGAATGACGAGTATATTACAACATCAAAAACAAGCATAGGGAGATTTGCTTTTGCCACGTCCAATGCACTAACTAATTTTTGATTAAATATTTTATTATCAAAACATCCATGGCAGCTTAGCATTACTGCAGTTTTTTTAAAATCAATTTTTCCGTATTCGTTAGGTTTTACTATAAATGCCAGCTCCGATTTATTACCATAAATATCAAAATCCATTTCATTTATTTTCAGAAGGTCTTTTATAGCCATGCCCGGATATATTCCGTTTTTCAATTGCCACTCATTGTTACCGGAAAGAGGATTGATCTTTTTAGCACCTTCAGTAGGAAGTACATTGCTTACTATAACATATGAAAGATTATTAAGATTAATTTCATCTCCCCAAACAAAAACAGCCTGGCGGGGGGTACCGCTAAATAAAACAGAACACTTTTTTAATTCTTTTTCAGAAAGGTAATACAAATCTTTTTTTACATTTTGTTCGCCAAAAAAGCTAACAAGAAATTCATGAGAATCAAATTGGAGCAGATCTTCTGCATACTTTAAAGAAGACGGAATTGATTTCTGTTTTAATTCAAAACTGTACTGCATAATACTATCCCGTACTTCCCTGGTGGCCATGATAGTAATATTATCTTTTTGAAAAAGCATTGAAGATGCTTTACTTACATTTTTCAGCGTATCATAAATAAATGCTGATTTTATGATTCTTTGCTGGCCTTCTATGTATTCATTTAATACTGAGGTATGTAACGTAAAACATTTTGCATCATTCTTTATATAAATATCAATACTTCTTTTAGTCTCTATATCCTTTTTATTTGATTTAAGTTTTTGAATGAAACCCGCTCTCATTGTAACACTATCAGATATGCTGCCGGAAAGAACAAACCCTTTCTTCCTCATAAAGTGATCAATGTTATTTGATGGCAAATTTGACAAAGTTATCAGTTCATCAACAGAAAATGACTGGCAATGTGCTACGGCAGCAGCAAAATTTTGCAGAATGAGTATAAGCAATACTTTTTTCATGACGGTCAGTTAATAACATTCTTGTGGGATTTTTTAGAAGGATTGGGATTGTTAGCCGGAAATAACAGCGATGAGGAGTTATATCATATCGCCGGTACAAAGATAGTCGTGTTTTTTAAAAAGCAAAATGATGACTGATTTATTTTTAAATTTCAGAGATCTTACTCTTCATCTGTTAATGCATATAACATTCAACATTTTTACTTATCTTTTAAATATCGCCAAGTTTCTCCTTGTATTTAGAAGCAGTTTCTTTAAAAGCTTTTTTGTATTTTTTTGATTTTTTAGATAATTCTTTTCTTCTCTTAGATCGTCCTTTTTGCGGAGTAAATAAAAATCCTCCAATTGCACCAATTGCAATGCCTGTAAGAAGTAATAGTATAGATTTAGGTTTCATTTATTTATTGAATTAAAACAAAATAATTTGGCGTACAAAAATATTACAAATTTATTATGGTCAATAAAATAAATTATAGCTTAGCCTCCGCCGTAGGTATTGAAAAAAATTGATGTAAAAAAGATTGAATTAAGATACAGTTATCAGGACAAAAGAGTTATCATCCAAACACTGGGGCACAAGGTGCTTTGATAAAAAGCAAATAAAGCTGCCTATTTTTATTGTGCAACTGATTGCAAATTTATGTAGTATACTATGAAGCCTTCAATATTTGCTGTGGCTGCATATTTAACCTGCCATTGTATTGTGCGCCCAGTTCTATTTCAAGCGTATCAGTAGTGATCTCTCCATTAACATGGCCGGTTTTTTTTATTTCCAGTTGAGTTGTTTTTACATTGCCATTTACGGTTCCATAAATGATGACTGAGCTGGATGTTATGTTGCCTTCGATATATCCTTTTTCGCCTAATACAACTCCGCCATCAACATTTACATTTCCAATTATTTTTCCTTCAACCCTTATAACAGATGAACCCTGCAGCTCTCCTGTAAAGAGATAGCCTTCGCCGATAAGAGTTGAAATTTCCTGCTCATTGATTTCTAAAGGTTTTTTATTTTTATTTTTTTTAAACATAATTATTGGAGGGTTAAAAAAGTTTCAGGATTAATTTTTTGTCCGTTGCGGTGTATCTCGTAATGCAAATGAGGCCCTGTAGATCTGCCTGTAGAACCAATACTGCCAATTTGCTGACCGATGTTAATTTGCTGACCAACAGTTACCAAAATTTTTGATAAATGACCATAAAGCGTTTCGAAACCATTGCCATGTTTTAAAATTATACAATTTCCAAATCCACCCTTAAGTCCTGCAAACTCTACTTCACCTTTTGCCATAGCTTTTACCTGTGCGCCTATGGGGCCTTTTATGTCAAGGCCTTTATGTGTTTCTATTGTAGAACCGCCAAATGGATTTTCACGATGCCCGAATGTAGATGTAATGGAGCCGGGAAATGGTAAACCTAAAGGGGTATAAGATATGTTGTAAATAATTCGGTTTAAGTACCCTTCATAAAAATTACTCATTTCATCAGTTGATACAATATCATTATCGGCCTCGCCGCCCTGTGGTCCTTTAAATAAAGTTTGTATTCCCCTGGCTTTTAAAAAACCGTTTATGGTTGATAGTTCACTATCAATCTTTGTAAACTTTTCCCGAACTGCATTGGTATCAACCTGGGATATAAGCAGGTGCATTGATTGTACCTTTTTAGAAAGCGCTTCCTGTAATTTGTTTTGTTGAATTTTGTTGGTGGTCATGTAAACTATCATACCTATTAAAGAGAAGAACACAAAGGATACAGCCAAAAGGTATTTTTTCCAATTTAAAATTATTTTGCTGGAGACCTGGATAGGCTTAATAACCTTGTGGTTTTTATTGACAAACAGGATGGTTGTCTTTTCGGTTTTTCTATTCATTGCCAGGTTAACTTAATTTAGTATTGAGTTCCTTTTAACTTGGAGATAATCAATTTTGGATATAATTTATTTCAAAATTATGCGCCTAAGGGGCACATTATAGTAAACGATAAAATAGGATAATTAATTGCCTTATGATTGAACAGGAGTAAAACAGAGAGGATAACAACTGTAAAAAATAGTAATTTTTTATTTCAGGTGTTATATGTACATAAGAAAATCCATAAAATCAGTGGAAGATTTTATAACGCCGGAATTGATTTACTTTCATTTTATTTTTCAAATTATTTCTCTTATCAGTAACTATATCCGCTTTAGCCAGCCACTAATACTCATTCTGCGGCGATTAGCTTTTGTTACTTCATGTTCCATTTCATCACTTTTAAAAAATACCGCTGTTTGGGATTGGGGTAAAATTTTCTGTACTTCTTCCTTTTGATAAACTAACAATTGTCCGCCATCTTCCTCAAGCCAGTTTTTATTTAAATAATTAATAAGAGAATATTTCCTGTTGCTGTCACTTTTAAACTGATCCTTATGCCGCTTATAAAAACTACCTTCTTCATAAACTGCATAATGAAATTCGTATGCGTTTATGCCTGTATAACAGGTAGTGTTGAGCCGGTCAATAAAATCTTCTGCACGCCTTAAAAACTCCTGTTCGTAAATATTGGTATGGCTTTTATCCATCCAGTAAATTTTATCACCCCGCATTTTTTGATTTATATCTTTTACCAGTTCATTGCCAATGCCTGCATCGGTCATCATTTCGTCTCTTTGTAACTGCAAAATATTTTCCTGCAAACCATTTGAAAGATCTTCATTTAAAAAACAGGCATCAATTCCAACATTATTTTCCAGGTAACTATCAATCAGCAGATCAAATTGGTTATTCATGTTTTTGGTTGAACGGGGCAAGGTAGTTCTTTTAAATGCGGGCTTAACACAAACCAAGAAGGTTTTATAATTCTTTCTCAATTTAAAATCTTGAAAAAAAACCTTCCTGGTTTGTATGTATATTCTTAACTTAATGACATTGCCCGGGAGCATAAAAAGCTGATGCATTTATACATCAGCCCTTGATAAAAATTATAACCTAATGAATTATTTTTTTCGCATCAATTTCTTTCAACAATTCTTCTGTAGCTTTTTTTAATTGTTCATCTGTGCCCCTGGCGATCCAGTCTGGTAGGTTCTCTACAATGATATCCGGAATAGCCGGGCCTAACTCTTCATCTTTATTGGTAGCTTTTACATACCAACCCCTTCCCGGTAATCTAACAAACGAACCATCCATTAAAGTTTTCCCTCCTGTTGAAATTACAGAACCATTTGTGGGAACACCAACTAATTTTCCGATACCTAAGTTTTTATATGCATGAGAAAATATTTCTGCATTGCTGTAACTTCCTTCATTACATAATGCGATAGAAGGCTTTGTCCACGCAGCATACACAAGGCGTTCGCCAATAGGATAATATTCCCTAAACTTCAATTTATCTTTTTCAAGATCATTACTTGCTCCTCGTGGAATGGTGTATGCATGTTGCTTATAATTTAGAATTGTCATAAGATAATCTGTAGTGGAACCGCCACCATTATAACGAACATCAATCACCAATCCTTCTTTACCATAACCGGCAACGGTGAATTCTCTTTCTACCACTTCAAAACTTGCAAAGTCCATGCTCTTGATATGAATATAGCCAAGCCTTCCGCCGGAAAATTTTTCAACAAGTTTTTTTCTATCAGCCACCCATTCATCGTATAATTTATTGGTAAGCGTTGCGGCAGGGCGAACAACAACTTCTCTTTGTTTACCATCTTTATCTTTTACATTCAGCAAAACTTTTTCACCGGCCAAACCATTAAGCATATTATAAAAATTTTCATTTTCATTAAATGCTTCGCCATTTACTGCTGTGATGATATCGCCTTCATATAATTTATTTCCTGCTTTGTCTGACTGTGATTCGGGTATCACGTGATTTACTCTCATTCCATCTTTTACCGGCGACAATTCAGTACCTAATAAACCTGTACTTTCTTTTTGTGTTTCAACACGTTCGGGTGCTGTAAGTCCCATGTGACTGCTGTTTAGTTCTCCCAGCAACAGGTTAAACATATAACTGAAATCGTTGGTGGTGCTGGAATTCACAGTTCTCTCTTTGTATTTGTCATGCAGCTTGTTCCAGTCGTTGCCATGAAATTTTGGATCATAATAACCATCACGAATGGTGCGCCATGCTTCTTCAAAAACCTGTGTGCGTTCGGCTGTATAATTAATTTTCATTTTTGCGATGAAGGGGAGGGGTTCTGCCAAACTTGTTTTTAAATCTATCCTTCCCAATGCTCCAAGTTTTGTATAATACAAATATTTCGCATCACGATCCATAGAAACATTGGTAGGATTAGTACCACCTTTCGTTATTTCTTTCAAATCTTTTCCATCCCATTTAATACTATACAGATCTCTTCCTTTTGCTGTGCTTGTTGCGGTGGTATAATAAAATGTTTCACCATCTTTTGAAATAGAAAGATCACCTTCGTCTCCTGCAAAACCTGTTACCTGCACTACACGTTCGTATATTTTATCAAAATCAATTTTGATTGGCTTTATAACTTTTTTATCAGCTGGTTTTGCTGTTGCATCAACAGGCGGAGTTTCTCTATCCTGCCAGTCCTGTGTTTCTTTTTCCCAGTCTTCTTTTTTCAGCCAGACAAACCATACATCTGCACTGCGGCCTACACTGCGTTCAGAAATAAAACCAAGCTTAGATCCATCTGCACTCCATACCGGGCTTCGGTCTGCACGTGGATGCATAGAAACATTTACTGCTTTGGCGGAATTATCTGCGGCCTGAATGTAAACTTCTTCGTTAGTGTAAAGATCATTAATTGAATATGCCAGCCATTTACTATCGGGGCTCCATGCAATTCCCTGCGGCGCTGCCCAACTATCACTTAATATTTTTTCATTAGAAAGTTTTCCTTCGGAGGAAATATCACACACAACAAATATTCCGCGGCCGCGTACATAAGCGATCTTTTTTCCATCAGGAGAAACGACAGGAGAGGTTTCATCTACGGGAGTTTTTGTTATTTGTTTCAATTCATGTTTTAAACTTTTGTACATGCTGCGTTCTGTTGTATCAGAAGAGCGGTACAGGTACATATCAAAATTTCCATCGGCCCTGTCGCTGCAAAAAATAAGCGTAGAATCGTTTAACCATGCGGGTTCCACATCACGGTAAGAATGATTGGATACATTAATGGTTCTTGATTTTTCTTTATCAGCTTCTTTAATAAAAACTTCGCCGCGAAGTGTGAAGGCGATCATTTTTCCATTAGGAGAAAGTGCATAGTCATTGGCTCCAGTTGTGAGTGTTTTTTGTTCAGTTGCATCTAAGCGATCGTCTGCACTTATCTGCACATCTAATCTTTTTGCATTGCCTTTATCAGTTCTCATTGTGTAGAGATTCATATCTTTTTCAAACACGATAGAATTTCCATCAGCAGAAATGTTGTATGAACGGATGGACTCATCTTTATATTCAGTAAGTTTTTCAGGCTTTCCATTTGCCTTTCCATTATCCATTTTTAAGCGATACAAATTGTAAGCACCATCGTTGCTGCTTAAAAAATACAACAAATTATTGCTGCCCCATTGTGGTAAAATATCGTTGGTTGCAAAACCGGGCATTTGGGTATAAGTTTTATTTTTGATGTCGTATATCCATATATTCCTGTCGCTGCTGCCTTTGTACGCATATCTTGCAACAGGATTAATATCACCCCGAACAAATGCAAGAAATCTTCCATCAGGAGAAAATACCGGATCAAAACCAACGGCATCAAGCATACGGCTTTCTGTTCCACCTTTCGGGTTGATGGAATATACTTCCAATGGCCTTTCTATTTGTTTAAATTCTCTTGATGTAGAAAACAAAATTTTATCCGGAAGTGTCCAGCTTGAAATATTATCTGCGGCTGAATGATATGTTAAACGCTTTGGCATTCCGCCACCTGTTTGCATTACAAAAATATCGTTGTTGCCAAACCGGGCGCCGGAAAAAGCTATCTGTTTTCCATCAGGACTAAATATTGGGTTTCCCTCGTAAGCCTCATGGATAGTAAGCCTTGTGGCTTTGCCGCCGGTTGCAGGCACCGTCCAAATATCACCCTGAAAAGAAAATGCAACAAGTGAACCATCATTATTAATTGCAGGTTGGCGAAGTACCAACTGTTGCGCTGTACTACAAAAATTACCAATAACTACAATAGCAATAAAAAGAGATAATCTTCTCATACGTTTAATTTAAAAATTTTATTGAGGAAAAATAAAAAGATTGTTTTGTGAAGCAACATAATCAAATTAGAAGGACGAAACAAATTTCTTCCATCAACGGTTTGTTTATGTAGAAATAAAAAAGCCAGGCTTTATAGCCTGGCTTTAAAAATTATTTTTTAAGGATTAGTATCCTCTTGAACAGTTTTATGGTGTACTTAATTTTTTCTTTACCTCACTTCTAACTAAAGCATTACCAACATCATTAAAATTGTAGGCAGCCACTTCCTTATACAGAGCAGAAGCTTTGTCTTTATTGCCTGCTGCTTCGTTTGCTTTTGCCAGCATATATTTATTATAAATAGGAACCGGATCAGCTTTCTCAAAATGACTGATTGCATCAGCATAATTTTTTTGCTTCATACTTAGCATTCCCATATCATATTCGTAGCCTTCCAGTTTGCGACTGTCTTTAATAGGATTCAATACAGTTTTCATGGCTTCTAAAATACTCTTTGCCTGGTCAAATTTTCCATCAACAATGGTTATCATAGCCTGCCAATGCAAGGAATCAGCTTTGCCAAATATTTTTGTTTCTGTTGTATTTCCCAGATCCATAGTTATTTGGTTAGACAAAGGCTGCAGCATAGAAACAACATTTTTTAATGTTGCAGCATCATTATTATGAATTGCAATTGCAGCAACCGTAGTAAGAAAGCCACTTTTTTGACTGGCATCTAATGTACCTGAAGAAGTCATTTGATCCATAAGATATTTTTCTGCACCTTTTGTATCATCAGCATATAGCCATGTATTTGCAATATTGAATATAGAACCAAGTTTATTTACATCATGCATACCACCATCGGTATAATTTTTCCGGGCTTCTTCCATGTTGCCAAGATAGGTATTGGCATGGCCCAATTTGTAATATGCCTCGGGTGCATTTGTATCAAGTGTTACCGCTTTTGTATATGCATCTTTTGCTTTTTGCATATTATTCTGTGCCCTGTTGCAATCTCCTAAAGTAATTTGAGCGCCTGCACTTTTGGGATTCATTTCAACAAGCTTCAATGCATTTTCTTCTGCCTTTTTTAAATCCTTTGGCTCATCAAAAAGGTATGAACCGGTTAATGCAGAATAACCTCCAGCCCATTTGGGATCTACCTGAATTGCTTTGGTATAACATTCCCGTGCTTTATCAAACTGTTTATTTCCGGCATACGAAGATCCCAGGTAAACCTGTGCTCTTGCTGCATCAGGATATTCGGCAGCAATTTTTTGAATTAATTCCATTCCCTTTTCTCTTTCTCCTGTTAAATTGGTTGCCAGAAAATCTGCATACGTTTTTTCCCATGAACTTGCACTATCTACATTTGCTTTTCCTTTTGCAACATCATCTGCAAATTCTTTAGCAGTAGGAGAAGAGCCAGCCCTCATAAGATAAGCCATTCCGAATTTTGGATCCTGTTCTATGGCTTTACTAAATGCAGCCCTGGCTTTTATTCCGTTTCCCATATCAGAAAATGCCAGCCCTTCTTTAAATGAGGCTAATGCATCTGCCGATTTAGTTGTAGCGGGAATGTCTGTAATTTTTGTATCTGTAGTTTTTCCACTATCTGTGGTATTGCATGATGGAAATACAAAAACAATAAATAAAAAAGAAAATAAAAAGACCTTTAATTTTTTCATACACAAAAGTTTTGTACCTGAGTTTTCAGGTTGTTAAAAATGTAGGTTGTTTTTGTGGAATTATCAGCAGTCAGGGTTGTTTTTCACAAGATGGTTAATGAATCTAATAAGTGGAGGATCAAATTACACTATATAATTTTAAAACGAAAAAATTTTCCTGGCTTGATACTGTCCGCATAAAATACAATTGTTAAGTTTCAGTTAGTGAGGAAACAAAACCGGGGCAAAGAGTACAAAAAATCCCACTGCAAAAGCAATGGGATCAAAATATGCACTAATTAATTTTATCTTCTTCTCACTTTAAAATTACAGGTTACAGGATGCAGGGAGTTATCTGACAATTTTTTTAGCTGTACACTAAAATTGCCAATAATAAACTGGCCTGATGGTCCATATTGCGTAATTGTTACAACAGGTGAAGGTGTGGCTATAACAGTAGAATCAATCTGCCCAATACTCATAAATTTTAACGGATAAGTGCCGGGGGCAGCAACTGTGGCATTAAATGAAAATGTTATCCTGTTGGTTGAATTTGTTGGACTGTATCCTGAAATATAACCATCATTACTATTGGGAGGAGTAGAAGTTCCTGAACCATTTGTAGATATTGAATCAGGAGGTGCAGTAATAGTAAAAGCAGTTGCATCAACTGTATAATCTATTGTTTGCAATGACGATGTACCGCAAGCCTGGAAAGCAGGAACAACAACTGCCTGTGAGCTTATGGTAACAGTTTGTGCAGCGCTTTGCTGGTTGGCAACATTATCAACTCCAATTATTGTTAGAGATGTATTCGGTGTGCAATTGGTTACAGTAGCTTTGTAATTTCCATTGTTAACAGCAACTTTATAATACCTGTTTGAAAGATATATTTCAACATAACCCTTGGTAACAGCGGCATTGCTGCAATCTATAAGTGTGCCGCTAACAGTAATTAATGAAGTGGTTGAAGTGATAACAGTAATGGTTCCAAGATTTACATTGGCAGTATATGGGCCTGCATTTTGTGAATATATCGAATTACCACATTGATCCAAAACTTCCAGTACCAATGCTTCATTTGAAGGTATCTTGCCGGAAACATATCCTGTTGAATCAGTTATTCCATAACCTGCAGCATTATTTACAACTCTTTTTATTCTTATTTGAGTATGTACTAACGGGCTTCCGTTTGCTGTAACAAAAGAAGCAGAAAAAGTTATCAAAGGAAATTGCGCATCACAATTCCAGAAAGAAAAATGACTTACTTCAGCAATATATTTATTTCCACTTTTTGTTGCAGTACCATCCTGTTTCCATCTGCCTGCTGTTTCATCAAAGTGCCAGAGATCAATTGTGGCGGGTGCAAACGATGCGATTGAAGAAGGAATGATAAAATTAATTGTCGCTTTTTTTTCGGGGGCTATTTGCAAAAGTTCGCCACTGCTTCCGGAAAGTTCTACCGCAACCATTCCAAATGTTTGCAAACCTGCTTCACCACCGTTTGTTGTAATACCACGCAAATCGCCGGGCATCTGGTCAATTAATGAATTGGAAGTTGGATCTATCCATGCAGCAGCAACATTTACTTTGCCTGTGTAAACTGCATTGGTGCTCGCATTCACCACACTGCCTGCGGGCAAACTTATGCTGATGCCTGATGACAATGTAACAGAGCCGCCTGCACTTGCATCAATATTACCTGCATTGGTTTTTGGAATTAATTGAATGCGCACATGATTCACCCGGCCCGTGTTAGTTACAAAACTTCTGCTGCCGGTAAAATAACCGGGCATGGTAACTTTTACATAACCGTTATTTTTTGAAAGCTGAATATTTGAAAAACGGAAGTACCCTTTTACATCTGTTGTTGTGTTGGCAGTACCACTTATTACCATAGCGCCATTTACAGGTTGCCCGTTCTCATTAGTTACATAACCCTGAACCGAGGCGCCGGTAAGCGTTTGGTCATCAACAGGAGTTGTGATCGTTATACCATCACCGGCTAATTGTTTTTGGCAACTGATGTAGGCAACAGTAATAAAGATGGCCAATAATAATACTGTAAGGTTTTTGTGTAAGGTTTTCATGCAATTACTTTTGAAACAGTATGATACTATTTCGAAGAGTTTTGTTGCCTGAAAAATAAAAATTGTGGTGGGTGAAAATATACGGGGCTCTCATCAATCACATCTTTTTTCAACATCTGCTCCGGCTATCCGCTGCAAGTACGGCGCAGAAGCCAACACACAAAGGCTTCACCGGGCTTTTCGCTTCTATCCGTGCAGCCCTTCAGCAGATGAATAAATATTTGGCCCTTTCGTCGTCGTGCCTCCTCCCCGCAAAAACTGAGGAGTGGTGTGCCTCATCATTGAAAATACGTTAATGTCTTTGTACGCCTTTACGAGGGACGCAGTGACGAAGAAATTTTATATCGTTAGTCTACTATTAGATTACTTCGTCGTCCTGCCTCCTCCCCGCAAAAACTTAGGAATGTCGTGCCTCCTCTCAGTAAATACGTTAATGTGTTTTTACGTCTTTGCGAGGAACGCAGTGACGAAGCAATCTTATATCGTTAGTTTACTATTAGATTACTTCGTCGTCGTGCCTCCTCCTCGCAAAGACGGAGGAGTGGCATGCCTCCTCACCGCAAGGACGGAGGAGTGGCGTACCTCCTCCTCGCAAAGACGTTATTTTCCTTCCACAATCCCAATCTCTTCATCAGTTAAGCCATATAATTGATACACCATTGCATCAATTGCTGCATCGGTTTGCTGTATTGTTTGTTGAATATTGTTTGCGTTTATTTTTTCCTGCTCAAAATATTGAAGCCATTCCTGTTGTTCGGATAGTGGAAGTTTTATTTTTTGTTTTGTAAGCTCTTTAAAAAAATCAGTTGCCATTAATGAATACCAACTCTGTAATTTATTATTGATGTTGACTGTTTGAATCTTTGTTTGTAGTAGTTTAATAAACTGTTCTGAAAATTGGGTTAGCTCTTTATTCTTTTCGAGCATTATATCTGCTTTGTCTATGAAAGGTTGTTGTTGAACTAGATCTGAAATTTTAACAGGAAACTTTCTCAGGTCTTGGAGAATCACTTTGGGAAACATTTGCCTTACTGCTTTTGGTGTATTCTTTATAAAATAATAAGACATCAACTTACTATTTAGTATGGCAAGAATATATTTTAATGAAAAGCCAGAACGATCTTTTTTTACGATTGCAATATTGCTCCTATTAAAAAGAAATAATTCATCTGAATAAGTTGCAATTAAACTTTTGGGATATGTTCCTGTAATTTCCCTAACAATAATTTTTTCCCCAGAAAATATATCAAATGTTCTTGGGGCTGCTAAATGGTCACCATAACTTAGCCAACTTCCAGACCATGAACTACTATATCTAGAAATATTTTGACCATCTAAATATTTAAAAGTATTCTCATCAAATTGATATTTATAATCATAAGGTCTATTCTTTACATCAGCTTCGGTTTGTCTCGGATTTCCTTTTCCAGCTTCATAGGCTTGCAGTCCGGCTTTCACCGAAGCTACACTATCCAAAAGTTCAGAGTTAATTTTTATTTTACTTGTAATATTATTGCTTGCCTCATCCGAAAAAACTTTTAAACCAAAATCTTCTTCTTTCAAAATATCCTTTTGCAGTTTAGTGTTTGCAACAAAAAAATCTTGTCCCTTATTTTCTTTAATTACAATTTCGGAATTTAAAGCAGTAAGTTTTTCACCAATTAAAATAATAGTTTCGACATTTACATTTTCAAAAGAGTAACCAAGCAAATTTATTATCTCCTTTATTGTACTGTTCTTTAATATAAGCTCTCGTAAATTTTTTGCAGAACTTACCATCAGCCATGCATTTGGAACAATTAATCCGAACGTTCCTTTTCCATTTAATAAATGAATACTTTTTTCAATAAATAGTAAATAAGTATTCACCTGATATTGTGCTGAATAATAAGTTTTCGAATAAAAGGTTTTATCTGCTTCAGAAACTTTTTCCCTGGCAAATACATACGGCGGATTTCCAATCACCACATCAAAGCCGGTTGTTCCATCAGGGGATTGCTTCGTCGTTCCTCCTCGAAAAGACGGCGAGAATACATTTTTAAATTCTTCTTTCCAGTTAAATGCTTTATCACCTGCAACAGCTGCATCATCAATTAAACTGTTGCCGCATTTAATGTTGTTGCTAAGATTGCTAAGCTTTCTTCCTTTCTTAGCTGTATGTAGCCACAGGCTTAGCTTTGCAATTTCTATCGCGTCTTCATTTATATCAACGCCAAAAAGGTTGTGCTCTAAAATGCTGTTGTCTAAATCGGTGTACACAATTGCATCACCAAAAATCCGTGCAGTTAATTCATCGGCTGTTCTGTGCTCGGCTTTTAAATATTCAAGCGCTGCATTTAAAAACGCTCCGCTTCCGCAGGCAGGATCGCAAATGGTTAGCTGCAAAAGCCAGTTGCGGTATGTTTCAATTTTGTCAAGTAATATTTTTTTGTTGGCTTTTCTTTTTTGCGGTGCAAAGGTTTCTTCATTTATCTGCAACTCTTCTTTCTTTTGTGTGCAAAGAGCGCCAACTGTATTTTCAACAATGTATTTGGTAATGTAGCGTGGTGTATAAAACACGCCTTCTTTTTTTCTTTTGGTCTTGTTCGTCTCAATCGCTTTGCCTTCCAGTTCCAGTTGCAGTTCTTCTATCTCAGTAAGGCTATGCTCAAATATGTGCCCGAGAATATTTACATCAACGTCTGTCTCAAAGTCGTACCCGCTAAGGGTTTTAGTACCGTCATATAAAATAGTGTCATCAATAATTAAAGCATCCAATATTTCATCAGGCAAAAACAAACCGCCATTGTAAGCAAAAATTTCATGCTGCTTACCCACATGCCCAACATTTAAATAACCAAAATATTTTTTAAACCTTTCGTACAGGGCTACATAATTATCAAGCTCTTTTAGCTGCTCCCATTGCTTTAAAATTTCTCTTACTGAATTGGGAGGAAGCAACAACCTGTCTTCTGCAAAAAAGATAAACAGAAAACGGTCCAAAAGCTTTTGCGTTTTTTTAAATAGCAGCAGTTTATCGTATTGCGTGTTTTGCGCTGCAATATTTTGGAACAGCTTTCTTTTAAACAACGAATAATCAGCATACAGTTTCTTTGTTACATTTTCTTCCTGTACAAGAGATTGCTGTTTTATTTGCAGCGGAATATTTGCAAGTATATTTTGCTGTTGCAGGCAAAGAAATAATATAGCGAACCTTTCCTGTGTTAACGTGAACAATTCAAACTCCTCATAATCGGTTGCATCATTAATATAAAACCGAAGCTTTTCAAAATTGCTGGTAATAACATACGTGCAGTTCTTATGTTTGTGCTTATAACCAAAAGCCTGGTTTCTTACTTTGTCAAGATCAGGCGTACCAGTATCTTTTAATTCAACCACACCCATTACTTCACCATTTAATAAAATGGCACCATCACTTTTGGTGGCATCAGAAACGGTTTTCTTTTCTAAAACAAAATTGTAATCCGGCTGTGGATTTAATGTATAGCCTAAAACATTTACAAACAGGTCACGAACAAAACCTTCCTGGTATTCTTCTTCTTTTGAGCTCCTTATATTTTGCTGAATATCCGCATTAAAGAAATGCTGCTGAAATAAATCCCAGGCATTTTGCAGTTGTGTCTTATTAAGATCGCTTATATATTTTTTAAGAACGGATTGCTGAAATAAAGGCATGAATTATTTTTTTTCCAAAATAAATTGGCATAGGAGCAATTAGTTATCATCACAAAATAAGAAATGTGTTCTTATAAATAAAAAACCTTTGCAGATGTTTAATATCATCCGGTTTCTCACATTAATTACATCCATAAAAAATCTTTCAATGAAACCCTGCGGATACAAATTATTATTGAC
This sequence comes from Chitinophagales bacterium, assembly GCA_025353485.1. Taxonomy (GTDB): domain Bacteria; phylum Bacteroidota; class Bacteroidia; order Chitinophagales; family Chitinophagaceae; genus Ginsengibacter. Next base: position 18,495 of record JANXQO010000175.1, read on the forward strand.
AGAATAATTAAATGTGATTCTGGTTCAATTCTTGGAGATTAATTAAAAAAATAAACAAAATGAATACATTTCAAAATGAAAATGTTACCGGTGTTAACAATGAAGGCGCTCATCCTAATTTACCCTTAAGATTCTTAACTGCTTCGTCTATCATCGGCGATAAAGTTCATAACGAAAAAGGTGAGCATATGGGCAAGATCGAAGATATTATGATAGATATTATTACCGGCAAAATAGAATATGTGGTAATAGAATTCGGAGGTTTTCTTACTATAGGGGAAAAATATTTTGCGATACCATTTAACCTGCTTAAAGTTGACCCGGTTAAAAAAGCCTTTATGTTTGATCAACCTAGAGAAATGCTTGAGAAGGCACCGGGGTTTGATTTGAATCATTGGCCGGAAACAAACTTACATGCAGAGGAATCTTACTGGAGTTTTGTTTGAGTATAATAACAAAAAGATAACCCACGTGGCATTGGATTTTCAACAAAAATAAAGTGATGAAAATTATTCTTTCCCATCGGGTTTTCACAGCATTTACTACAATAAAAAAAATATTACAGTGAAACCCTGATGCATGTATACTCTTTAGATTATTATAAAGTCTATCTACAAATCTTTATAATGCTTTTGGCTTAAAATTCCGGATAACTATTTCTTTGTAAAATGATGCGCTGCGGTGTTGCAACATCCGGGGTTGTTGCTCTCACCGATCGCACACGCTACGTCTTTGCGAGGAGTCTGAAAAGGTTTTGTGTTAGGGAAGACGACGAAGCAATCTCATATAAGAGAAACAATCTATCAGATTTGAGAGTGTACTATAAGATTGCTTCGGGAATTGCCAACCCACAAAGCGGAACAATTCCCTCGCAAAGACGTGGCAGTTTGTTGGCTTGTTATTTAATGGAAATGAAAAACCCCACTGAGACAAGCAATTGGCGGAAGCGTCCACACACGCTACGTCTTTGCGGGGAGTCTGTAATGGTTTTGTGAAAGAGAAGACGACAAAGCAATCTCATAAGAGAACCAATTTATTAGTTTTGAAAATGTATTATAAGATTGCTTCGGGAATTGCCAACCCACAAAGCAAAACAATTCCCTCGCAAAGACGTGGCAGTTTGTTGGCTTGTTATTTAATGGAATGAAACCCGCTGAGCAATATCATTAAGTTAAGAACTTAAGCCCTGTAAGGGCTACGTGTTTATAGAAAAGTAAACCCGAAAGAATGTTTGACTCCGCAGGAGTTGCCTATAAGTTGTGCAAACAGGACGCACCTACGGAGCTTCCTGATGTTTTAAAACTATTTTCTATAAACACGCAGATCCTGCCGGAGCTTAACTTAATGACATTGCTCACTGAGACAAAAAATATTATTACTATAATTATTGCTTGTGTATATGTATAACAAATCCACCTCCCGGCGCTAACTCCAGTAATAACTTATCTTCTTTTACTACACTTCTCTTTTGAACTATTAAATGATTTGGATTTACATTGGTATCATCTGCATCATTATAAATGTCCGCAACATATTTTCCATCATTCAGAAAATTTAAAGAAATATTTACATGTCTTTCTTCATGATTGTTAATTGCTCCCATATACCAATCCATATTTTTTCTTCTTGCAATTAAAATATATTCATTCACTTTTGCCTCAATCACTTTTGTTTCATCCCATGTTGTTGGTACAGCTTTTATGAATTCAAAACCTTGCTGTCCTTCATATGCTGCCGGATAATCACACACCATCTGCAAATAATTTTCAAGTACTATATACATTGCCAGCATGTGGCAACGTGTACCTAATACAAGCGGTCTTGTATATTGAGTTTTAAATTTATCCTGTGGCACAGCCCTGAAACCACCGAGGTGATAATCTGTTGAACCCGCCAACATTCTTGTGAACGGTATATTAATATCATCATCTGGACTAAGACCTTTTGTGTCCCATTTATCTACTTCATAATTTCTTGTGCCTTCTCTGGTAAATTCATTTGGATATGTTCTGTTCAGCCCTGTTGGTTTGTATGCACCATGAAACTGAATATGCAAATGATGTGCTGCCGCTTTTTGTAAAATCTCTGTTTGCATGTTCACCATTTCCTGGTCATCCCGATCCATAAAATCAACCATCATACCTTTAAGCCCCCACTTTTCAAACACAGCAAAAGCCGTATCCAGCTTTGGATACAATGCATAGAAATGCACCCACACTCTTATACCCACACCTTTTTGTTTTGCATAATCACATATCTCTTTCATATCTAATCCCCGAACCGGTGTTGTAACGTCAGCATGTGGGCCAGGTTGAAAACTTATACCATCATCCATATACCATTGATGCAAACCATACTCAACTACTGAATGATATTCAATATTATTTCGGGCACAAAAATCAATATAGTATTGATTGGTTACAAAATTATTTCCCGGTGCATTTAGTGAATCAGGAACCACATTTCCATTCCACCAGGGGAAGGTTGTTTTACCCGGCTTTATCCAGCTTACATCTTTTATTTTGCACGGTTCATTTAGAGACGTAAGGATATTACTTTCAATCAACAAACCGATCCTGTCACTGATCATAAGTACACGCCAGGGGCTGCGATGTGGTAAAGTAGCTGTTACTTTAATAATTTTTTGATTGGGTAGCGGAGATAATTTGCTTATCAATACATCATCATGTTTTGATAAATACATACCTGCATAATCAGTTAATGCAGCTTCCGTAATACCAAGAAATACATGCCCTGGAAATTCAAATAATGCAGGCATATCCATTAAGGTATCCGCTTTTATTTTGCTTACCGGTAAGCTACTGTAAAGCCCTTCATGCGATGATGTATAATTTGGTAAAAATAAAGCGTGCGCTAATGGATCTCCGTGGAGCTTAAACATTGTGTTTTCATCAAGCAAAGTATATTTTGTCCGGTTTTTTTGTTTTGGAAATTCATACCTGAAAGCAATCCCATCATCAAATGCCCTTACAACAAAATTCATTATTCTAAAAGGCTTCCTCTTCTCTTCAAGTGGAATAATTACTTCTTTATAATGGGCATGCACATATTTTGTTTTACCAACTACCAGTTCATAATTATCTGTAGTATCCCGGTAAATGGGTTTGCCAATAAGTAGATTGGCATAAAATAAATCATCATCAAATTGCAGGCTCAAAGAAGAATGATCAACAATTGTTTTCCCTTTATATTCTACACTATACATAATAGAATTAGTGGATTGCCTGAAAGAAAAATGCAATGAGCCATCAGGAGAGAAAAGATTAATATTTTTTTGCCCGCTTACAGGTAAGGCAATTATTAAATAACTAAAGAGTAAAAGATTTGCCAGCTGTTTCATAATTGATAATGTTATTTAAAAATTACTGAGGGTTTAATTGGAATTCTGTGTTGTTGTTGGTTGTTACCAACCCATAAAAATGCATCAAAGAATTTGTAAAACAATGCCCGAGAAATAAGAAATATTTTGATAGTGTCAAAATACTAACTCTTATACACATGTGATGAAGAAGTTCAGGCAGGCTATTATAATTACTTTATTTTTGAGTGTGAAAATGAAAATAAATTCTTTCATACAGCGTATTGATCCGGTAAGCGTATGGGATGATATTGTGTTTGGGCAGGTGCAAAAAAATACCCTTGAAGAAATTGCATCCCTTGTAAAAAAAGGAAGTAGGGAAAATGAAAAATCGAAGATTGCGAAAAAAAAAGAGAAAGGTTCAGGAATAATTGCTTTGTTTACAGGCAGGAACGAAAAGGTAAAAACTATTGCAGCAGAGGTGCTTGCTAAAGAAATACAACTGGGTATTTATAGAATAGACCTGAGCAAAGTAGTAAGTAAATACATTGGAGAAACCGAGAAGAACCTGCAGAGAGTTTTTGATGCAGCAGATATTACAGAAGCCATATTATTATTTGATGAAGCTGATGCATTATTTGGTAAAAGAAGTGAAGTAAAAGATAGTCATGACCGCTACAGCAATATTGAAGTTAATTATTTGCTTCAGCAATTGGAAAGGTACAGGGGAGTAGCGATTCTTAATTCTAAAAGGAAAACAGATTTAGATGAAGCCTTTATGCGACGCATAAGGTTTGTGATTCATTTTTGATGTTTCATGTGATAACAATGTTCAGCTTAGTTTTATCACTAAGTACTTTTAAGAAAAATGTATCACATAACCAGGTATAAAAATCGTTCCCTGCTTGCTCCTAAACTTACACTGCATTTTGAATTTAAATTTCAGCTATTACTTTGTTATTTTTTTCATCTAAAAAGATATATCTGTAATTGGATAGATACTTATAAAGTCTAACATTATTAATTATCCGTATATCATAATAAATAAAAACAAATGATCCGTTTCATTCTCATTTTAGTTCTTTTTATACTGTCAATGGTAAATTTTTTTCCTGTACCAAGTAAAGAAACCTGGTATGCAGGTATTGCTGTTCCTGAGTTTCCGTGGATATTTATGTTGGCTGCTGTTGTGTTACTGGCATGGAGTTTCTTTGCCATAAAATTTAAAATACCATCTCTTGTAATTGGTACAATTACATTTATAATATTATGCTCACCTATTGTAAGAGCTTATATAATTGGGAATGATCTTGAAACAAAACTTGAAAATTCTTTTGGTGTTAAAAATGAGGACATGAAAGGTTTTCATCAGCAACAGCCTTTTAGTTTTTTACAAATGTTTACAGGCAATGGCGCAAAAACAATTCCTTTTAAAACATACCATTATGCCCTACACGAAAGGGTAGATCTCACTTTAAATTTTTCTCCTTCGTCAATGCCGGGTATTCGTCCGTGTTTGGTAGTTGTGCATGGCGGATCATGGAAGAGAGGAGGTAACAGCGAGATAGCTGCCGTAAATAATTATTTTGCAAACGCAGGTTACCAGGTGGCAACAGTAAATTACAGGCTTGCCCCAAAATTTCACAGTCCTGCTCCGCAGGAAGATGTTCGTGCTGCCATTGCATGGCTGCGAAGTAATGCTGCTGAATTAAAAATTGATACCAATAATTTTGTTTTGTTAGGAAGATCGGCCGGAGCTCAAATTGTTTTAACCACTGCATATACAGGTAATGAGCAAGGCATAAAAGGGGTTGCTGCCTTTTATGGCCCTAATGATATGCTGTGGTCTTATGATCACCCTACAAAAATGCTGATAATGGATTCAAGAATGGTGCAGCGTGATTTTTTAGGTGGCTCACCGTCTGAAGTTCCTGAAAGGTATATTGCAGAGTCGCCCATATTTCATGTTACATCGCAAACTGTTCCCACACTTTTAGTTCATGGTAAAATTGATGCACATGTATATTATGAACAAAGCGTGCGGCTGGCAAAAAAACTGGATGACTATAAAGTAAAAAATATGCTGCTTACTTTACCGTGGGCCACTCACGGATGTGAGTATAATTTAAATGGCCCGTCGGGGCAGTTATCAATGTATTCTGTTGAAAGGTTTTTTTATGCAGTAACACAAATGACGAAATAAATTTCACTTCCGCAATCATGGCAAAGCAAAAATAGCAGTAAGGCCGGCTTGTCGTGTTATTGGTTAATTTTTTCTCCCGTGGAAATAAGTTTCCATTGCGTTTGAAGCGTGCTGTCATTCTTTATTGAAATAATTTTTTTGCCCTTTTTCAAAATCAGATGATGCAGGGTCTAAACTCAATACATGCCCTGCCTGTACATTATCTTCAATCTGAAAATCTTTAAATAAATTTTTTTTGGTGTTTGTTTTTTCATGATAAAAAGTATTTATAGATTCCATGGCAACCCATGCAGATAAAAAGTTTAAACTTTCCAAAAAGTTTAAATTAAGCATTGGGGTTAGTTTATAATTACCAACTTTTGGAAAGTTCAGTAATTAGAGATGCCCATAATTAAAAAATTCCTTCATTTTGTAAAGGGTTGCCATATCTGTTTTAAATTTTATCTTACAATAAATTACCGGCAAATGAAAAAAGTATTTCTTGGCGGAACCTGTAATGGTTCATCATGGAGAGATAAGTTGATAAAAGATTTAAGAATAAATTATTTTAAACCCGATAGTGATGAATGGACGGCTGAAATGATGGAAGAAGAAATAAAACAAAGAGCCGAATGTGATTTTTGTTTGTATGTTATTACGCCAAAAATGACAGGCGTTTATTCAATTGCTGAAGTTGTAGATGACAGTAACAAGCAACCCGGAAAAACAATATTTGCATATCTGCCTGATGATGATGAAACCTTTTTTACTGAAGATCAACTAAAATCTTTGGAGCAAACAGGTAAGATGGTTAAAGAAAACGGAGCACAGTTTTTTAAAACATTCAGCGAAGTTTGTTACTATTTAAATAATCATTAAAACAAAATTGTATGTCTGCACTATTAGACCGTTTTAATTCAACATCTCCAAAAAAAATATTATCGCTTGATGGCGGTGGTATCCGCGGAGCACTTACATTAGGTTATTTAAAAAAACTGGAAGATATTCTTAAAGCAAAATTTTCTGATCAGCCGGATTTTCGTTTATCCGATTATTTTGATTTGATCGGAGGCACTTCTACCGGGTCAATCATTGCGGCATCACTTGCAATAGGTAAAACAGTAGATGAGATAACAAAATTATATATGGACCTGGGCGGCAAAATTTTTGGTGAAAAAAGAAACTGGTGGAATCCGATGGAAACCATGAAATGGTTAAAGGCAAATTATAATTACAAAGCCATGGAAGATGGACTGAAACAGGCTTTTGGAGATATAACTTTGGGCGGCGTAGAATTAAAAACAGGTTTATGTATTGTAGCTAAAAGAGCAGATACCAATAGTATATGGCCATTGATCAATCATCCGGGTGGAAAATTTTATGATTCAGAATATGGAAAAAATAAAGACATTCCACTCTGGCAGGCGGTAAGGGCAAGCTCTGCAGCGCCCACTTATTTTGCACCGCAAATGATTGAAGTGGTGGCAGGGCAAAAGGCAGCTTTTGTGGATGGTGGGTTAAGCATGGCTAATAACCCGGCATTAACATTGTTGATGATAGCAACGCTTAAAGGTTTTCCTTTTCGCTGGAAAATGAGTGAAGAAAATTTATTGCTGGTTTCTGTAGGAACGGGTTACAGTGTATTTAAAAAATATGTGAAAGAAATTGATGATTCCACAATGCTTTCCTGGGCAGCTAATATTCCTGATATGCTTATGCAGGATGCCAGTTGGCAAAATCGTGTAATGTTGCAATGGCTTTCCCAATCTCCAACGGCTGATTACATGGATATGGAAATTGAAAAAATGGATGGTGATTTACTTGCCGGGGTGCCTCTTATTTCTTACCTGCGTTATAATTTTTGTATTACTGAAAATGATCTGAATGATCTGGGATTAGGCAGAACATTTACTGCTGTTGATGTAAAAAGTATTACTGATATGAGTAATGCAGATAACAGGCAATTGCTGTACCAGATTGGATGTAAGGCCTGTAACACAATAAAAGCGGAGCATTTTGAAAAGTTTTAAAGAGATAATTTATTATTAAAACCAAATGATTGCTTTATCTTATTGGTGGAGAAAGATCCAGCTTTTTTGTTGTTTCGTTTCCAATTGTCTTTTTTGTAATAGAGTAATATCCGCCGTAATAAGCACAAATTTTTATAAAATATTTTCCGGGAGGAACATTGGAAAATGAATATCCATTCTTACTGTATTTTGCAATTCTTTTTCCCTGTGCACTATCCAGGTTTAATTCATCACAACGAATTTCATAAATCATTGCTTTTTTAATTTTCTTTTTATTGTAAGCAGAATCCGGAATGAGAAAGATTTTTAAATTACCCGGTATACGCATATTTTTAGAAGAGCTGTAATACAAATTTAATTGTAAGCTGTTTGTATCAGGAACATCCCGCATCGGCTTAGGAGTAACAGCCGGAAAAGGTTCAGGATGTTTCAGTTTGTAGGCATTAAATTCTCTTCTTAAAATATCGTATTGATTGATAAACTTCATGCTATCAGTATACATCTGTTTTTTTAAATCTTCAACAGTTTGTTTCAATGCATTATTTACCAATGATATTTTGTTTTGATTGTCGGTATGATAATTAACCTTCGTATTAAGATCTGTAATTACATTGTCTAATTCTAATTTCCTGTTATTTAAATCAGCATATTGTTTTTTTAAATCAGCATATTGCTTTTGTAAAATGATAAGCATACTGTCACTTTTATTTTGTCCATAGGTATTATTAAGAGGATCACTTACGGAATCGTTACCAGCATTGCTTTGGTGAGCATTTTGAATTTGACGGATTTTTAATACAGAGTCAATTTTTGCTAATTTAAGGGAATCGGTTTTTATCTTCCCTTTCAATTTTATTGTTGAGTCTAATGCGTTCTTTCTATCTTGAATTGCCTCTTTTTTTGCCTGCGTAGCCTTATTTGTAATAAAATACCAAATGAGTGCAGCAGTTAATAATGAAAAAATTATTATAATCAAAGCCCGCCTGTTTGCTTTCTTTCTGGCTGCTGCAAAAGCTATTGCTTTTCTTCTTTTTTCCCTGTCATTTTTTATGACAGGAACCAGAACATCATGCGTAAGCTCAATAGATTTACCATCATCCCGCAAAAAATATTTGCTTTTTAATACTTCAATTCCGGGTTTTATTTTTTCATCCTGTTGATTTAAAGCATACTTTGTACGATAGCCTTCATCAGTAATTAATTTATCTTCTACAAACTCATTAACAGGTTTTGCAATTTTTTCTACTTCATTTTTATTACTGTTTACGGCATTATTACTTTCGGTTAAAACTTCATTATAAATGGAACGAAGGATTATTTCTTTGGGATATTTATTTAAAAATTCAGCAGAGATTTTAGCGCCACCCTGGATATTTTTTTCTTTATCAATATAGGAACAAACCTGACTAAGCAATGAGGGTTCTATTTCCATCACATCATACGCTTTATTTGTACCATCTTCCTTGCTAAAAAATCCAACAATTTTATCAGCCTGTGCAGTATCAATATTATTTTTCCATGTTTTGGTTATTACCTCATACGCCTGGTTACCATTCATGGCCATTAGTCTGAACCGGGAATATTGTATGGAGGGTATCTTTGCAGTAATGCTTTCAAATTCGGGAAGAAATTCTTCTCTAAAGGCAAAAAGGATTTTTATTTTTTGCTTCTTATAACTATAGTCTATGTTTTCTTTATCATTAAGAAATTTTTCTCTTAATTTTTCAGGAATTGAATTTTCAATCAGGTCTGCCAGTTCTTCCCAAAACGGAGCCAATTCAGTATTAGAAAAGCGGTCATTTTTTTTTGCTAAAGTGAAGATTTCTTCAAACTGATCAAAAATTAAAATGGGTGTAACACTTTTCCATAATTGCTCATTGTGAAAATATTCCCAAAGCGTTTCTGAAGCAGGATAGGATTCTACTTTAAATCCATATTTATTAATTTCTGAAATTAATATATTTTTTATTTGTGTTATTAAATCAGGGCTATCATCATTAAATTCCAGTCTTATCCTAAAGGGCAGGCAATAATCTTTACGTAACCGCGGAAACACTCCTGCATTTAACAGAGAGGTTTTACCGGTTCCGGATTTACCAAAAACGATAGTGAGTGTATTTGCTTTTACAAGATTAGTAAGACGGTCAATCTCTTCTGTTCGTCCATAAAAAATATCAGACTGCGCTTCTGTGTAGGATTCTAATCCGATAAACAAAGAGCTTTCCGGTTTTTGAAATGGCTCAATAGTTTGCGCTGGCATAAATTCAATTATATTAAATTGAGCGTTTCTCTTACCTGTTTAATAAATTCCTGTCCGGGATTTCCCTGCGGAACTTTTCCTATACTTAATTCAGAAAAATATTTCGGAACATTAGTGTCATAAGGATTGGTATCGTCAATTACTACCGGCATCAGGTACTTACCTGTATTGCCATCAATCTTTCTAAATGTATTTACATTATCGGCTGTAATCCATTCCAGTTGTACATATCCATCTTTATGCATTAAACTGTTTGAAGAAATGAGCGGAATAAACAGATCGGCAGATTTTATATTTTTTGCAATTTCAGTTTTAAAATCATCACCGGGAATTATCTCCCTGTTATCGTACCAGCAGGTAACATTACTAATTTCCTCAATTGCTTTTTTTAAAGCCTCAACCGCATCTTTATCTTTTACGGTGTAGCTTAAAAAAATCATTTTATTTTTTACAGTTAACGGATTTTTTTGTTTCCACTGCCTGCCAAGCTCCTGAACAAAATCAGCGGTATTTCCTTCATACGTTATTACATCATAATTTTTCAAAAAATCATATTGCACTTTTCGCAGATCAGAGTTGTCATTTACAACCATAATTGTTCTTTTGCTGCCCCAATCGTGCATAGGCTCATTTGATAAAAGACGTAAAATAAAACGCACCATCCAGTCAGGAAAAGAACAACCGATAAACAATAGGTTTTTATTTTTTAGGGCATTGATAATGTTAGTTGCATTTTTCATCTTCTCTTTAAAATATCCTGTATACTCAAGCATGTCTTCTTCACTCAAAGCGGGATCCACCGTATTAAGTAATGAACCAAAAACATTAAATACAAATGGCTCATCTAATTTCTCCAGGTCGTTACAATCAGAAAATGGTTCATTAATAGAGAAGTTTATTGAAGTAACCTGTTGCTTTCTTACATCACTTAATTTATGTTCCAATAGATTATTATAAACCGTTGTGTTTATATAATAATTCAAACCTGTTATGCTTAGAAATTCTGTTAGTAAAGGGAATTCAAAATTAATTTCTTTAACCATGTATTTTAATTTCCTGCCTATATCCATGGGTTTCACTTTCTTTTCATTTAAAAGATAGTTAACTGCCTTGCTGAGTGTTACTGCAGGCTGACCGGCTATATTATTAGATTCCAATAATTGCTTAGCTAGATATTCATCTATCGGAATAAGGTTATCATTTTCTTTAAACTTATATAGTTCCTTACCTATAATGGGAGTTAATTGCCTGTCGGAAATGAAATCGAGAAGTTCATCCCAATCACTTTGTTCTGATAAAATTTTATTCA
>JANXQO010000024.1 GCA_025353485.1 Chitinophagales bacterium
TGCCAGCTTTTTATTTAGCTCAAAAAAAATATTTACACCAATACTAAAATTACTTGCGTATAGAAATGAACCATTTTCCTCAAGGCAAATCTCTTTAACCTTATCAAAATTATTAAGCCAGCCGGTGGTGCCGCTTACAACAGGAAGTCCTGCATCAAAGCATTGCAAAATATTGTTCATAGCATTTTCAGGAGTGGTAAATTCTATTGCTACGTCGGCTTTTTGTAAATTATCTTTTGTAAGATCTGACAGGTTATGTAAGTCAATAGTTAAACATATAGTATGGCCTTTTTGTAAAGCTATCTCTTCAATAGTTTTACCCATTTTACCATATCCAAGTAATGCAATTTTCATAACCTCACTTTTACTTTTAATCCTCTCCATCCCGATAGTTATCGGGAGAGAAGAGATTATTGTAATGAAGATAAAACTTTTGACTGTTTATCTTTAAAAGAAAAAACCAGGCTAATGCCGCCTGTATTAGCGTATGGATTATACCCCGGCTTTATTGTAAAACTAATATTATCATTTACATCAAATGCTTTTAAATGAGCATCAACAGTGGCATCCACCACATTTAATCCCCAAAAAACAAGAAAGAATAAAACAGAATAATCTACATTTTGCCTGAATGCATTTCTATTGGTTCGTATAGATTCAGTGGAAAAATTTATAAACCTGGGGTCAACCTGTACATCATTAGAAGGAATTGTATCAGAACGTAAAATTACCGCTTGCTTCAGAACTTTGTATGTTTTTAAATTATAAATAAAAACACCTGCTGTAATTCCAAGTGCCCCATAAATAATGGGAATCTTCCAGTACTTTTTATTGTATGCCTGCCCCCAGCCAGGTAATATTGCAGACCTGAAGGTGGCAACTTTTGGATTGTGTTTTTTTGCCGATGTATCAAGTGCTAAAATATTTTTTCTTGCAGCAGTATCCTGTTTAATAGCTTTGGTAATTACTGAATCATTTTTTTGCTGCGCAAAACTATTGCTGCAAAAAAATATTGTAAGAAGAAATACAATGGTAAAAAATAATTTTTTATTGCGCATACGCTTAGTTCACAGGCACGTTCATCTTATCTAAAATTGAATTTAATTCTTCAAGAGAATAATATTCAAAAGTGATACTGCCAAAGCCTTTTTTATTGTTATGCAATTTTACTTTGGTGCTGTAGTGAGAAGCTAAATTATCTTCAATTTTTTTTAATGCAGGTGATAGTTGCGATTTTACGGAATTATTAACAGCATTGCCGGGGATATATATTCTTCTTACAAGTTCTTCGGTTTGCCGAACAGACAATTCTTTATTTTTTATTTCATGAAAAATGAAAAGCTGTTTATCAACCGAATCCACATTTATCAATGCTCTTGCATGGCCCATACTAATAGCGCCATTGCGTACAGCAACCTGTATATCCGGGGGTAATTTTAAAAGGCGGATATAATTGGTAACCGTACTTCTTTCTTTTCCCATTCTCTCAGCAAGCTGCTCCTGGGTATACTCCAATTCCTCCATCAGGCGCCTGTAACTAATGGCGATTTCAATTGCATTTAAATTTTCTCTTTGTAAATTTTCCAGCAAGGCAAGCTCCAGCAGTTGCGAATCTTTCGTTTCTCTAACATATACAGGAACATCTTTTAATCCTGCAATTTTTGCTGCCCTGAATCTTCTTTCACCGGCTATTATTCTATACTTTCCACCCGCAAGTTTAGTAACTGTGAGCGGCTGAATAATGTCATGCGTTTTGATGGAAGCCGCCAGTTCACTTAATGCTACTTCATCAAAATCATGCCGGGGTTGTTTTGGATTTATCTCTATCTGGTCAAGCCTTATGCGCAAACTTGTACTTGCTTTTTCTATTATTTCACTTTTTAATGAGCCTGTAGTGGATCTAAGGTCTGCATCAATATTTTGTAATAAAGACCTGATGCCTTTTCCTATGGCATCTTTTTTATTTGTAGTAGACATATTTAATTGTTCAAGCTTAATAACTGATAATCTTTAACTCATCACTTTCTGTTCCTGACTTAATTTTGTCATATTGTTTTTCTGTAGAATTTCTTTTGCAAGGTTTAGATAATTTATTGCCCCCTTGCTGTCTGCATCATATAAAATGGCAGGCTTACCAAAGCTTGGCGCTTCACTTAATTTTGTATTACGATGAATAATGTTTGAAAAAACGAGGTCTTCAAAATGTTTACGTACTTCGTTTACCACCTGGTTACATAAGCGCAAACGGCCATCATACATTGTCATCAGCAACCCTTCTATTTGCAGTTCCGGGTTTAACCTGTTCTGTACAATTTTAATTGTGTTCAATAATTTTCCCAACCCTTCCAAAGCAAAAAATTCTGCCTGCACAGGAACTATCACACTATCGGCAGCGGTTAAAGCATTCACTGTTATTAACCCTAATGATGGTGAGCAATCAATAATAATAAAATCGTAATCATCTCTCATCGGATCTAAAATGTTTTTTAAAACACTTTCGCGGTTAGGATAATTTATCATTTCAATTTCAGCACCTACAAGATCAATGTGCGAAGGAATAACATCGAGATAAGGAATATCTGATTTTAGAATTACATCCGTTGCAGGGGTTGAATTCACCATGCAATCATACAACCCATGTGGTATATTATGCAGGTCAAAACCCAGGCCTGTTGTACTGTTTGCCTGGGGATCAGCATCTACCAGTAAAGTTTTAAACTCCAATACACCAAGGCTTGCTGCAAGGTTTATTGCTGTAGTGGTTTTACCAACGCCGCCTTTTTGATTTGCTATACCTATTATCTTTGCCATGCCCCTATCCCCTAAAGGGGTATTTATTTTTTGTGATTATTGGCTAATTATATTTCTTAAAACGCTGTCCTTTACATCGTACTTCTTACATCCTGCACCACACATTTTTCTGACAGGTTGGCAAATTTACTTATTCGGTATAATATTAGGGTGTTATTAATCCCCTAACTTCTAACAAATAAACCCGAGTATAAATTTTATCATGTACACAATTATTTCTGCAACTAACAGAGTGGGTAGCCATACTGAAAAAGTTGCAAAACAATATCAAAATATTTTAAAAGAAAAAGGCATAGCCGCAAAAATATTTTCTTTAAAAAATTTAAATGTTTTAGAAAATAATCCTGCTTTTTCTAAAGCAGAAAATGAATTTTTATTTCCTGCACAAAAATTTATTTTTATAATGCCGGAATATAATGGAACCTTTCCCGGCGTATTAAAAGCGATGATAGATACAAGCGATGTAAAAAAAGCATGGTGGCACAAAAAAGCATTGCTGGTTGGCATTTCAACAGGCAGGGCGGGTAATTTGCGGGGAATGGATCAGATTACGGGCTCATTAAACCACATGAAAATGATAGTACATCACAATAAGCTCCCCATTTCAGTTATTGATAAAGTAATGGACGAAGGGGGAACAATAACCAATAAAAATACATTGCAGGCAATTGATCTGCAGTTGGATGAATTTATAAATTTTTAGTTTGATAACATGCGAAGTCCAACATTTATTTTAATTTTTCTTGCCATAATGATATTGATGGACACATACGTGTTTCAGGCAATAAAAATGGTGAGCAATTCTGCTTCTCCAAAAACAAAAACAATAATTTATGCAATTTATTGGGCCATTTCAATTCTTGCAATAATTGGATTTTTGATTTTTGTTTTAACAGGTCCGGAATTTCTTCCGAAGAAATTGAGGACCTATTTATTCGCCACTGTTGTAGGTTTATTTTTTGGAAAACTGATTTCTGTTATTTTCTTTTTAGTAGATGATGTACGGAGGTTGATTCAATGGGTTGCAGGAAAGTTATTTTTCAGAAATACAGAAGGAGAGCAGCTTACAGAGGGTGGGATAAGCCGGTCAGCTTTTTTAAGCTGGATGGGACTTACTGCGGGGGGAACTTTGTTTGGTAGCTTAATTTATGGATTTACCAATAAATATAATTACGAAGTAAGAGGAGTTAAAATGGCATTCGATAATTTACCGGCGGCTTTTAAAGGATTAAAAATTGTTCATATCAGTGATATACATTCCGGCAGTTTTACAAATAAAGCTGCAGTGATGAGAGGTGTAAAAAAAATAATGGATGAGAAGGCAGATCTTATTTTATTTAGTGGCGACCTTGTGAATGACAGGGCAACAGAAATGGAAGAATATATGAATGTGTTTGCTCAAATAAAAGCGCCCTTGGGTGTGTATTCTACATTTGGTAATCATGATTATGGTGATTATGTTAGCTGGCCTTTTAATGGCATAAGCAAACAACAAAATTTATTGAACCTTACAAAAGTTCATGCAGCACTTGACTGGCGTTTGTTGATGAATGAACATGTAGTGCTGGAAAAAAATGGTGAGCAGATCGCATTACTTGGTATTGAAAACTGGAGCAACAAAGCACGGTTCCCCAAACATGGAAGAATGGATCTTGCCTATGCAGGTGCAGGAAAATATCCATTTAAAATTTTAATGAGTCATGATCCCAGTCATTGGCATGCACAGGTAATTCCGCAATATCCTGACGTTGATCTAACCCTTAGCGGCCATACACATGGAATGCAGTTTGGTATTGAGATACCGGGGTTTCACTGGAGCCCTGTTCAATATGTTTATAAAGAATGGGCGGGATTGTATGAAGAAGGGAAACAAAAATTATATGTGAACAGGGGATTTGGATTTATCGGTTATCCGGGAAGGGTCGGAATATTGCCGGAGATAACAGTGATTGAGTTAAGCCCTCTCTAAATCTCCCCCAATAGGTGAGACTTGCTATCGCACAAAGCCGTTATTTAATATTTGAAAATTATTATAATTCTGCGAAAACTTTGGCAATTTTTTTTCGATAGATAAGGTTCACCCTCTATTTATTTAATCAAAAAAAAAATTTACTTAGAGGCAAAACATTTAAGCAGCTATGCGTTGTAAAATTGCTTTACAGGGATATGAAGAAGTTATTCTTACATCGTGCTTTTTATAAAGAGGAATTGATAAATAATCTCCTGCCGTAAGACTGTGAACTTTATCCTCAATAGTTATATCACATGTTCCTTCGAGGATTAAAAATTTTTCAAATTCATGCTGGTGGATCTCCTGTGGTGCCATATCTTTTATCCAGATAATTGCTGTTGTAACCAGAGGAGTATAACCAATTAGTTTTGCATAAAAATCACTAAAATTTTCCGGGAGTTTTATGTCAGCCCTGTTTATCCATTGATCATAATCAGAAATTTTAGAACTTTCATTTAAAACAGAGGGAAAGGTTGGTGCCTCACCATTTTTCAATCTTTCAGTATAATCTATCACGGCCATTAAAAAAGGCTTTATTGTTGGATCAGGCGCAACTGCGTTATGTATTACATAGCTTTCCAAAGCATCACTGATATTTTCAATTTCTTCACGAACCTCGATGTGAGATAAAGCTATTCGTCTTATTTCTTCATTTTCTTTCTCACAGGTAACACCCAGAACATAAAGCTCCAATATTCCGGAGGCGATATAGTCTTGAATGTTTTCCATTTTTCTTAATTGATTTTTTTTATAATTTTTACGTAATAGATACGGTATTTTATATGATCAGGATTTATTTTTTATTGGTGACAAATAAAAATAAAAGTGATAAAAAAGATGAACACTGCAAATAAATATATTTAATACCTTTTCTCTCTCATCGGGATTCTTTTTCTTCCGCCGCCTTCATCGCTTGGTCTTTTAAATCCGCCGTCAGCTTCGTTCATACGCACCAAACGACCATTATAATTTGTGCCATCAATACTCTTTATCATTTTACCTGCAACACTTTTATCAATCTCTACCCATGCATTCATTTCACGCAGGTCTATCTTACCAAGAATATCTTTGCTAAGATTACTTTCATCTAAAATGTATTGAAGAAAACTTGCTTTATAAAAACCATCTTTAGTGCCAAGGTTTATAAATAATCTTGTGAAGCCATTATCCCGTGTAAACGTTGGCCTTTCTCTTCTTCCACCATCACGGTTATTTACTTCCGGTCTTCTTTCTCTAAAGTCGTTTCTTGTATTTAGATCATCAGCGTTTTTATAATATTTTAAGAAGTGGTTAAACTCTAATGCCGCAACACTTTTTAACACATCTTCTTTACTAATATCCGCGAACTTCTTTAGCAGATCAGGCATGTACGTTTCGTATTCGCCATGCGAAGTATCTGCTGCCATTAGTTTATCCATGAAATGGAAAAACTGTTTACGGCAAACATCTTTACCGGTTGGTATATCTAACCGGTGAAATTGTGCATTGGTCATTTTTTCCAATTGCTTTATTTTATAAGATTCCCTGCTATGGCAAATGGAAATACATATTCCGCTTTTACCTGCACGGGCAGTACGTCCGCTGCGGTGGGTGTACACTTCAATATCATCCGGCAGTTCGTAATTGATAACATGTGTTATTCCTTCCACATCAATCCCTCTTGCTGCCACATCTGTCGCTATTAATAATTGAATATTTTTTTGACGGAAGCGGCCCATTACTTTATCCCGCTGTTGTTGTGTAAGATCACCATGCAGGGCTTCAATATCATAACCTTCTTTCACCAGCCTCTCTGTTATTTCCTGTGCATCTGCTTTGGTTCTTGTAAAAATAATTCCGTACATGCCGGGGTTAAAATCAACTAAGCGTTTTAATGTTTCGTAACGTGATTGTGCCGGCGTAATAAAATACTGGTGATCAATATTTACATTGGCTGTATTTTTTTTGCCTACCGTAACTTCCTGCGGATTGCGCATAAAATTTTTAGAGATAGCTTTTACTTCCGGCGGCATGGTGGCGCTGAACATCCATGTGCTTTCCCGTCTGATAGTATTTTTTAAAACAAAATCTATATCATCTCTAAAACCCATGTTAAGCATTTCGTCTGCTTCATCCAGCACTACATATTTTACTTTCTCAAGATCAATTGCTTTTCTTTCTATCATGTCAATTAACCTGCCCGGAGTGGCAACAACAATGTGCACTCCTTTTTTTAAAGCCCGTATTTGCATCACAATTGAAGCGCCGCCATACACCGGCTCAGCTATAGCGCCTTTCATATATTTTTTATAATCCTGAAGATCGTTGCATATCTGTAAACATAATTCTCTTGTGGGGCATATTATTAATGCCTGAGGATATTTTTGCGTTACATCAATTAATTGTAACAATGGCATTCCAAAGGCTGCCGTTTTTCCTGTGCCTGTTTGTGCTAATCCCACAAAATCTGTAGTGCCTGATATTAAGATAGGAATTGCTTTTTGTTGTATAGGAGTTGGTGTCTCAAATCCAAGGTCTGCAATGGCCCGTACCAATTCCTCTTTTAAACCTAATTCTTCAAATGCATTCATTTAATTTTTTTTAAATTTTAATCAGCCGCAAAGGTAAGCTATTGCAGGGGAAGCATTGCTTAATAAGAGTAGTTTTTGTGATAGGTAAACTGGTTAACAAAAGATTACAATTATTATTTTGGTTTTTGGCATATATATTGAAAATTTTACATCGTATTAAAATACATTTTTATGAAAACGAAACTTATCTCATTAGCATTTATGCTGTTTATTTGTTCAGTCTCCTTCTCCCAGGGCTTAACATTTGGAATTAAAGGAGGCGCAACAATTAACAAACTCACCGGCAAATCTTTTAAAGAAGAATTTTCTTTTGGTTATCATATAGGAGTGTTTGCAACACTGGGTATGGGTGGAAAATTAAGCCTGCAGCCTGAAGTTTTATTAAACCAGATAAATAACGATACAGCTACAAATTTTAGTTCCGTTTCTCCGAATTTTAATAAGGTAAAAAATATTCAATTAAAATATTTAAGCATTCCCCTGCTTCTTAATTATAAGTTGAGCAACATCTTTGCATTGCAGGTAGGTCCGCAATTTGGAGTTCTAATAGATCAAAATAAAGATCTTGTGAAAAATGGCGGTGATGCATTTAAAAAAGGAGATTTCTCCATGCTTGGAGGGCTACAATTAAAATTATTAAAATTCAGAGTATACGGACGTTATGCTATAGGCCTAAATGATTTAAGTAACATTACCAACAGTGGTAAATGGAAGAGCCAAAGTATTCAGCTCGGTGTGGGTATCGCTTTATAATTAAGAACGAATAATTTCAATCTCACCTTCCCTGTTTAATTTAATAATAGATGAAGGTTGAGAACTAATATCCGTCTGACGGTGTTGAACTATATAGTCAACACCGTTTTTTATTGCAATACTTATTTCTAAAAAATTTTTAGGATAAACCTCTCCACTTATGTTTGCCGATGTTGAAACAATAGATTTTTTAAATTGAGTGATAAGTTGTTTGCAGAAATCATCTTTTACAATTCTTATCGCAATTGTTCCATCTTGGCTGATAAGATTTTTTGCAACATTTTTTGCATGATTGTAAATAACTGTGGTAGGTTTTTTTGCTGAAGCTAAATATTCAAATATTTTTTTATCCGGATTTTCTACATAAGTAAAAATATTTTTTTCATCAGCAACCAATATTATCATTGATCTTTTATCATGCCTTTGTTTTAAAGAGAAAATTTTTTCTACTGCATCATTATTTGTTGCGTCGCAACCAATGCCCCAAATAGTATCGGTAGGATAGAGAATTAGTCCGCCTGCTGCTAAAACTTTACAACATTCATCAATATCAATTTTAAAGTCATTCATGCAGTTTGGCAATTGAGTTAAGTAATTGACTTGTTTCAATTGTAAATGCACACTTGTAATGCCCCAGCGGACAGGCTTTTCTGCCATGTAAAGTACAAGGTCTGCAGGTCAGTGGTACTTTTGTTTCTACAATAAAAGAGTTTGTTGAAAGCGGCCCAAAGCCATAGGCAGGAATCGTTGAACAAAAAATAGCAGTAACAGGGGCATTCATTGCAGAGGCGAAGTGCAAAGGCGCAGAATCATTCACATAATTCATAACAGCATTTTTCATTAATGCGGCAGATTGCAAAAAATTTAATTTACCCGCAAGCACTTCTGTATTGTTATTGGTTGAAGATGATGCGATGGCGTCACATAAGTTTTTATCTTCTTTACCACCTAATAAAAATATTTTATATGAGCGGGGAATTACATTTATAAACTCGATCCATTTTTCAACAGGATACTGTTTGGTAAACCATACGCTGGATGGAGCTATACAAATGTATTGCTGTGTTGCGTATGCTTCTATGAACTTAAAATCATTTTCAGATGGATACAATTTTGGTTTTGCAAATACAGCATCAGTAAAGTCTTTTATCAGTTCATGATTTCTTTCCACCTCATGCCTGCCATCATTCATAATATGCTTTATCTTTTTTGAAAATAAAAAGCTGAATGGATTTTTATCATAACCAATTTTTTCTTTTGCATTTGAAAACGCGGTTAAAAAACCTGTGCCGGCAAAGCGTTGCAGGTTGATAACTTTATCATATTGTATGCTTCTAATTTGCTGAAGCATTTTAAAAAGATTGCTGAATTTATTTTGCTTTTTATCCCATATCAATATTTCATTTAAGAAAGGGTTATTCGCTAATAAACCTTCATTACCTTTTCTTACTAAAAAATCTATTTGTGCTTCAGGATGCGCCTGGTGAAGTTTTTCAACCATGCCTGTTGCCAACACCACATCGCCAATAAAAGCTGTTTGAATAATAAGAAATCTTTGCATCTGGATTTCAAAGTTATCTAAATCATTTTCTATTTGTCAGGTTAACATTAAGTTTGCAAAAAATGTGAAACATGGAATTAGAAAAAATGGTAAGCGCTGCATGGGCAGACAGAGAATTATTAAAACAATTAGAATACACTGACGCAGTAAAAAATGTAATAGATGAAGTGGACACAGGAAGGCTGCGTACGGCAATGCCCGTTGGTGATGGCTGGCAGGTAAATGAATGGGTGAAGCAGGCAATACTTATGTACTTTGGAATTCAGCAAATGGAAACTTATTCATTGCCGCCATTTGAGTTTTATGATAAGATGAAATTAAAAAAAGATTATGCATTGCTGGGTGTAAGAGCGGTTCCACATGCTATAGCAAGATATGGGGCATACCTTGCAAGAAACGTTGTGCTGATGCCAAGCTATGTAAACATCGGGGCTTATGTAGATGAAGGTACGATGGTGGATACATGGGCAACTGTTGGCAGTTGTGCGCAAATTGGCAAACACGTACATCTTAGTGGTGGCGTGGGTATTGGCGGTGTGTTGGAACCCCTGCAGGCAAGCCCGGTAATTATTGAAGACGGATGTTTTATCGGCAGCCGGTGTATTGTTGTGGAAGGAGTAAGGGTGGAGAAAGAAGCGGTGCTGGGTGCCAATGTTGTGCTAACGCAATCAACAAAAATTATTGATGTTAGTGGAAATGAGCCCATAGAGTATAAAGGAATTGTTCCTGAAAGAAGCGTGGTGATACCGGGAAGTTATGTAAAGAAATTTCCTGCAGGAAACTACAGTGTTAGCTGTGCATTAATTATTGGTAAGCGAAAAGAAAGCACTGATAAAAAAACCAGCCTTAATGATGCCTTAAGAGATTTTAATGTGAGTGCATAACATCAATGACAGTAACAGTTAAAAAAAATAAACTTGTTCTTGGTGGTTTTGTAATCACATTTATTGGAGCACTTTTTTTTTCAACAAAAGCAATTTTAGTTAAGCTCGCATTTGCTAACACACACACCGATCCGGTTACAATATTAGCTTTACGGATGCTGTTCTCACTTCCGTTTTATATTGCTATCGGATTATTTGCCAGCAATAAAAAATCGAATATATATTTTACCAAAAGGCAATGGGCTTACATAATATTACTTGGGTTAACGGGGTATTATGTAAGCAGTCTTTGCGATTTTATTGGGCTGCAATACATATCAGCAGGGCTTGAGCGGCTGATACTTTTTATTTATCCAACATTAGCTGTGGTATTAAATGCAATGATATTCCGGCAACGGGTTAATGGGTTTCAAAAGTTAGCGATGGCATTAACTTATGCGGGCATTGCCATTGCATTCTGGGGCGAAATGAAAATTGATTCATCCAACCCGGAGTTTTTTATTGGAAGTATTTTTTGTTTTTTATGTGCCATCACATTTGCGATTTACCTTGTTGGCAGCGGTAAAATGATCGCAGAAACAGGCGCTATAAAATTTACTTCTTATGCAATGATAGCGGCTGCCGGCGGAATTTTTATTCATTACTTTATTACCGGGGGAATAATACATCACATGAAGACAGATCTATTGGGTTATGGATTTTTGCTGGCTATTTTGGCTACTGTGATACCCTCTTTTTTAATGTCGGCCGGTATTAAAAAAATTGGCTCCAGCAATGCTGCAATTATTTCCAGTATTGGCCCTGTATCAACAATTTTGCAGGCTCATTTTATTTTAGGGGAAAGAATAACTGTTGAACAGATCACAGGAACTATCCTGGTTATAGTTGGAGTGATGTTAATAGGATTGAGAACAAGAGGAAATTTTAGCGCAACTCAAAAAATAGTTAATTAGCAATTACATTTGTAGTAATATTTTACCAGCCCGGGTGGCGAAACTGGTAGACGCACTGCCTTCAGGTGGCAGCGTTCGCAAGGATGTGCTGGTTCGAATCCAGTCCCGGGCACTGATTAAATTTTAAAAGCCTTGATAGTATTACATCTAAGCGATTTTTAATTTATTGTGGAACATTACAGGGGACATTTCCAACAGCTTTTTATGGTAGATCGTTCTTTAATTCTATTGTGTAAAGTTTTATATTTAAGGATTGTACGACCTTGAAAGAAATAACATGGACTATTCAGATTTTACTTCAAAATTCAAAAAACAGATTGCAAGTATTCCAATTAAAAAACAATTTGTTTTAGCTCTTACAATCTGCAAAAATCTATATGCCGACTATCAGAATTTTGTTATGGTTCACAACTGGGGTGACACAGATTTATTAATGGATGCAATTAGATTATGTGAGAAAACAAATCTTGTGGCAATAGATAAAGTCAAAATTCAAGAAACGATTTTAAAAATCGATTCAATCATTCCTGATACAGAAGATTTTGGTGATGAAATCGGCTCTTATGGATTGAATGCTTCTGCTGCTGTATATGAGACACTTCAATTTTTGCTGGATAATGACAGCATGCACATTTATAATATAGGAACATATCTTACTGATACAATTGATTTCAAAATACAGGAAAAGAAGAATTTGAGCGAGAATGAAATAGATAATCATCCTTTAATGGTTGGGGCAAGAAATTTTCTTCTTACCGACTAACTTCAATTTTTAAAAATTTGTTATGAGTCAATTTGAATATACCGATCTAAATAAATTTAAGGTTTCTATTGGAGTTTCTTTAATTGGTTTAACTTTCTTATTGCCATGGCTATTTTTTAAGGAAAATTTCGACTTATTAATCAAAACTGAGGAACTTAAAACTTATACTGAAACTGCACAAAATATTGTGAAGCAGAGGCAATTAATTGTATCCTATTTTCCCATAGTTATTTTAATAATAATTCTTTTGACCTTTTTATTAGGTATTTTTTTATGTTACAAAGGAATTATTGGTTGGAATAAAAACGAAAGATTAAAACGAGAAGCTATCCAATTGTCTAATAAATTATTAACTCAAGAAACTGAAAAATTTGCCGCTGGTAAAGATGTCCCTACTGATATTCCATCGACTGTAGAAGATGGGAATGAGGTGGAAATTTACTCAATACCTATTCCAATAAATGATTTGTGGGAACTAAATCATTGGGGGAGCGATGTTGCTTCAATCAAAAATGGAAAAATGGTTTTTACTGGAACAAGAACAAGACTTGAAACAGACGGTTGTCATATTAATTTAAAAGATCTTTTACAGATTGGAAAATTTTATAAAGTTTCCTGTTTTGTAAAAGCCATTCTAAATACTACTGGTGAATTTCAGCTTTGGTGTCATGATAACATAGGAATTGATCCCCATGGTTTTGAAAAAGCAATACCGTATGCTATTCCTTCAGTAGTAGGGGAAAGATGTTCACTTAAATTTGAGGCAAAATTTAATGGTAACATAAGAATTCATCTTCAATATAAACCCGGAACAGGGGAAATTGAAATAAGCGATATAAGAATCATCCCATTGTAAAATAACAAATCACCGAGATTTACTAACATGAAATTTTTCTTTTTTTTCTTTATTGTTTTTGTTTGCGCATGTAATAACAGTCGAGAAATAAAAAATATTTAATTAAAACTACAGCCAACAATTACATTTGTGCTATTGGGGCTTTTCTTTCTCATACCAATCAAAATTAAATTTTTCATCTTCAGGCAATTCTTCGAATTCAATTATTAAAGAATTCATTCTGCAGGGCTCACATTCTTTTAATCGTTCTTTTAAAGCTTCTATAAAACTCATGATCTTCTTTGTTTCCCATTCTGGGGATAGACGTCTTTTAATTATATTTACTTGTTGAATAAATTATTATGACAAGAGAAGAAAAATTTATGAGTGAGGCAATTTCCCTGTCACAAAGTGGCGTAAGAAATAATGAAGGCGGACCATTTGGATGTATAGTGGTGAAGGGAGATATAATTGTTGGCAGAGGAAATAACAAGGTCACTTCTTCCAATGATCCTACCGCTCATGCCGAAGTGGTTGCTATCAGAGATGCCTGTAAAAAGCTTAATACATTTCAATTGGAGGACTGTGAAATTTATACTTCATGTGAGCCTTGCCCTATGTGTCTGGGTGCTATTTATTGGGCACGGCCAAAAGTGGTTTACTTTGCCAACAGTCGGCAAGATGCTGCCAATATTGGCTTTGACGACTCCATGATATACGAAGAGCTGGGCA
Organism: Chitinophagales bacterium; assembly: GCA_025353485.1. Classification (GTDB taxonomy): domain Bacteria; phylum Bacteroidota; class Bacteroidia; order Chitinophagales; family Chitinophagaceae; genus Ginsengibacter. The sequence goes on from JANXQO010000024.1 coordinate 13,874, forward strand.
TTGACCTTGATAAAAGAAAAATCCCCATCATCAATTTATGCAGAGAGGATGCATTGAAAATTTTTGTGGAGTGGGAAAATAAGGAGGATAAAATAAAATATTAGGGCTGCTGTCAACATCAAAATATTTATCATTATCAGTCCCGGCATTTGTAAAAAGAAATGAGGAAATACGTCTTTGCGATCCCGCATTTGCGGGAGAAGCAATCTACTAGAAAACATTTTTATGAGATTGCTTCGTCTGATTTTATAGCATTTCTTTGCTTCTTTTTATAAGCCGGCTCGCAAAGACGTAATCTCCTCTTGTTAATCAGCCAACCAATAATTTGTGGAAATCATTTTCATCATCCGTTATTCTTTACTTTAATAATCTCAGCAGCAATACTTATTGCAATCTCTTCCGGTGTCTGGCTTTTAATTTGAATACCAATTGGTGAATAAATTTGTTTTAAAATATTTTCATCTATTCCTTCTTTTTTATAATCATCAAACATCTTTTCAATTTTCTTTTTGCTGCCAAGCAATCCAAAATATTTAAAATCTTTATTCATTAAAGATCTAACAGCAATGTCGTCAGTGCGATATCCAAATGTCATTACCACTACATAATTATTTTCTCCTGAAGGAATTAATTCTTTTAATTCAGAATAATCTTTCACTATCTTTTTCTCATGAATATAATTATTTTTCTCTACCGTATTAAGTTGTTCCCTGTCTTCAAACAAATGGATATAAAAAACCATCGAGCACATCAACTTTGAAAATGCCAACGCACAATGTCCGCCTCCAATAATGTAGAGATGATTTTTATACCCTGTTTTTTCTGTATAGCTCCATTCTTCTTCACTCATTAAATTAAATTCAAAATCTTTGCCTGGTGGAGAATCATTAAATAAAATTCCTTCGGAAGAAAGATGTAATGCCCCGTTTTTATTTTTTTCAAGAGAAGAAATTAATTCCTCAATATGCTTAATATCTTTTTCCTTAATCTTATATAAAAAAATTGTTTGCTCTCCCGAGCATATCATTCCGCTTTGGTTTTTACCTGCGGATTTATCGTGTATCTGTTTTCTTATCTTCCCTTCTGATAACTTGTTACTTGTTACTTGTAACTGTTCCTTCGCCAACTCCACAAACTTGTGTTCCATTATTCCGCCGCCAATTGAGCCTTCCATTTCTTTCTTTGCATTTACTGCCATAAAAAATCCCCGCCTGCCCGGACTACTTCCGGAACTTTCCAAAACATACAAAAGCATTACAGAAATATTTTTCTCAAAACTTTCTATTACAAATTTCCAAATAGAGATTTGCCTGTTCATAAAGTATGGTAAGCCTCTTTAATAGTTTGAGATTTTGTTTTTTTCGGATATAAGCTAATTAAAACTTTTTCAGGAGTTATCGGTGCAGAAAACTTTATATCTGCTGAAGGCTTAAACGCTTTTATTGCATTACGTATGGCAAAAAAAGCACCAATCCCATACATCAAAGGCGGCTCCCCTACAGCCTTTGAGCGGAAGATGGCGAGATTATCTTTTTTAGTTTTTAAGAAATGAACTTTTATTTCTTCCGGCACAGAATATATATCCGGCACTTTATAAGTTGATAATGCATTGGATATTAATTTTCCTTCTTTATCATAAATAATTTCTTCCATTGTCATCCATCCCATGCCCTGCACAATACCGCCTTCAATTTGACCGAGATCAACAACAGGATTCATAGTTGTGCCGAAATCATGCACCACTTTCACTCCATCAAAAGTATAAATACCACGCAGGCAATCAAGGGTAACAACTGTAATTGCAGTTCCATAAACATGATATGCAAATGGATGGCCTTTTTCAATTGTTGGATTAAAATGAACCTGTGGTGGTGCATAATGTGAATGCTCAGATAAATTAACTCTCTTTATGTATGCAGTTGCAATAAGATTCTCCCAGGTAAGTTCAGTTTTTTTATTGCCGATATGTACAAGCCCTTCTGAAATTATCATCTTATCGCAGGGCTGTTTTAAAATTTCTTCAGCTATAGGTTTCAATCTTTCAAATAAATTTAAACAGGCCATCTGCACAGCTTTGCCATTAAGATCAGCCGTGGCGCTTGCTGCAGAGGGAGAAGTGTTTGCAATGCGAAACGTATTAGTAGTATGAATTTTTATTTTTGATAAAGGCAATGAAAAAATGGTTGCTGCAACCTGAGCCATTTTTGTATTTACTCCCTGTCCCATTTCTACAGCGCCGGTACTTATACCAACACTTCCATCAGTGTACAAATGCACCAATGCCCTTGCCTGGTTCATTACAGTTTTTGTGAAAGAAATCCCAAAGCATATCGGCATGAAAGAAATTCCTTTTTTATACAATTGATTTTCATCATTGAATTTTTTTACCAGCTTCCTTATTTTTTTTATTGCATAAATATCTTCTGCTTCTTCCCAACATTTTTTTGCTTCACTTTCTGCTTTTTGCCCGTATGGAAATTCATCATTTGTCTGCAATAAATTTTTCTTTTGAATTTCAGATGCATCAATACCTAATTCTTCTGCTGCTTTTGCAATTGCTGATTCAATAACAAACATTCCCTGCGGCCCTCCAAAACCTCTGAAAGCTGTATTGGGAGGCAGGTTGGTTCTGCAGCAGTAGGCAGTTGCTTTTACATTCGGAACAAAGTATGAATTGGTGCAATGAAATAAAGTTCTTTCTAAAACAGCGGGAGAAAGATCTGCGGCGGCGCCTGCATTCTGGTAAAAGATTGCTTCATAAGCAATGATCTTTAAATTTTTATCCAGCCCTATTTTAAAATCAGAAGAATATGGATTTCTCTTTCCTGTCATCCGCATATCTTCCATCCTGTGCAAACAATATTTTACAGGTTTTTTTAAATGATAAGTTGCCAGTGCACATAAAATTGCCCACACAGTAGCCTGATCTTCTTTACCGCCAAAGCCGCCGCCAAGGCGGGTTACATCAACTTCAAGGCGATGCATGGGGATTTTTAATACTGCAGCCATGTGCCTTTGAACGGCTGTTGGTCCCTGCGTGGAAGAATAAACTTTTATACAATTATTTTCCTGCGGAATGGTATAAGCTCCCTGGGTTTCAATATACAAATGTTCCTGTCCGTTTGTTTCCGCAATGCCTTCAAAAATATGAGCACATTTTTTCCATGCTTTATCAATATTTCCTAAAGAAAATGTTCGTGGTGGAATGATGAGTTCATTTTTTTCTTTGGCTTCTCTCGGGTCAGTAATTATTGGTAATGGTTCAATTTCTATTGTAATATTTTTTACTGCAGCCTGTGCTATCTCATTTGTTTCTGCAACAACAAATGCAACAGGCATTCCATTAAAATGAACTTCGTCTTCTGCAAGCAATGGCTCATCAGGCACAATGCCACCGATCTGATTATCACCGGGAATATCTTTGTATGTAAATATTCTAACAACTCCGGGCATTTTTTCAGCAGCAGAAATGTCAAGGCTAATAATTTTTCCATGCGCAACCGGCGAGCCAAATGCAGCGCCAAACAAGGTTCCCTGCAGCAAAGGAATGTCATCCAGGTAAATGGATTCGCCACGAACGTGTGTTATAGAATCAATGTTGCCCATATCCCCTAATGGGGGATTTAGTTGTATGATATTTTTATTAGGATTGTTCATTATTAATATTTCAAATCTAAGTTCTCCCTTTAGGGAGACAGAGGGTTTTCGGCCTCACCCACTTATCCCTCTCCTTCAGAGAGAGGGACGGTACTTCAATACAAATCCAAACATTTTATCTTCCATATCATCTTTAAATATCTATCAACAAGCCTGTTTCTATTTTCAATTTATTTGAAATATTTCAAATCTAAGTTCCCCCTTAGGGAGGCAGAGGGTTTTCAGCCTCACCCTCTTATCCCTCTCCAATAGAGAGGGACGGTACTTCAATACAAATCCAAATAAAAATTCTTCCACATCATCTATAAATATTTATCATCAAACTTATCCTCTTTTCGGGCTATGGTAAATATTTCAAATCTAAGTTCTCCCTTTAGGGAGACAGAGGGTTAAAAAGACAGAGGTTTTTTGGAAACAGTGTAATAAAATGCGCTTTTATCAACTGGCTTAATAATAACCGCTTGTATTCTTCTGAACCTCTTGCATCGCTTATCGGTGATATTTCTGATTGTGCAATTTCTGTTGCTTCATCAATTATTTTTTCTGTAATTTTTTTATCTTTTAAAAAAGCAGATGTTTTTGAAAGGTACATAGGCACAGGGCCAACGCCACCTGCAGACAATCCTGCATTAAAAATTATTTTACCATCTGTATTAATTTTTATTGCGCTATTTACGCTGGCAATATCAAGATGTGTACGCTTACTTACTTTTTCAAAATTGAAAAGATCTTTTTTGCCGGGAGGTTCAAACCAAATTTGTTCAATAAATTCATTCTCCTTTTTATCTAATTGCTTATAACCTTTATAAAAATTTCTTAAAGAGATTTCTCTTTTTACAACCCCATCGCTCAAAATAATTCTTGTATCCAATGCCAAAAATAAAATGGTGAAATCTCCGATAGGAGAAGCGTTTACAAAATTGCCTGCAATCGTAGCAATGTTGCGTATGGGAGTAGATGATATGAGCTTACTTATCTTTTTAAAATCCGGAAACGCATCGTTAATAATTTTTGATTCCATAAGATCAGTAACAGTTACTGATGCCCCCATAATACATTTGTTTCCATCCCTGCTAATACCATTCAATTCTTTTTTATTGAATAAGAAATTAATTTTTGCATTCACCATTTTCTCATGCTGCTGAACATACAGGTCTGTTCCACCACCTAAATATTTTTTTTGATAATCTGTTTGCTTTTCTATTCCATTAGTTTTTGAATTTATTTCCAATAATCTTTTTTTAATGCTCACAAAATATTCGGGAAGAATAGAATTGGAAGTGACATATTCAATAACATCTCCTTTATTTTTTTGCATAAGGTCAGCAATATTTTTTGCCGCTTTTTGTATTGATTTATATCCTGTGCATCTGCAAATATTTCCATCAATAGAAGCAACTGCATTTTCATAAGTCTTATGATCTTGACTAAGGCAAAAACCAGCAAAAGAAACAACAAACCCCGGTGTGCAAAAGCCACACTGGGTGGCGCCTTCATTGTACATCGCCTGTTGTACAGGATTTAATTTTCCTGCATCTTCTCTTTCAGTTGAAAGATTTAATCCTTCTACTGTAACAACATGCTTACCATTAATATTACCCAAAGCAGTAAGGCATGATGTTACACTTCTGTATCTTAATTTGTGATCAATAATTTCTCCCGTTAAAACTGTGCAGGCACCACAATCTCCCTCCCGGCAACCTATCTTTGTGCCCATAAGATGTTTATGATAACGGATAAAATCAAGCAGCAATTGGCCCGGTGGCAGTTCAGTTGAGATTTCTTTATCATTAAGAATAAATTGTATCAAAATAAGTTTTACTTAAGTATTAAAGTTACTATAATTGAATAAATGAATATGGATACAATATCATTTGATAAGCAGATTTATTACAGGCTGATTGCTTTGTGGGTGTTGTGCGAAGGCATACTTGGCGGCATGATGCATGCAGTTAAGATTCCGTTTACAGGTATTATTGTTAGCAGCGGCGCTGTTATTTGTATTTGCCTTATAGCTTACTATGTGCCTGCAAATGGCGCAATATTAAAGGCGACAATTATTGTAGCAATTTTTAAAATGATGTTAAGTCCCCATACTCCGCCAACAGCTTATGTTGCCGTATTTTTCCAGGGAATGATGGGACAGCTTCTTTTTTTTAATCGCAGGTTTTTCAGGCTCTCCTGTATTTTACTTGCCGTATTTGCATTGGTTGAATCGGCTATCCAGAGAATAATTGTGCTTACTGTTTTATATGGAAATAATTTTTGGAATGCGCTAAATGAATTTATAAGAAAACTCACCAATGAGACGACAGTTAATAATTACAGTTTAATGGTTGCCACCGGTTATATAATGTTGCATGCTTTCATTGGGTTGATGGTAGGCGTGTTTGCCGGAAGTATTGTGTGGCAATCAAAATCATGGAGCATTTTGCATGAAGAATATTTAATACCCTATACAAATGAAAAAAATAATGAGCAATTAAAACCGGCCGGTACTAAAAGAAAAAAGAAAATAAAATATTTTTTTATTTTTATCTGGATTACATTGATCGTACTTTTTGCTCAATCTTATTTTCACATTGGCGCAGCATTGCTTCCTCCACAAATTCCATTACAAATTCTTTTACGTTCAATATTGATAGTTTTATCATGGTATTTTTTAGTCAGCCCTTTATTAACTTCTTTAATAAAAAAATGGTTAAGCAATCAGCGAATAAAATCCCAAAGCGATATTAGCCAGGTGATATTGATGCTGCCTTCTACAAAATATATTTTTTTAAAAAGCTGGCAACTTTCTTCTGCAGCTAAAGGATGGAAACGAGCATCAGCCTTTTGCAAAATACTTTTTGTTAATATTCTGCGATGATCTCTCAATTGTTAATCATGACAACAAATTCCAGCATTTACTTAAGGATCGCATTACTCTTTGCTTTATTTTTTGTTTTAATAAATGGATATTGCCAGGATACGGATGTTGCAAAAATTACATTGCCATCAGTGATTATAAAAGCGTTTGAACAAAATAGAAAATTAAAGGATGTACCTGCTGCCGTAAATTATATTGGCAAAAGCACACTGGAACATTTTAGTACTGCTTCAATTGTTTCTGCAATAAATTCTACTCCCGGAGTAAGAATGGAAGAGCGTTCTCCCGGAAGTTACAGAATGAATATCAGGGGAAGTTCAATGCGGTCTCCGTTTGGTGTAAGAAATGTAAAGATTTATTACAATGATATTCCATACACCGATCCTGGCGGGCAATCATACCTGAATGAACTTGGCTATTACAATTTTAATTCGATAGAAATAATTAAAGGCGCTAACAATAGTTTGTATGGCGCCGGAACAGGCGGCGTAATGCTTATAGAAAGCCTGAATGAAAATGAAAAAAAAGCAATTTTTACAGAATATTCAACAGGCAGCTTTAACCTTCAAAATGCTTATGCATCGCTAATAACTGTTGCTGACAAAGCAATTAGTAAGATTGGTTATCAGCATCAAAGTAGTAACGGATACAGGGATCACAGTAAATTAAAACGGGATATTTTAAGTTGGAATGGTTTGTTTAAAACGGGTAATAATGGATTATTGAAAACAACATTTTTGTATGGTGATCTCTTTTATGAAACTCCGGGTGCATTAACAAAATCAGAATATGATATTAATCCGAAAGCTGCAAGACCTGTTGCTGGCGCTATTCCCGGCACTATACAGGCTAATGCGTCTATTCATCAAAAAATGTTTTTGGCCGGGGCGTCGTATTCACAACTTATCACTTCAAACCTGCAAAATAAAACCACTTTGTATGGAATGTTTACTGAATTGCGTAACCCGGCAATAAGCAGTTATGGAAAAAATTCAGAGCCACATGTTGGCGGAAGAACCGTTTTTACATATAGCCGCTTGGTAAATAATGTGATGTTGCACCTTGACGCAGGAGCTGAATTGCAGCAGGGATTTGCTTCTGTTTCAATTTATAAAAACGTGGGAGGTAATGCGGATTCTTTAAGAACAAATGATGAAATAAATAACCGTCAGCAATTGGTATTTGCACAGGCATCTGTGGACCTAAGGCATTGGACCCTTATAAGTGGTGCAAGCTGGAATACTTTGCGGATCAATTTTCAAAGATTTTCCCCTGCATCTTCAGGTAAGCAAAACAGGAATTTTGATAATGATATTGCGCCACGGTTTACCATTATGAGAAAATTTAATTCAGTAAATATTTATACAAGCATCGCAAAAGGATTTTCGCCGCCAACCACTGCTGAGTTGTTGCCTACGGGTGGTGCAGTAAATCCTGGATTGAATGCTGAAGAAGGAACTAACTACGAGATTGGAATGAAAGCAACTTTTTTTAAATATCTGTACGTAGATATTAATGCATTTTTCTTTTCTTTAAAAAATACAATTGTATTAAGGCGTAATGCCACAGGCGGAGACTTTTATATAAATGCAGGAAGCACAAAACAACATGGTATAGAAAGTTTTTTTAGTTATCCAATATTTTCTTTATCAAACAAAATAAAAAATGGAATCGTTTGGCTTAGCCATACCTGGCATGATTTCCATTACAAAGAATTTAAACAACTTACCAATGATTTTTCCGGTAACAGACTTCCTTCAGTTGCGCCGCATACCATTTCTTCAGGAATTGATATTTCAATGAAGAATGGATTGCTTGGTGCACTTACTTATTATTACAGTGACAGGATTGCGCTGAATGATGCCAACACTGAATATGCAAAAGCATATCATTTACTTGGCGCAAAAATTGGTTATGAAAATCGGGTAAAGAAAAAACTGGATTATAGAATACTATTTGGCGCCGAAAATTTATTAAATAAAAAATATAGTTTAGGAAATGATATTAATGGCTTTGGTGGAAGATATTACAATGCCGCTGCCCGAAGAAACTTTTTTGCTTCGATCACTTTACATTTCTTTAGATAAAATCAACAGACAATTAATCAATAACATTTATCTTTTCAAAAAAATTACACACATGAGATTCATCAAAACGTTATCACTTTTATTACTTTTTACGTTTCCTTTATTTGTATTTGCACAAAAAGAAAATATTGATCAGAATGTAATGCAACAAATAAGGAAAGAAGGTTTACAAAATTCCAAAGTAATGGATATTGCTTTTCATCTTACAGATGTAAGCGGGCCAAGGCTTACAGCATCTCCGGGTTTTATGAGAGCAGCTAATTATGCAAAAAATCAATTAACACAATGGGGCCTTGTAAATGCAATGCTTGATCCGTGGGGTGATTTTGGAAAGAGCTGGGAGTTGCAAAAATCTTATGTGGCAATTATATCTCCCTGGTATAAATCATTAGAGGCTTATCCTAAAGTATGGACAGGCGGAACAAATGGTATAAAGAATGCAGAGGTGTTACTAATATCAGCAAAAGACTCTGCAGGCTTAGATGCATATAGAGGAAAACTAAAAGGAAAAATTTTACTACTTGACAGAAGCGATAAATACAACCTGAGTTTTAAACCGGATGCTACCAGATATACTGATGCAGAATTAGACTCGATGTCTAATATAAAAATGCAACCCGCTGATACAGCCGCTATGCGCAGGCGCAGAGAACAATTTGGCTCTTTCAGAGGTGCACAAATTTTGATAAACACATTAAAAGCATTGGCAACTTCAGAAGGCGCTGTTGCTATTTTAAGTACAAGCCCAAGAAATCATGACGGAACTATTTTTGTTCAGCAGGCAGGTCCATACAAAGTTTCTGATCCTGAAAACTTTTTAGATGTTGCAATAGGTTGGGAAGATTACATGACGATGGTGAGGCTGTTAAAAAATAATATCGCAGTAAAGATGGATGTTGATGTACAAACAAAATTTTCATCAGCAGATACAAAAGGCTATAATGTAATAGCAGAAATACCAGGCACAGATAAAAATTTAAAAGACGAAGTTATAATGCTTGGCGGTCATCTTGATTCGTGGGTTGGTGGTACCGGAGCAAATGATAATGGTGCTGGCAGCGCTGTAATGATGGAGGCAGACGCATATTAAAATCAATTGGTGTAAAGCCGAGAAGAACCATCCGCATTGCATTGTGGAGCGGAGAAGAGCAGGGCATTTTTGGTTCAAGAGGTTATGTAAAGAAAACATTTGCAGACCCTGCTGATATGAAATTGTTGCCTGCTCATGAAAAATTTTCAGCCTATTTCAATGTTGATAATGGTTCCGGAAAAATTCGTGGTGTATATCTTCAGGGTAACGAAGCAATGAGAAATATTTTTATGCAATGGCTTGCTCCGTTCAATGATCTTGGCGCCAAAACACTTACCATTGATAATACCGGCGGCACTGACCATTTATCTTTTGATGCAGTGGGATTACCCGGGTTTCAGTTTATACAGGATCCACTGGAATATGATGCAAGAAATCATCACAGCAATATGGATGTGTACGATCATTTGCAGGAAGAAGATCTTAAACAGGCCGCCACAATTGTAGCCGCATTTGTTTATGATGCTGCCATGAGAGATCAAAAACTTCCAAGAAAGGAATTACCGCAACCACGACCAGCGGGGCAAAGAGGCTTTTAAAATAATAAGCTCCTTCGGGAGCTTTTTATATTTTGTGTAAAAAAAATATTTATGAGACCTGTTTTAATTTTTATTCTTTTCTTATTAATTTATCAGCAACGCCTTACTGCACAGGATACTTTAAATTTTAATAAGACTGAAATTATTTATGGAAGAAAAGATGGTATGGCACTAACCATGTTTATGCTTGCCCCCAAAGAACATCCAAATGGAAAAGCGATCGTTAGTGTAGTAAGTGGCAATTGGAATTCCAGTTACAATTATGCAGCAACTTTCGTTAACAGCGCCAAAATTTATATTGACAGGGGGTACACAGTGTTTACCGTAATGCATGGCTCACAACCCCGCTATGCTATTCCTAACGAGATCGCTGATGTAAAAAGAGCTGTAAGATTTATCCGGTATAATTCAAATAATTATCACATAGATGGAAATCATCTTGGAATTACAGGCACTTCATCAGGCGGCCATTTAGCTTTAATGGTTGGATTGTCTGATGATAAAATAGATTCAGCTTCCAAAGATCCTGTAGATCGTGTTTCAGCCAGGGTGCAGGCTATTGCCGTATTTTTTCCGCCTACGTATTTTTTAAACTGGGGACAACAACAAATGAATCTCTCAAATTTTCAGGCGGCTTTGGCTGTAGCAGGAGTTGCCGGGGCTTTTGATTTTAAAGTTTGGAATGATACCGTTAAATTATATCAAACTGTAAACCCCCAAATGAGATTAGAGATAGCTAAACAAATTTCTCCAATATATTTTGTTACACCTGATGACCCTCCGGTGTTCATCATTCATGGTGATGCGGATAAAACAGTGCCTTTGCAGCAATCAGAAACTATTATTAAAAAATTAAAGGAAGCAAATGTGCCTAACAATTTTATTATTAAAAATGGCGGAGGTCATGGATGGAAGAACAGGGATGTGGAAGAGAAAAATTTTGTTGATTGGTTTGATAAATATTTAAAATGATTTGTGAGATTATAAAAATAAATTTTCTAAGAACATTATTAAATTTTTGAATGAAATTTTTAATCATCATCCTGTGGCTCCATATTGTATTGTGGGGTTGTAAAATAAAACAGGGTTATGATAAGAGCGCAATCCAACCACTCACCGGCCATTTTACAGGTTATTTTGAATATAAGGATAAGAGGCTAAATACAACATTCGATTTTGATTTTCAAAATAATAAACAGGTTGCTTTTATTTCGGTACCCGATAATCTTCAACTGGATAAGCCTTTCACACAAGTAAGATATGACTCACCTCATATTAATTTAAGCATGCGGGATGGGGAGCAAACGCTAACCATTAATGCTGTTTTATATAAAGATAAAATTGAAGGGGCATTAAATAATAAAATTCCGGCAAAAATATATTTAAGTAAAGTTGATAATTATAAACCACCCGTAAAGCCTTACACAATTGAAGAAGTTGTTTTAAATAACAATGGGATCAAACTCAATGCAAAACTTTATCTTCCAAAAAGGGTTACACCCTCTGCAGCAATCATAATGGTTTGCGGTACAGGCGCACATACAAAAGAAGAATATAATGGCAGCGCAGATCTATTTGCGTCATCAGAAATTGCAACACTCATTTTTGACAAACGCAATGTTACCAACTTTCCTGAATTAAATTTAAAACGTATAAATTCTGACATTACAACTATGACTGATCTGGTGAGTGATGTTGAAGCAGCATTTAATTTTCTTAAAAAAAGAAAAGAAATAAACCCTGAAAAAATTGGTTTGATTGGTTTTAGCCTTGGTGCAGTAGAAGTACCAGTGGTTGCTGCAAGGCATCCGGATATTGCTTTTCTAATTGCAGTTTCCGGTAATGCAACTACTGATGAAGAATTTATAATAAACCAGGGAATAAATCTTTTAAAAGATAAAAATTATACCGCTGACATAATAGAAAAAGCGAACGAAATATATAATGAGCTTTTTGCCTATGCAGAAAATAAGGCAAACAAAAAACACTTGCAAACATTGCTTGATAATGCTTTCAATGATGGTTGGGGGCAAATTATTTTTCAGCCGGAAGTTCCAGGTGATAATGAATTAAAGTATTTGCTAACATGGAATAATTATAAATTTGATCCTGCATATTATTGGAAACAAATTAATGTTCCCTGCCTGATAATTTATGGCGCAAAGGATAATTATATTCCTGTACAAAAAAGTATCGAAATATTAAATAAAGTTTTCTCAAACAAAAAGGAACTGCTATCGCTTAAGGTTTATCCAAATGCTGATCATACAATAACAACTGTTTCCCAGCCTAGTAATTTTGATTTCCCAAAATATGCCGACGGATATATTAGCGACTTAATAAACTGGCTTTCTAAACAAATTAAATAGTGCCATAGCCTTCTCTCACAAACTCACAAAATTTATTATCTTTAAGAAAATATTCTTTATGAGCAAAAAAGAACTCATAGAAAAAACAATTAATACACTTGAAAAGTTGCCGGAGGAGAAGATTATTGAAGTATCTGATTTTGCTGATTCGATTCTTCAAAAAAATGGGGATACCCAATTACTACAGGACATTGCTCAATTAACTACCCAATCAAAAAGCTATGAGTTTTTAGCAAATGAAGAAGAGCTTTATACGTTAAATGATATCAAAGAAACTTACAATGATAAAGGGTGATATCATTTTAGTTCCGTTTCCTTTCACAAATTTAGAAGGCTCTAAAATTCGCCCTGCTCTTGTTTTGATATCTTCTGATATTGATGTTACAATTGCATTTATTACAACTCAATTTAATTGGATTGATGAAAGCTGTGTAGCAATTGAAGCATCAATAGAAAATGGATTAAAGAAAAATTCTTTAATCAGGTTAAACAAATTAGCCAGTGTAGATAACAATCTTGCTTTAGGAAAAATTGGCAAGTTACAATTGAAGGATATTGTGCAAATAAATGCCCAACTTAAAAAAATACTTAAAATATCTTAAAATATCCGCTATATGCAATACGAAGAATTCCGCAAAGCAGGACATAACCTTATTGATTACATAACTGACTATCTGCAACAGTCACAAAACAAACCTTTGTTTAATAATGTAGAACCATCTTTTTTAAATGAGCTATTTGATGAATCAATTCCCAACCATCCGCAATCGCTTGATGCAATTCAAAAAATATTGGAACAGAAATTATTGCCTTACTGTACTAATGTAAATCATCCGGGCTACATGGGACTTATCACGCCATCGCCAAATCCGGCGGGCATTTTAGGCGATCTTTTAGCAGCAGCATTAAATCAAAACCTTGGGGCGTACACAATTGGCCCTTCTGCAACTGCAATGGAGTTGCGTGTGATACGCTGGCTTAATGATCTTATTGGTTATGATGAAAAAGCCGGTGGCAACCTTACCAGCGGTGGTATGATGGCGAACTTTATCGGATTAAAATTAGCAAGAGATTTTACAACGGGTGATGTGGCACAACATGAAGGCATCCAGGGAAAGTGGGCTGTGTATGTTTCAGAAGAGCGGCACGTTTCCATTGATAAATCTGTTGATGCAATCGGCCTGGGAAGAAACGCTTTAAGAGCATTGCCCACTGATGATAAATTTCAATTAAAAATAAATGCGCTGGAAGAAACGATTGCAAAAGATAAAAGAGATAGTATAAAACCTTTGTGTATTATTGGTTTGGCAGGCACTACAAACCTGGGTGCTGTTGATGATCTTGAAGCATTGCATCAAATTGCAGTGAGAGAAAAATGTTGGTTTCATGTGGATGCAGCGTATGGCGGCGGCATGTTACTGTCAGAAAAAAATAAAAATTTATTAAAGGGCTTGCATCTGGCTGATTCAGTTACCATTGATCCGCATAAATGGTTTTATGCGCCGCTGGATTGTGGTGCTGTATTGGTAAAAGATCATGATCAGTTAACAAGATCATTCGGCATTCAACATGCCTACCTAACTGACAGGAGCAACAACGAACGCTACCAGTTTTATGTTCATGGTTTTGAACAATCAAAACGTTTCCGCAGTTTAAAAGTATGGATGAGTTTTCAGCATTATGGTAAAGATAAAATTGGTGAGTGGGTTGATGACAATGTTGCACAGGCAATGCATTTGCACAACCTTGCCTGTAACAGTAAAGACTTTGAAAGTGCGACCCAGCCAATGATGTCAGCGATTTGTATCCGTTATAAAAATGAAAATTTATCTAACGAAGAGCTTACAAAACTTCATCGTGATGTGGCCGCACGAATTGAAAAGGAAGGACAGTTTTGGTTTGCAACAACTGAACTTAAAGGCAAAACATGGTTCAGAATTAATCCTGTAAATATTAATACAACTATTGAAACAATGGATAAATTATTTGCAACGCTGCAGGAATATTGCGGGGAATTTTTAATCCTTAAATAATTCTAAAATCTATTTTCATCTACCTATTATTTCATTAAGGCTAATTATATTTGTACTGTCTCACACTATAACCCATTTATTTAATTGGTTATCTTTTTAAAGTCAATTATGAAAGCAGCAAATATTTCCGGTAAATGGCAGGAAGGAACAAATTTTGTAAAATTAAGTTTGCCTGTAATGATATTTGAAGAAGAAGGTTCGCAGATCGCCTATATTCCGGTATTGGATTTGAGCGGCTGTGGCAATAGTGAAGTTGAAGCCATAGATTCTTTGAAAGTTGCTTTGGATGATTATTTTTCTTACACAACAAGAAAAAAAACACTCACTGCAGATTTGAAAAAACATGGATGGATAATAACAAAGAAACGCAAACCCTTTGTAGCGCCTGATATAACTGATATTCTCAACAAGAATGAATACCTGCATGAAATAGTAAATACCCGCCCATATAAAATGGATAGAATGTCTGTGAATATTCCTCATTATGCTTAATCTATGTCATTTAAAACAGGCAATCTTAAATTATCTATTGTAAGAAAAATTTTAGAACAAGAGGGTTGTAAGTGTTATGCGAACGCTTGATTTAAGTAATAAAGACATGGAGAAAATAGTAAACGAAATTTAATTCTAAAAAATAAATATAAATAAATCATGAAAACTATTATTATCAGCACACTTACTTTGCTTTCATCATTTCAATTATTTGCACAAAATGATGCAGATAAAGTTGAACAATATGCAGAAGTTGTTGTAACGCCAAGATCGCTTAGCAGCAAAGTAACCGTTGATATAGATTATGGGGAAGAAAGAAGTATATGGAAAGATAACCGCGTAAAAACAGATGAGGGTAAATTAAAGAAATTTAATACCGTGGTAGATGCTTTAAATTATATGGGAAAAGAGGGTTGGAGACTGGTGAATGCATTCCCTTTTATTACAGGCAACACACAGGTATACCACTATGTGTTTAAAAAATCTTTTTCAAAAGCGGAAATAACGCAGTAAGTAAAGCCCGGTACATTATTTGGCCACATCTATCTTTACCTTTTTATTTTTTATTTTTTGATCTTTTATCAGTTGGAGTGTTTGGCTAACTTTTAATTTTCTTACCGCAACAAAAGAAAAAAAATCTTTAACATCAATTAATCCTATATCATCTTTTTTTAACTGGCCCTTGTTTGATAAAAACCCTACAATATCAATTTTATTTACTTTGTCTTTTTTTCCTGCAGCAATAAAAAGTGTTGTCCATTTTGGTTTTTCGGGTAACGGGCTATTCTCCGGCAATTCCAAATGTTCAACATCTTCTTTAATATAAGCAGGTAATTTTTCTTCGGCAGATAAAATAAGTATGGCAGTTCCGCCTGCATCCATCCTTGCTGTGCGGCCATTTCTGTGAATATAAATTTCTTTAGTTGCAGGCAGGTGATAATGTACAATGTATTTTATATTAGGAATATCAAGCCCACGGGAAGCGAGATCGGTTGTAACCAAAACATTCACCGTTCCGTTTTTAAATTTGCATAAAGCGCTGTCCCGTTGTTGCTGTTCCATTGCGCCATGATAAAATTCATTTACAATTCCTTTTTTTGTAAGAAGATCACTGGTACGCTCAACAGATTCACGATGGTTGCAAAAAACAATAACAGATTTGTTGCCAATTGAACAGATGAGTTTAAAAAGCGTATCCGTTTTATCTTTTTCCGGTGATAAAACAGTTTGTATATGAAGCTTGTTTTCTTTTTCGTTCCCTGATAAAAAATTAAGTCTGAGGGGAGATTTTAACCTAATAAAATCCGGTACTTCCACTGCTTCGGTGGCTGAGGTTAATATTCTTTTTTGTAGAGACTTTAGTGATTCAACAATAAAAATAATCTCTTCCCAAAAACCTGATTCAAGTGATTTATCAAACTCGTCAAGCACTAAAGTATCAATGGTGTCAATAGTAATATTCCCCCGTCTTATGTGATCAGCCAAACGTCCGGGCGTTCCCACCAACAAAGCCGGTGGTTGAATTAAATTATTCTCTTCAGTTTCTCTTAAATGGCCGCCATAACAACAGCTTATTTTAAAATCGGTGCCCATTGATTTAAATACCTGTTCTATCTGTATTGCCAGTTCTCTTGAAGGAACAATTATTAATGCCTGCGTTTTTTTATTGCTTTTGTCAAATCTTTGCAGCAGCGGTATTAAAAACGCAATTGTTTTTCCTGAACCTGTTAAAGACAATAAAATAACATTGTCATTTTTTTCAATTGTCTCTATTGCTGAAAGCTGCATTTCATTAAGTGCATCAATTTTTAAATTGGAAAGTAACTTTTCTGTAGAATAATTTTTTGTATGCATTGGTGCAAAAGTATGAAACTTACCACCAGCATACAGTTTACCCGGTTTGCGGCTACTACTTAAATAATGCTGATAAGTTGTGTTAACACTAAATTATACCGCTCACTAAAAAATATTACCGTTCACCTTTAAACCTATCAACAAATTTGAGTGTTACAATAAATTTGCAATACCAAATAAAGTTTATTATGAGAAATTTAGTTTTATTGCTTTTATGTGTATTTACAGGAGCAATTACATATGCCCAACAAATTACAGGTAGTATAAAAGATGAGCAGGGGAAAACGCTGCAGGGTGCAACCGTTTCTTTAAAAAGATCAAAAGATTCTTCAGTAGTTAAATTAGGAGTAACTAACTCCACGGGCAGTTATACGTTTATAAATATTGCCAATGGTAAATATTTTATAAACACTTCCCATGTTGGCTATGTAATAAAAAATTCGCCTGCTTTTGAAGTAAGTGGCGAAGGCCTGGTACCTGTTCCGGAAATTTTATTATCTAAAGGTTCAGGCACTTTAAAAGAAGTTGCAATAACATCTGAAAAACCCATAATTGAAGTTAAGGCTGATAAAACTATTTTAAATGTTGAGGGCAGCGTAAATGCTGTGGGGCAGGATGCTTTAGAGCTTTTGCGAAAATCACCAGGCGTTGTTGTAGATAAAGATGAAAATCTTAGCCTTAGCGGTAAAAATGGTGTGCAGGTATATATTGATGGAAGGCCAACACCATTATCCGGAACCGACCTTGCAGCTTATTTAAAAACATTACAATCTTCTTCTATTGAATCTATTGAGATCATCACCAATCCTTCATCTAAGTATGATGCGGCAGGCAATGCAGGTATTATCAATATAAAATTAAAAAAGAATAAATCTTATGGTACAAATGGTTCTGTAAATCTTGGTTACAGTATTGGCACTTATCCAAAGTATAATGGCGGTTTTTCATTAAACAACCGCAATAAGTACGTGAATTTATATGGGAACTACAATTACAATGATAGCCGGAATACGATGTACATAAATTTGTATCGCAAACAATTAGATACTTTATTCGATCAGCGTTCTCTCATGAGCTTTACAGGGCACGGTCATAATTTTAAAGCAGGAGCTGATTATTTTATTAATAAGAAAAGTACCCTTGGCGTAATGCTAAATGGCAATATTGGAGAAAATATATTTGCTAATGAAAGCCGCACCCCAATCTCCTATATACCATCCGGGCAATTGGTTAAAACCCTTACCGCTTCTAATTCTACAGCAGGAAAACGAAATAGCGGCAACCTTAATATTAATTATAAATATGCTGATACATCAGGTCACGAATTGAATATAGATGCTGACCGGGGCCTCTATAGAATTAAAAGCGATCAGATGCAGCCCAATAATTATTATGATAAAAGCGGCATCTTATACAACACACGTATCTATAATTTTATTGCACCCACCGATATTGATATTTATAGTTTAAAAACTGATTACGAACAAAATTTTAAAAAAGGCCGGTTAGGTTTTGGCGGTAAAACATCATTTGTAAAAACAGCTAATGTTTTTAACCGTTATGATATTATTTCCGGCAGCAGGTTT
Organism: Chitinophagales bacterium; assembly: GCA_025353485.1. GTDB lineage: Bacteria > Bacteroidota > Bacteroidia > Chitinophagales > Chitinophagaceae > Ginsengibacter. The sequence continues at coordinate 32,450 of JANXQO010000024.1, forward strand.
TATGACAGTACAAGAAGTAATAGTTTTAATTATAAAGAAAATATAAATGCTTTTTATGTGAATTACAATAAGGCCTTTAAAGGTTTAATGATACAGTTTGGTGTGCGGATGGAAAATACTAACCTTGAAGGTATATCGGATGGGTATAAATGGAGTGGTACAAAATTCATAACAAATAAGGATGGCTTTAAGAGAAACTATACTGACTTTTTCCCCAGTGGTGCAATTACCTTTAATAAAAAGCCAACAAGCCAGTGGGGTTTGCGGTACAGTCGCAGAATTGACAGACCTGCCTACCAGGATCTTAATCCATTTGAATTTAAATTAGATGAGTACACTTTTCAAAAAGGTAACATAAATCTCAGGCCGCAATACACAAATAGTTTTGCTATAACACATACTTATAAATACACCCTTACTACAACATTAAATTACAGCCATGTAAATGATGTATTCACCCAATTGATAGATACAGCAGAATTATCCAAAAGTTTTATTACTAAAAAGAATCTTGCTACGCAGGATGTTGTCAGCTTAAATATCAGTTATCCATTCAGTAAAAAATGGTATAGTATTTTTTCTAACCTTAATGCAAACTATTCCCATTATAAAGCCAATTTTGGAACAGGAAGAACTGTGGACCTGGATGCTTATTCCTTCAATATTTATCAACAGCATACTTTTAAATTAGGTAAAGGTTATACAGGAGAAATAAGCGGCTTTTATACTTCACCTTCTATATGGCAGGGAACTTTTAAAAGTACAGCTATGTGGGGAGTTGACGGAGGGTTATTGAAAACAATATTAAAAGGAAAAGGCACTGCAAAAATTGCTGTTAGTGATATTTTTAATACAATGCATTGGGGAGGTACAAGCCAGTTTGCAGGACAATATATAAGAGCAAACGGTGGATGGGAGAGCCGTTTATTTAAAGTGAACTTTAGTTATCGCTTTGGTAACAACCAGGTAAAAGCTGCAAGGCAACGCAAAACCAGCCAGGAGGAAGAGAACCAGCGTGTAAGCGATGGAGGTGGAGGTATAGCAAAATAAAATTTTAAAAAGATTGCATAAAAAAATTGGTCCGGCTTATTGTCGGACCAATTTTTTTTATGAATAAATATTCTACATTTTATGCTGAACAACAGGAGGTGCAGGTGGCGGAACAATATTGCTTATAGGTTTTGTAGATTTTAAATAGGCAAATATGGCCTTCAATTCGTCATCATTTAAATTTTTAAATGCAGGCCATGGCATTGGTGGTAATAACATACGGCTTCCGGCTAAGCCTTTTTGCTTGCCATTTCTAATACAAAATATAAACTGATCTTCATTCCATGTTCCTATTCCCGATTCATCTGAAGTGAGATTAGCTGTATATGATATACCCCATGGACCTACCCATGAAGTAAGATCATTGGTAACAACAAGCCCTTTACTTTCCATTGCATTTCTATCTACATCGGGTGGTGGCTGTTTTGCAGGATGGCCTGATAATAATAATGTACTGTCATCTTCCGGGCCCATTTTCCCCATTTTTTTAGGAGTATGGCAATTACCACAATCCATAGACATCACCAGGTGTTGTCCCCATTTAACCTGGGTTTCATAGCCACCATTACTTTTACTTCCAACAAGTACGGTATCTTTTTGATTATTGGTTTCACCGGTTTTGTTATCGGTGCATTGGGAAAGAAAAAATGTGCTGCATACAAGGGTAATTACAATGATAACTGATAGTTTTTTCATAACAGAGTTTTAAGAGTAATAAAAAATTTTCAGGTGCTATAACCAGCTCAAACGGTTTTACGAAGGATTTCTTTTAATGAAGAAAATTAATTTTATCAGGTATTCCAAATTTAGGGTATAAATTATTAAGAATAAATAAAGTCAGTTATTTTAATGCAGCACCCTGCTCAATCCAGCAACGAATAATATCACGTTCTTCAAGCGTCATATTGGTTTTATTATTCTGCGGCATTGTTTTAGTAATTACAACACGCTGCATAATTTTATCTTTTAGTTTAACCAGGTTATCAGGTGTATCGTAAGTTACACCATTAGGCGGAGCAGTGATAACATCATCTGCAGGTTTTACAGAATGACAACTGATACATCTTTTTTGAACGATTGTATTTACTTCTGTAAAACTAATATTGGCTTTACATTCACCTGGTTTTGCCGGAGCAGAAACATACGCCGTTGCCAATAAAATCAATACTGAAACAGGCATTACCCAAATGCTGTATTTGCCCTGTTCACGCAGGTTTAGCCAATGTTTTATTCCTGCGCTTCCTAAAGATATTGCTGCTAAAATTATCCATGGATATTTAAAACCAAATGTGCCTGGAAAATGATTGCTCACCATTACAAATAATACAGGGAGAGTTAAATAATTATTGTGAAGCGAACGCAAGCCTGCATGTTTACCAAGTTCAGGATTTAACGGCTTGCCTTCTTTTGCCGCTTTCACCATTGCTTTTTGTGAAGGAATAATTACAAAGAAAACATTGGCAACCATTATTGATCCAAGCATGGCACCAAAATGAATGTACGCAGCCCGGGCACTAAATACATAACAATAGAACCATGCAAACCCGATGATGATTATAACGCCAACAAGTGTAAACCAAATCCCTTTTTTTACAAGAGCAGTTTTACAAAGAATATCATACAAAAGCCAGGCAACAACAAATGATACGATGCCTGTAACAATTGCTGCAGCAGAACTCATTGCGAAAACATTGGTATCAATTAAAAATCCTTTTGCATTAAAATAATATACAATGAACAAAAGGCTAAAACCGGATAGCCACGTAAAATATGCTTCGTACTTAAACCAGTGAAGGTGCTTTGGGATTGACTTTGGGGCAGTTTTGTATTTCTCCAGGTAATAAAATCCGCCCCCATGAATTGCCCATAGATTTCCGGCAAGTTCATCACGAACATTTTCCGTTCTGTTCAATGCGTTCTCTAAAAAAACAAAATAAAAAGAGGCACCTATCCATGCAATTCCGAAAGTGATATGCATTACTCTTACAACAATATTCAGCCATTCCATCATGTGGCCTTCCAACGGAGTACCTTTTAGAATAAGGTAAGTAAATACAAGGATTGTTATTATTACAAGAACAATTGCTGCGTAAATAAAATTATGCGAACCCAGTAATTTGTTTTTATAGTTATCAGATTCCGTATCGTTTTTTATGCCATTATCGTCTTCACCCGAGAGTGTGCGAAAGTGATATGTCATCCATATCAGCATGATTAAAATAAGTACCAGTATGCCGTAGATTATAAAGTGGAACATATATGCGCTCAAATTAAAATTTAGTTTTCTATTTTTAGTGATTCATTTCAGATTAATATTTTTTAAGTGTTTGATATTGCCATAAAAAGTACAAGAATAGTAACTCCCGAAGGAGAAAAAAAAGGAGTAATAATTATTAAAGGCGGGCTAATAATTGATGTTACTGAATCATTGAACAATACTGATGAAAGATTAATTGATGTACTCGATAAAGTAGTAATGCCGGGAGTTATTGATCCTCATGTTCATATCAACGAGCCGGGAAGAACAGAGTGGGAAGGCTTTGATACAGCCACAAAATCAACACTGGCAGGAGGTATTACCACTTTGGTGGATATGCCTTTGAACGCATCACCGGTTACCACAACGCTAAAAGCATTTGAAGAAAAATTAACTGCGGCAAAAAAACATCTCCATACCAACTGTGGTTTTTGGGGAGGTGTTATCCCCGGAAATGAAAACGAAATTGAACCGTTAATTGATAAAGGTGTTCTGGGTTTCAAAGCATTTTTAACGCATAGCGGCATTGATGAATTTCCAAATGTAACAGAACATGATCTTAGAAAAGTAATGCCAATAATTGCAAAACATAATTTGCCTCTGCTGGTGCATTGTGAATTGTCTTTCCCCCTCTCCCTGGGAGAGGGGACGGGGGTGAGGTCATATCAAAATTATTTAAACTCACGTCCACGTAAATGGGAAGATGATGCTATTGCATTGATGATTCGTTTGTGTGAAGAATATAATTGCCGGACTCACATTGTCCATTTATCATCTTCCAATTCAATTGAACAAATTGAAAAAGCAAAACAAAAAAGATTGCCCCTCACTGTAGAAACCGCGCAACACTATTTATATTTTACTGCAGAAGAAATAAAAGATGGACAAACACAGTTTAAATGTGCACCTCCCATACGTGAAAAAGAAAATAATGAAAAACTGTGGCGGGCATTAAAAGATGGAATAATAGATTTTGTTGCAACAGATCATTCGCCTGCAACTCCCGGCCTTAAAGAACTGCAGAGCGGTGATTTTATGAAAGCATGGGGAGGGATTGCATCGCTGCAATTTGCATTACCTGTGTTATGGACTGCCGCAAAAGAAAAAATGTGCTCTTTAAATGAGATTGCAAAGTGGCTTTCAGAAAATCCCGCAAAACTCATTGGCAAACAAAATTCAAAAGGTAAAATTGCAAAAGGATATGATGCAGACTTAATTGTTTTTGATGAAAAAAAAACTTTTACAGTTACTGAAGATATAATTCAGCACAAGCATAAAATAACTCCTTATTTAAATGAAAAATTATTTGGTGTTGTAGAGCAGACTTATTTGTCAGGAGAAAAAATTTGTGATAAAGAAGCTATGGTATTGAATAAAGGCAAAGTGATATTAGAATAGTCAATGCCATTGCCCGAAAATAAAGTGGTATAAAAAGAATTTGTTTAATTCGCTAAAATTCGTGTTATAAAATTTTACATTTGATATAATATTATCCCACTAACTATGGATACAGTACAACCCGCATTTACAAAACTTACAGACCTTGCTGCCGAAAATTTAGGCGGCAAAGCACTTTTGTGCAGTGATGATTTTTTTGCTGAAAAAGAAAATTTACTTAAGCCCGGAAGGGGAATTTTTATCACTGATAAATATACTGACAGGGGCAAATGGATGGATGGCTGGGAATCAAGGCGCAAAAGAATACCGGGGCATGACTGGTGTATTATACAACTGGCAACTTCAGGAAAAATTATTGGGGTAGATATTGATACAAATCATTTTCTTGGCAATCACCCTCCACATGCGTCTATTGATGCATGTTACATGGAACCGGGCTCAACTATTGATTTTGAAAAAGCCTCGTGGATAGAAATTCTTCCTAAGTCTTCATTGAAAGCCGGTTCACAAAATTTTTATGCAATCAAAGATATTGAAGCAGAGGGAGGCAAAAATATTTATACACATATCAGGTTAAACATTTATCCTGATGGTGGTGTGGCAAGAGTGAAAGTTTATGGAGAAGTTTTTAAAGATTGGAAACTTGATAACCGGGAAGAAATAATTGATCTTGCCGCCGCAGTTAACGGAGGTAAATCTATTCTGTGTAACGATATGTTTTTTTCTCACATGGATAATCTTATAATGCCCGGCAGGGGGATTAATATGGGAGATGGCTGGGAAACAAAACGTAACCGCACTCCCAATAATCGCGATTGGGTAATTGTAAGGTTGGCGCATAAAGGGATCATTGAAAAAATAGTAATTGATACCTGTCATTTTAAAGGAAATTATCCTGATAGTTGTACGCTGGAAGGTTGTACTATTTCACCAAAGGATGAAATAAAATTACAGACCTCAGAAATAAAATGGACTTCTATTTTACCACAAACTAAATTAACCGCCGACAATGAACATCATTTTGAAAATGAAAACAAAGATGAATTTACGCATGTTCGTTTGTCCATTTTTCCTGATGGAGGAATAAGCAGGATGAGATTGTGGGGAAGGGTACCAAGTAAATAAGTAATAAGTAATAAGTAATAGGGTAGATGAACTACAAACTATAAACTACAAACTTTAAACTGTACTATGACTATAGCAGAATTTGATCATTTACCAACCGAAAAGAAAAAAGAATTACTGCTGCAATGTTGCGGTTCGTCAGCATGGGTTAATAAAATGCTCACTATTTTTCCTGTAGAAGATCTTGTTGAATTATTGGAGGCTGCTGAAGAAAAATGGTATGAATGCAATGAAGAAGATTGGAAAGAGGCGGCGAAGAATCATCCTAAAATCGGTGATTTAAATTCACTAAAAGAAAAATACAATGCAACCAAAGCATGGGCAGAAGCTGAGCAGGCCGGAGTTTCCACTGCATCGGATACAATTTTAAAAGAACTGGAAGAAAACAATAAACGCTACGAAGAAAAATTTGGATATATTTTTATTGTTTGTGCTACCGGCAAAACCGCAGAAGAAATGCTTGATATTTTAAAGGCACGTTTAAATAATACTTCAGAAGAAGAAATTAAAATTGCAGTCGGGGAACAAAATAAAATTACCAAACTAAGGTTAGAAAAAGTATTTTTAAACAATTAAATTTAAACTCTGTTCCCTTCTCTGCTTGTGGAGAAAGGAACAGGGTTGAGGTTATGAGCAGGATAACAACACATATTCTTGATACTACAAAAGGGAAGCCTGCCGAAGGTGTTACCATTATATTATATGGCGGCGAAAATGATGAATGGACTGAGCTTGTAAGAGGAATAACAAATGCTGACGGAAGAATAGCAGACCTTCTGAACAAAGATGACCTGCTTCACTTTGGTATTTATAAAATGCGTTTTGAAACCAAGGATTATTTTGACAAAATCCGGGTAAAAACTTTTTATCCTTATGTGGAGATTATTTTTGAAATAGAATCTAACCAGCATTACCACATTCCCCTGTTACTAAATCCATTTGGATATTCTACTTACAGGGGTTCCTGATTTTATTTTTTGCTTAAATAGATAAACACGTCAATCACATCTTCTTCTTTATTTAAGTTGATCTTGTTTTCCTTAATAAAACCCTCCACATTTTTCCGGGGAAAAAGATCTTTTAAATTATTTTTATTTACTATTAAAAAATTATTAGCTAACCCGTTTATAGGGCTGATATAATATGTAGTTTCTTTTGAGAAAACCATTTCTTCATTTGGGGAAAGGTCGTAACTGTTAGCACCTAAAATTTTATCAACAGTTTGTATATTTTTTGCCTGCGAACTTGTTCCAAATGCGCCAACAGGTTTTCTTTCAATCAGCCTCATCTTATGCTTTATTGCGAGCCTTATCGTAGCAGAAGAAGCAGCCCATTCATAAAATCCATTATCATAAAAAAAAGTATCACTTCCTGCAGTAATTAATTTTATATCCTTTTGATTGCTGATTGCAACCGTATCATTTTTTTCATTAATAAATCGCATTGTTTGATCAAAGTAATTAAGATTAATTCTCCCGAATGCTGTATCACCATTATTAAGATAGATCCTGGAGCTTACAAAGTTTGGGTACTTGTATCGTTCTTTACTTAAAAACGATTCCAGATCCGCATCTGTAACAGTAAATTTTTCCACATTTTGCGCAAAGGATGCAATACAAATTGAAAATAAAAAAGAAAGGATACATAATTTTTTCATAGCAGGAAAGATTAGGTCAACTGTATTTAATTGGCTAAATGTAATCAAACAAAAATATAATTTTTTACACCTTGTTATTTTGTTTTACTAACGTATATAAACACATCTATCAGGTCTTCTTCTTTAGTTAGATTAAGCTTGTTTGCTTTTATAAATTCGTCGACATTCATCTTTGGAAAAAGAGTGCTTAAATTATTTTTATTTGCCACAACAAAATTGTTTTTCAATCCTTTTACAGAGCTGATATAATATTTAGTTTCCCTTGAATAAACCAGTTCTTCATTTGGAAGAAGGTCATATGAAGAGAGTCCCAAAATCTTATCAATAGTTTGTATATTTTTTGCTGGTGAACTTGTTCCAAAGGCGCCTATGGTTTTTCTTTCAGCAAGCTTAAATATATGTTTCGCTGCAAGTCTCACTTTTGCAGAAGTAGCCACCCATTCATAAAAACCATTATCGTAAAAAAAAGTATCAGTTCCGATTGTAATTAAATTTACGTCGCTTTCATTAGCAATGGCAACTGTATCATGCTTCTCATTAATAAATCGCATAGATTGATCGAAGTAATTAAAGTTAAGTTTACCCCGTGCAGTATCACCATTGGTAAAGTATACATTGGCACGTGTAAAACCGGGATATTTGTATTCGTATTTTTCATAAAATGAAGAAAATTCTGAACCTTTTATAATTAGTCTTTCAACGTTTTGAGCAAATGAAATAATACAAATTAAAGATGCAAAAGCAATGCTAACCGTTTTTTTCATAGTAGTATATTAGCCATATAAATTTGTAAAATAGAATATAAACCTGTTAATTAAAATCAATTTATAAAAGATAGCGTTTATTTTTTGATGCAGCATTTAAACTTTTAACTTCTTTGGCAATTTAAAAGAACCAAAAACTTTAGTATTAATTTTGCCTGGCTGTTCAATCAAAATAGTTATCATGAAATTTTCTTTAAAAGATACCGAAAAAGATTCTTTGCTCAATAACCTCAAAACAGCTAACCTCAAATTCCAAAAAATATATCCCGGTGATAAGCCCGACAGGCAGGCAGTTCACACTGTTTATGGAGGTGCCAATCTTTTTAAAAGTAACACCTGTGTAAAAATGGGCGACATCGCTTTGCGAAATTTAAAAACATATGCCCCGGATTTTACTGTGCTGGCAAGAGTACTGAAATTTAAAGGACATGAAGATCTTCCTGGTTCAGAAAAAAAAATAAAAAAGCTTACAAAGAAATTAGATAAAATGAGTGAGGCTGAAAGAAAGCTTGAACCCGAATGGCTTGCATATTCTGTGTACAATAAAATAATTCAAAAACTAAAAACAGAACCAGTAGAAGATTTCAGGATTGATTTTGAAGATGGCTTTGGCAATCGTCCCGACGATGAAGAAGATGCAACAGCAGTGAAGGCAGCCAGCGAACTTGCTATGGGTATGCAAAACAAAACTCTCTCACCTTTTATTGGTATCCGCATAAAACCATTTACTGAAGACCATAAATATCGTGGTGTAAGAACACTTGATATTTTTCTTTCAACACTGCTGCAAAAAACAAACGGACAACTCCCCAACAACTTTATAGTGATGTTACCTAAGGTTGTTATTCCTGAACAGGTAACTACCCTCGTGAGATTATTTGAGATAATTGAAAAAGAAAATAACCTGCAGCCCGGCACACTAAAAATGGAAACCATGGTGGAAGCAACCCAAATTATCATGGATGATGATGGCCGCAACCCACTCATGAAAATTGTACGGGCCGGCGAAGGAAGGTTACTTGCTGCGCACTTTGGAACATACGATTACACAGCATCCTGTGGTATGACAGCAAAATACCAAACCATGGATCATCCCGTTTGCGACTTTGCCCACCACATGACAAAGGTTGCTCTTGGCAACACTGGAATTTTTCTTTCTGATGGTGCAACCAATGTAATGCCTGTTGCACCCCACCGTGGAAAAGCCCTTACCAAAGAACAACTAAAGGAAAACCAAGACTCGGTGCACAATGCATGGCGTACCGGTTACAACCATACCATGCACTCACTCATAAATGGGTTTTACCAGGGTTGGGATCTTAACCCTGCGCAGATCCCTATGCGGTATGCCGCCACGTACAATTTCTTTTTAAGCAGTTATGATGATGCAGTGTTCCGCCTGAAAACTTTTGTTGACCGTGCTGCCATCTCCACCCTTAGCGGCGATATTTTTGATGATGCCGCAACAGGCCAGGGACTGCTAAATTTTTTTCTCAAAGCCATGAACTGCGGCGCCATTACCGAAGAAGAAGCACTCGTAACCGGCCTTACACTTACTGAAATAAGAAGCCGTTCATTTTATAAAATTTTGGAAGGAAGAAGAGGAAGAAGAGGAAGAAAGTAATAAATAAAGTAATGAGTACATACGGGCTGTCATCATCTTACGCTTTGCCAAAAATTAAACTGATGTTGAAACAAATGGTGTTCATATTTTTTTTGTTTTTTATCAGCGGGTATTGTGTTGCGCAAAATGATCAGAACTTTTACAGGATAACTTCTTCATACACTTCTTTTCCTGACACTGCACGGGCAAAAGGGCACGCTTACAAAAATATTTTATATACAGCAGATGATCATTATATGGATAGTTCTGTACAAATTATCATACCTGAAAATTTAGATGCAGGGAGAAAAGTTGATATACTATTTTGGTTTCACGGTTGGGGAAATAATATTGACAGCGCTATTGTAAAGTATGAACTGGCAAAGCAATTTGCAGCCTCCAAAGTAAATGCTGTATTGGTTTTGGCAGAAACAGCCAAAGACGCACCTGATAGTTATGGTGGCAAATTAGAACAGACAGGCGTATTTAAAAACTTGGTGAGTGATGTACTTATTAAACTTAAAAAAGAAAAAATTATTTCTAAGAAATGCCAACAGGGAAGTATAACACTGGCAGGACATAGTGGAGCATATAGAATAATAGCCTATATCCTGCAAAATGGAAATGCTACAGTGAAAGAAGTTATTTTATTTGATGCTTTATATGGAGAAACAAATAAATTTCTACATTGGATACAGTCCGATCCTGATAATAGTTTTGTAGATATTTATACCAATAACGGCGGTACAGATATTGAAAGTAAAGAAATGGTGAAACAGCTGATTAAGCTAAATGTTACAACAGATACAATTGAAGAGAAGGATGTAACAATGCAATTATTACAAACAGAAAGAATTGTTTTTATTCATAGTTTGAATAAACATAATGACATAATTAATAATCCGGATAACTTTCGATTGTTTATTGAAAATATTTCTTTTTTAAAAAAAATAAAGAAAAATAGATATAAATAAGACTGTGTGATCTGTAATGAATGATCCTCATTTTTTTCTGTAGCAATAAAATAAAAAAGCAACTTAAATTAATAAGTTGCTTAACAATAATTCACAGGATGTGAAAAAAATTTATTTAGAAATTAGTTAGCTAAACAAGCCGCCTTTCTTTAGCTCACGGGTGCTTTCTCCAATTTTAAATCCATTTTGATAGATCTGGATTGTATAATTACCCTGTTGAAAATTGCCTGGTGTAAATTGAAATTCAACATTCTTTCTTTTAGCTGTTTCAACTTCAACCGGAAGCTTGGCAGTAAAAGATTTATCACCTTCATCACGGGTAGTAAAAGTTCCTGAATGTAAGGCTTCAACTGTTATAGGCTTACCATCCGGGCCTACTACCAATACATAAATATCAGTGGTGCCAGCTTGTGCAATACGATTATCAACATCAAAAGAAATTTTTAATTTATCAACACGCTTTGCAGTTAAAGTTACTTTTTCCTGCCCATTGCTCTTTAATTTTACAGGTGTGATAGAAATATTTGATGCGTTTAATGTAGAAGCAATATCAACTTTCTTTTCAAGATCCTGTTTGGCAACAGTAGTTGTTGTAAGATCCTGATTTAGCTTTTCTTTTTCTGCAGTTAAAGTTGTTTTTTCCTGTGTTAATACAACTTTATCCTGTGTTAGGTTTTGATTATCCTGTGTTAAACGGGCAACATCTGCCTGCATGTTTGTGATCTTATCATTAAGGCTGGCAATTAGTTGTTTAGCCCTGTTTAATTCAGAGGCAGTTGCATTTTTCTTATTTAAAATGCTGCGGATCTCTGCTTTTGTTTTACTTATCTGGCTGTTGCTTGCAGTTAATTTACCCTGCAAACTGCTGTTAACAGTTTTTATAGAATCAAGGCGTGCCAGTGAAGCATCAAAGCTTTGCTGAACGTCACTTTTTTCATCTGTTACTTTAGCAATTTGTGTTTGCTGCTTTTCAATAGTTGCAGTTGATGTTTTTTTGTCAAAAACTAAATATCCACTAACTCCCACAAGAAGAACAGCTAATATAACCAAAAATAAATTTCTGTAATCTTTGCGGGGTTGTTTAGTTTCGATGCTTGAATTTTCCAAATTTGTAGTAGTCATGTTGTAAATTTTATGTTTAAAAATGAGAGTTTATATATTTGAGAACCTATATTATTAAATACTTTTTTCGTAATTAAAACCAACTATGTTTCAGGGAAGCAACACATTAATTTCCATAATCATGCCAGAAGGCTCCTTTTGCAACAAAGTGATTGAGAGTATTAATAAAAATTTTCTATGTCACTGATTAACACTGTATTAAAAACAGAACAAAAAGAAGTTAAAATTTTGCAAATGAATATCTGTTATGATTAAATTTAAAGGAAAGGTTGGTTTATTATAAAAGGTTGTAAATAGAAGCTATAGCGCCGCTAAAAATATTTTGTCAACTCCTTATAAATTTTATAGCCTTTGTAATTTTCTTAGTTGTTAAAAAATGTATAAGGCTAAGATATTTTATCTGTTATTTTACCCTTCTCAAATAATCCCTTTACTTTTCAATCTTAATTAAAAATGTATGTTAACTAAAATAGCATTAGTAACCGGAGGCAGCAGAGGCCTGGGTAAAGATATGGCGCTGCGGCTTGCCCGGCACGGACATGATGTTGTGATAACTTATCAATCTCAGAAGGAAGCTGCGCAGGCAGTAGTAAGCGAAATTGAATTGCATGGCAAACAGGCTGCGGCACTGCCTTTTGATGCTAATGATTTTTCGTCACTTGAAAAATTTGTTCAGCAATTCAGGGAATTATTACAAAAGAAATGGAATGTACAGTCTTTTGATTTTTTAATAAATAATGCAGGTATAGGAGCTACCCTGCCATTTGCACAGGTAACTGAAGAAGACTTTGATAAGTTTATGAACATACATTTTAAAAGCGTTTATTTTTTAACACAACAACTCCTTCCTTTGATAAATGATAATGGCAGAGTGATAAATATTTCAACCGGCACTACCCGGTTTTGTGTGCCGGGTTATTCAGTATATGCATCTATGAAAGGTGCAGTTGAAGTTTTTACAAGATACCTTGCCAAAGAAGTTGGTGCAAAGGGTATTACTGTAAATGTAGTGGCTCCAGGTCCTGTTGAAACTGATTTTAATAATGGCGGCAACAGGGATATTCCTGAAAGAAAAAAAATCCTGGCATCACAATCAGCATTAGGAAGAGTTGGTTTGCCAAAAGATATTGGAGGAGTGATCGCTTTTTTATGCAGTGAAGATGGCGGATGGATTAACGGGCAACGGTTGGAGGTTTCGGGTGGAATTAATTTGTAGTTTTGGTAACTGATATAACTTATCAACTGAAATACTTTTTTATTATTTACACTTCAAAATATTATTAATTTCTGCTATGAGTTTACAATTAAACAGATCAACTTTTGGCGACCCCGTTAATTCAGGAAATGTTTTATCGCGAAATGAAGTTGAAAAATTATTGAATGAATGGGTTTTGAATGATCGTTTAAAATTGCACATGAAACAGGTGGCTCATTTAATGAAAAGCTGGGCTAAAGAAAAAGAGGAACTTAATGATGATGATGTATGGAAATGGGAAATGGCAGGCTTACTGCATGATGCTGACTGGGATCAATGGCCTGATCAGCATTGCAAAAAAATTATAGAAGAACTGGAAATGAAAAATGTTGATCCGGAAATTATTCATGCCATTGCATCTCATGGCCCTGAACATTTTGGTGTGGAACCGGAAACAAAAATGGATAAAATGCTTTATGCCTTTGATGAACTAAGCGGCTTTATTCATGCTTATTCACTTATGCGTCCCAATGGATATGAGGGTATGGAAGTAAAAGGAGTAAAAAAGCGTTTTAAGGATAAAGCTTTTGCCGCAAGTGTTTCCCGTGATGATATTAATGATGCCGCCGACCGCAGTGGTATTTCATTAGATGAGCTGATAGGTTTTGCAATCTTTCATCAGCAACAAAGCTGATCACTGAAAATAATCCGCAATCTTTTACCACTACCTTTCATATTTGTATGTTTGTAATTCATGAAAAATCTTTCACCGGAGATCCGCACTGTACAGGTAACCCGTTATATCACACCATTGCGTGAAGGTGGTTCTTTGCCTGCCATTGTAGAGGCGGACGATGATTTTTTATATGTGCTTAAATTCAAAGGAGCAGGGCAGGGGGTAAAAGCGCTTATTGCGGAATTGATTGGTGGTGAACTGGCCCGTATAATGGGATTAAAAATGCCGGAAATTGTATTTGCAAATCTTGATGAAGCCTTTGGCCGCACAGAACCTGATGAAGAAATACAGGACCTGTTGAAAGCCAGCGTGGGATTAAATCTCGGGCTTCATTATCTTTCAGGCTCTGCTACATTTGATCCGTTGGTTACTACACCTGATCCAAAACTTGCCTCTAAAATTGTATGGCTGGATAGCTTTTTAAATAATGTTGACCGTACCTCACGAAATGCCAATATGCTTTTGTGGCAAAAAGAACTATGGCTTATTGACCATGGCGCAGGATTATATTTTCATCACTCATGGCACAATTGGGAAGAGCAGGCTACACGGTCTTTCACCCACATAAAAGATCATGTATTATTATCAAAGGCAAGTGAACTGGATGCCGTGGATAAGGAAATGCACACTTTATTGAATGATGAAATATTCCATTCTATAGTAGCTTTAATTCCTGATGAATGGTTGCTGGTTGATGCACCGTTTCAATCTATCACACAACACAGGCAAGCCTATGAACAATTTTTACTTCGCCGCTTTGCCCATTCACCCATCTTTGTAAAAGAAACACAAAATGCAAGAGAAGGACTTATTTGAGTATGCCGTTATTCGTGTAGTGCCACGGGTAGAAAGGGAAGAATTTTTTAATGTAGGTGTAGTGCTGTATTGTGCGAAACAAAAGTTTTTAAAAATGTTATTCAGGATAGATGAAGAGCGCCTGCAGGTATTTTGCAGTAACTGTGATGTGCATGATGTAAATGAATACCTGGTGGCATTTGAGCGCATATGTACCGGCAGCGAGGACGCAGGCCCAATAGGTATATTGCCCATTGCAGAACGTTTTAGATGGCTTACCGCCACACGAAGTACGGTTGTACAAACCTCTAAAGTTCATCCGGGATTTTGTGATGATGCAGGAGAAATGTTGCACAAATTATTTGGACAATTAGTATAGTATATAACGTGAATTGTCAATGGTGAATATTTCACGATTAACAATTCACCATTGACGAATCTTATGACTCCAGGGAAAGCAGTGAGAGCAAAACTTATTTTTTAAGAATTAGATTTGCCTTTTAATGCCCGATAGTATAACGGTAGTACATTAGATTCTGATTCTGATTGTCTTGGTTCGAATCCAGGTCGGGTAACAAATAAGTAAGCATTGAAAGTGTCAGCAAATAGTACATTTATTTTATAGGTCTGTTTTTGCAAACTACCAAAACCCAAAGAATCTTAATTTATATTTACTCAAATTTTAAAATGAAAATAATTATAAAAATAATTTTTGCCGCCCTGTTTTTTTGTACACAAAATGCCGGAGCTCAAAATCCTCAAAACTGGACAAACAAAGAATTGATAGAACCCTCCGAACTGGCACCCGTTTTAAAAACTAAAAATACCCCTGTAATTTTTAGTATAGGCCCTGCAGCCACCATCCCTAATTCAATTGATATTGGAATGGTTAAGGATAAAGCCAATCTTGATAAATTTAAAAAGCAATTAAGCGCACTTCCAAAGAAAACCAAAATTGTGGTGTATTGCGGCTGTTGTCCTTATGAACATTGCCCCAATGTACGTCCTGCAATTGATGTATTAAAAGAAATGAAGTTTACCAATTACAGGCTGTTGAATTTACCGCATAATATAAAAACTGACTGGATAGATAAAGGTTTTCCAACTGAGAAATAATTTATTTCTTCAAAGGTTTTTGCTTTATAGACATTCTGCGTTGCAGCGTAATATTTTTTTAGTTGCCGGATATTTTTTTTACATTTAATTATTATTAACTTCCGGTTTTGTTTATCTGTGTTCTAACACCTTTATTATTCATTTTTAAAACCTTAAAACAATGAAGCAATTCAAGTTTCTATCTGTCATTACATTAGTGGCCTGTTCTGTCTTTTTCTCTTCCTGCAACGATGATGAAAAAAAAGCAGATGATGTAACAGTAAGTACAGATACTACTGCAGTAAATAAAACGGAACCACCTGCAAAGCCCGGCAATATTTTAATTATTAAACAAAAAGTGGCAAACTTTGCAAAATGGAAACCAGTTTATGAGGCGCACGATTCAACCCGCCTGGCGTATGGGCTGCACAATTATATTGTGTCACGTGGTATAAAAGATTCCAATATGGTAATGGTAGTGTTAAAGATGGATGATTCTACCAAAGCAAAACAATTTACTGCATTGCCTGATCTGAAAGCAGCTATGCAAAGAGGAGGTGTAATAGGAGCGCCTTCATTTCTGTATATTGATATGCAGGTGCTTGATACTTCCAGTGCGTTGCCAACAAGGGTAATAGTAACCCATAAAGTAAAAGACTGGGATGCCTGGAAAAAATCATTCGATAGCCATAAACAAACAAGGATGGATGCGGGCATTACAGATAGGGCCATCGGCTATTCAGTGGGCGACACACATACAGTAACCGTAGCTTTTGTTATTAATGACATGAAAAAAGCGGAAGCATTCATGGCTTCAAAAGATTTAAAAGATAAAATGGCAGAAGCAGGAGTAGTTGGCCCACCGGATATTTTCTTTTACAAAGTTGTTCAAAAATATTAATTGATGTAATACGCAGAAATATTTTTGCAATAAAAAGGTGATGGTTATTTAGCCATCACCTTTTTATGTTTAATAACTAAAGAATAGAATCTGCAGCCATGTTCATCTTGTTATTAAAACAATGCAGGGTACCTTATCTGATTTGGTATGCACGTCATCGTTTATATTTTAGGGTATGAAAATTTGTGTTGGCGGCAATGATAAAAGTTTTTCAGTCAAGCCGTAAAAGAAGTTAGTTGCAGAGAAAGCATCTTTGCGTTTTTGCTTCTTTTATTTCTTTACGTAAAACCTCCCTGCAACATTGTACCAGCATCATAAAAATAATTATGTACCTTTTTACTCCAAAACTATTGTTATGGCAGCACCAATACATTCGCCGTTGCAAAAAGACCTATCAGGATTAGCGCTTTTTATTTCGATTCCGCAAATAATTGCATCTCCAATTGTTGTAGGTGTTTCTCATCTTATATATCCTAAAAATGTAGCTTTTGAAGTAAAAGATATTCTTGATTTTATTGTGGTATCATTTCCGTTAACATTAAGTGTTGCCCTGCTTTTTGTAATAATTGCAAAAGGAAAGTTTAATCTGTTTTACCTGTTGTTTGTTGTTGCAGGCGCTGCGCTGCTCTCAAATCTTTTGCATATGATAGTTGGAGAAATTCCTTCGGTAGATATAAACAGAGGTGGCAATAATTCTGCAATTATGTGGGTCTTTAAAATATTCGACGTTTACTGGAATACCTTTGGCCCGATCCTTTTTATTCAGTCATGTTGTATTGGTATATATGCAGGGGTTAAATATTTGAATATAGAAGACAGAAAAAAAAGGGCTAAGAATAGCAAATAATTTTTGTGATCACCTCTAAAATAATCGGATCATTTACAGCGGCGTTGTTATCCACCATGTGTTTCCAAACGGGTCAGTAATTCCGCCGCTTCTTCCATAGGGTTGATTGGCCGGCGGCATCAATGAAGTTGCACCTTCGTCTAATGCTTTTTTAAATGTTTCATCTGCATTCTCTACATAAATAAATAAACCGGTAGTTCTTTCTGTAAATTGTTCAGTAGCATCTGCAAACATTATTGTGCTGCTGCCGATCATTACTTCTGCATGCATGATAATTTTTTCATCTCTCATGTGCCGTATTTTTTCTTCAGCTTTAAAATCGCTTTGCGTAAATGCTGAAAATTTAGCTGCATCTTTTACAATCAGAGAAGGCATCACTGTTTGATAACCGGAAGGTATGTTCATAATTTAAAATTTTGTGTAAAGATATTTTTTTGTAAAAAATATTTTCTCTTTCTTCTCTTGCTGGTATTTCAACTAAAACTTATTAAAATCTTTTTATAAAAAAAGCCCTGCAATTGCAAGGCTATCATTCATTTTTTTACAAAAATTATCTATTTTTTATCTTTTACCTCTCCGTCTTTCATATCCACCTTATGCTTGTGCATATGGCCATGGTGCTCATGCTTAACTTTGTAGCCTTTGTATTTTTTATGGCGGCTAACAGTGTTGTGTACTTTTTGTATGGGGGTGGATGTTTTTTTCATTTTATCCTTATCATCCTGGGCTTTTACAGCAATGCCAATAGAAAATGTGAGCATTAAAAGAAATAATAACTTTTTCATTTTTAATAATTTTTTTATGATTAAATAAATATGTTGTGCATGTTGCAAATACTATGCCTATAGAAAAATATTAAATTACCAGTTGGCTGCATCCTCTTATATCAGTATTGTCACACCTGCCTAATACCTCAAAGCAACCATTGTGATGTAATTTCCCCATATCTTCTGTAGCAATAAAAGCACAGGAATATATATTTGCCAGATCAATAATATTTATAATTCCTGTCTCAGTTTTGGTACTTAACGATGCTGTTTGTATAGAGAATGGATCATCTTCGCTTCTTAATAAAACCTTCATCCACGGCGGGCATTTAAATATGCCGTTACCGGGGGAATATGCCTGCGATAATATTTCTGTCATTCCATATTCAGAATGTATTTGCCGCAAGCCCGATTTAATTTGCAATGTTTCATGCATTTCTTCTCTTGTAATTTCCTCACGCCTGCCCTTCATTCCGCCAGTTTCCATTATAACAGTATTACTTAAATGCAGGGTATACTTTTCTGTAAAATCAAGCAGGGCATATGTTACACCTATAAGTAATGTTGGCTGTTTCAGAATTTCATTATGCAATAATGTATGGTATAATTTTTCATGATTATGTAAATAAAAGCCGCTTAAAGAATGAGCACTGCGTTTTATTAATTCTTCCATCATTGTTATTAAAGAAGAATTTTTTCTTTCAAGATATGATGGTAATAATGCCAGGATGCACCATTCGCTTTCAGGGCCATAAAAAAGTTCAAAGCATTTAGTAAAGTTTTTTTTATAGAGATCTAAATTCTTAACATAATGTTTGCTATTTACAAATTGGGTGGTGCCACTGCTTTCAAAGATTATTTGCGGCTCAAACTCAGTTGTTTTAACAGCATTGGTTTTAAAAAACTGTATCGGTAAAAAAGGAATTTTTTTAATAGAATCAACCTTCTCAGGAGCTACTCTTACAAAATCTACATATTGCCGGTAAATATCATTATACTGATATTGAAATTGAAAAAGCTCCAGTGCCATTCTATCAAAATTGTAGTAGGAAGCACGGAAGATCTTATTTTCCCAGTCTGATATTTCAGGTGTGTTATTCAGTGAATAATAATTAAATTTGATATTCAAAATACAAAGATGCGTAACCCAATTTTATTTTCTATAATCATATTATTCTTATTCTCGTGCAATAAAGATAAGTATACCACAATCCCTCAATTAAAATACAAATCAGTTAATACAAAGGCGCTTCACAGGGGGCAAATACTGCAATTTACTTTATCATTTACTGATGCAGAAGGGGATTTGACAGATTCTATTTTTGTTCAAAAAATAGTTAAACCCTGCTCTGCAGGTAATGGCAGTTTTACCCAACGATACAAAATACCGCAATTCCCTTCAGGCAAAAATCAGTCTGGAGATATTGTTGTTACGTATAGTTATAATGATGTAAACCCTCTTTGCACTCCAAGAAATGATACGGCAGTTTTTAAATTTGTTTTAAGGGATAAGGCATTAAATAAAAGCGATACAGCAGTATCTGATCAAATTATTATATATAATTAGGTTGATTAAAAAATTTAGCGAGATTTTTTTATTTGGCAGCATTTTTATTTCCATCTGTGCTGTTGCAATGTGTGTAGAAACTAACCTCCTGTTACATCTCAGGCTAAACAATATCAGTTTTTATTTGTTTGTATTTGGGGCCACACTTGTGCAGTATAATATGCATTACCTTTTTAAAACGGCTGCAGTTGTAAACTCAAGGCGCCTAAAATGGTCAGTAAAAAATAAAAATATTCATACAATTCTAATTGTATTTGGAGTAGTATTTATAGTATATAGCCTTTTTAGTTTTAAGGTAAAACATTTTATTATTTTATTGGTATTTGGCGCCATTGCATTTTTATATTCATTTCCTTTTTTACCTTTTACAAATAAAAAAAGAATTAAAGATTTTGGATTGCTGAAGATAATTACCCTTGCTCTTTTATGGACATTAGTTACCGTTTGGTTTCCAATAGATGAAGCAAATTTTTCAGAACTTTCTTTTCAGCTGATCTTTTTAAGAAGATTCATTTTCATCTTTATTCTTTGTTTACTCTTTGATATAAGAGATACGGAAGTTGACAGGAAATATAATATCGCAACACTTTCAGTAAAACTGGGTGTAAAAAGATCGTATTTACTCTGCTACCTTCTTTTAATAATGTTTATAACGCTTTCTGTAATTCAATTTATTCATTTGCATGATATCATACAGTTAATTGCGATGCTGGTTTCGGCTGCAGCCACAGGAATAGTAATTGAGTATAGCAAAAAAAATAATTCAGACGTAGTTTATCTTACCGGCATTGATGGCATGATGTTTTTGCAGGCATTGTTAGTTATTTTTGCATCTGTAATTAAAAATGTTAATCATCAATAGAAATTAATCTAACTAATAACTAAAATGACGAATTACTCAATATAAAAAGAACTAAACCCGAATGTAAAATGGCAAAGGCAAAAAAATCTAAATCTATATTAACAGATAAGTCACTTGAATTTTTACGAAATTATATTAATAATCCCTCACCGGTAGGTTTTGAAACCAGCGGACAAAAGCTATGGCTTGCCTATATAAAAAATTATGTAGATACCCATATTACGGATGCCTATGGAACTGCAGTTGGCATTATAAATCCTTCAGAAACTTTTAAAGTTGTTATTGAAGCACACGCTGACGAGATAAGCTGGTTTATAAATTATATTACTCCAGAAGGATTTATTTATTTAAAAAGAAATGGCGGAGTTGATCACCAGATTGCTCCATCGCAACGGGTTTTAATTCATGGAAAAAAAGGGGGAGTAAGAGCTGTGTTTGGCTGGCCTGCAATACATACAAGGCTTAGTAATGCTGACAATAAAGAAACACAGCCAAAGGTTGATAATTTATTTTTAGACTGTGGTGCAAGAACTAAAAAAGAAGTAGAAAATCTTGGTGTGCATGTTGGCGCTGTTGTTACTTATGAAGATGGCTTTGCAGAACTTGCTTATGATAATTTTATTGGCCGTGCATTTGATAACCGCATTGGCGGTTTTATGATAGCTGAAGTAGCACGGTTACTTAAAGAGAACAAAAAGAAATTACCATTTGGTTTGTACATAGTGAATGCGGTGCAGGAAGAAATTGGTTTGCGTGGAGCAGAAATGATAGCCAGGAGAATTAAACCAGACATAGCCATAATAACCGATGTAACCCACGACTCTACTACCCCTATGATAAATAAAATTACACAGGGTGATTGCAGCTGTGGCAAAGGCCCGGCACTAACGTACGGGCCGGCGGTGCATAATAAATTACTTAATCTTGTGCAAAAGGTGGCAGAAAAAAATAAGATCCCAGTACAATTATCAACAGTTAGCAGAAGCACAGGAACTGATACTGATTCATTTGCTTACGCCAATGATGGCTGCCCATCAGTGCTCATCTCAATTCCTTTGCGTTACATGCACACAACAGTTGAAATGCTGAACCGTAATGATATTGAGGAAACTATTAAACTGATGTATGAAACCTTACTCACCTTATCACCAAAAACCAATCTTAGTTATTTTTAAATGAGCTGTATGATTACAAAAATTTTTACATTTTTTTTATTCCTGTTGGTTGTTACCCAAGGGTTTGCCCAGGACAAAATAATTGATATAAGCAAAGACAGGCAATCTGCTGACCGGGCATTTATTTTAAATATTCTCCGCGCTAAAGTAAAACCACAGATAAAGCAGGATGTAAGTTTTGTGGTTCGCTCACTGCAGCTAAAAAATAATTATGCTTTTTTAAAAGGAAATGTAAAATACGCCAATGGTAAAGAAATAGATTTTAGGAAAACGGTTTTTAAAGAAGAATTTGAGCAGGGAATGTTTGATGGTAATTCTATTTATGCGTTGTGTAAAAAAGTAAATGGTAAATGGAAATATCTTGTTCATGCGATAGGGCCAACCGATGTTGTATATACCTGCTGGGCCTCTGTATATAAAGCGCCTAAAGAGTTGTTTGATTATAATGAGAATTGTGGTAATTGAATGTCTTTGCAAAAAATAATAATTTATACTATCGGTCATTCTACAGGAACGCAGGATACCTTTGTTGCAATGTATTGCAAAGAAAACAAAGGAACGCCGGGAGCACAAAGTTCTTTTATCTTCTTTTGGATACTATAAAATTGGCAGGCTGAAATAGAAAATACTTCCTTCTCCTTCGATACTTTCTGCCCATATTTTACCGCCATGTTGTTTAATTATTTCAGAAGAGATAAAGAGCCCGATTCCTAAGCCGCTAAAATCTTTTGATACTTCATCAACCCTGTAAAATCGGTCAAATATTTTGTTGATCTTTTCTTTAGGAATTCCAATACCAAAATCCCTGAATGAAATAACGATTGCATTACCTTTTTTAACTGAGTTTACAATTATCTTTTCTTTACCGGGAGAATATTTAGCTGCGTTACTGATGATATTGGTAATTACCTGCTCAAGTCTTAGTGTATCAACTTTCACTTTCACAGATTCATTATTTTCTACAATTAGTTTATGATCCTGTGTAATTTGCTGCATTGAAGTAAGCACTTCAGAAAGAAATAAATTCATTTCTATTTGTGCAAGAGTTAATCTTAGTTTGCCTGAGTGGATCCGCGACACATCAAGTAATTCATTTAAAAGAACATTCAGTTTACCTGCATACTGATCAACTTTTGTAAGATACTTTTGAATGAGTTCATTCCCGTTACTTTTTGAAATACTAAGGGCAAGTTGAGCATATGCTTTAATAGTGGTTAGAGGTGTTTTTAATTCATGACTGGCAATGGAAATAAATTCATCTTTTTTTTCTTCCAGCAATTTTGATTGTAATAATTCTGCCTCTTTGTGTATCAGCGCTTCTTCTGTTTTTTTTCTTTCAGTAATATCAGAAAGAAAGGCAATAAAAAGCCATTCGCCTTCCATCTTTACATTTGAAATGCTCAGGTTGATATAAAATTCGTGACCCTTTTTATGCACAGCTGTTATTTCAATTGTCTTGTTTAGAACAGGTCCTTCACCGGTTTTTAAAAAGTGCGCCATTCCCTTTTTATGCGCCTCACGGTATTGATCAGGTATTATTGTTTCTGAAAGAGGTTTGCCAATAACTTCATCTGCAGCAAATCCAAAAATAATTTCTGCTTTAGGATTCCATTCTAAAATTTGCTGGTGTTCGTTAATTACAATCACAGCGTCAGGGCCGCTTTTAAAAAAAGTTTTTAATCTTTTTTCGCTTTCCTCTATTTTCCTTTCTGCAGCTTTTCTTGCCGTTACATTCTTAAATACCCCCCTTGTATAAACCGGTTGATCTTTATTTTCGAAATACCCTATTTGACCCTCTCCAACAACTTCATTGCCATTTTTTGTAAGGAAAGTTGTAGTTAGCTCAATTCTTGTTTTTTCAAAAATGGCTTTTGTACGTGCCAATTTATATTCTTTAATACAGGGGAAATGTATAAAATCATAAATACTTTTGCCTGCAACCTCATACAGTTCATAACCCAATGTTTTACCCCATGCGGGATTTACAAATTCAATGTTGCCTTCAATAGTTAAAAAATAAATAAGATCACTGGTATTTTCAAACAGGTCTTTGAAATGGCTATCATGGCTGAGCTTGGGCATAAACGCTTAGGGTTTTGATAAAAATACATGTTTATTTATAGGGCATATTATTATTTTTTTAAAAGGCTGATAATTTAAAGTTAGTATGGAAAAAAAAATTCCTCCCGAAGAACCGGGAGGAATTTTTTCTTTTAACCCTTAAAACAACCAACATGAAATAAATCGTGCTGATTTTGCTTACTTATAGTTACGGATTAATTAGTGAGATGGATTGAAATTATTCTTACCCTGGGATAATGTAAAATGTTATTCAGGGAAGAGGTTCAACTTGAATATCGAATGTTGAGTATTGGTTATTAAGTTTTTTTTAATCTCGGCTTTTCAAATATTCAATAATCAATGCTCAATAAGAGGAAGTTGCTTAATCATGCAAGAGCCATATCCAGCACCTGTTGCATGTTTTTTACATAACTTATTTTAAGACCTTTAATAAATGCCTGGTCAATTTCCTGTACATCTTTTTCATTTAAAGCACACATGATTATTTCTTTTAATCCTGCACGTTTTGCTGCCAATACTTTTTCCTTAATCCCTCCAACCGGTAACACCTGTCCTCTCAGGGTTATCTCTCCTGTCATTGCTAAATAAGGCTTCACACGTTTGCCGGTAAAAGAAGAAGCAAGCGCCGTCATAAGAGTAATACCTGCACTAGGTCCATCTTTAGGCGTAGCGCCTTCAGGTATATGTATGTGTACATTCTTTTTAGTAAATATTTCCGGGTCAATACCATATTTTTTTGCATTAGCCTGCAGATAGGTCATCGCTGTGGTTGCACTTTCCTTCATTACATTACCAAGATTGCCGGTAAGTTTCAGCTCTCCTTTACCATTATCACTCGTTGTTGTTTCAATAAATAAAATATCACCGCCAACATATGTCCATGCAAGCCCCACGGCTACTCCCGCCATATTTGCTGTTTTATACATCTCATTACTAAAACGTGATTTACCTAATATTTTTGTAACATCTCCGGCACTTATTGTTGGCTTTAATTTCCCTTTTGTTGCGTATTGCTTTGCCAGATTACGCATGATGGATGCCAGTTGCCTGTCAAGATCACGTACACCGCTTTCTCTTGTATAGTCTGCAATAATCTTTTCTAAAACAGCATCGCTTATTTTAAAATTCACATCTTTTAATCCATGTGCTTCTTTTTGTTTGGGTAACAGGTGGCGTTTAGCTATTTCAATTTTTTCTTCTATAGCATAACCGCTTAGGTCAATTATTTCCAACCGGTCACGAAGAGCAGGAGAAATATTTTGCAGATTATTTGCAGTGGCTATAAATAAAACTTTGCTAAGATCATATTCAAGCTCTAAATAATTATCGTAAAAATTATTGTTTTGCTCCGGATCCAAAACTTCCAGTAAAGCAGATGACGGATCGCCTCTAAAATCATTACCTACTTTATCAATCTCATCTAATATCATTACCGGGTTTGATGATTTTGTTTTTCTAATAGATTGTAATATCCTGCCGGGCATAGCGCCAATATAGGTTTTACGGTGTCCCCGAATTTCGCTTTCATCATGCAATCCTCCTAAACTTACCCTTACATATTTTCTGCTGATAGCATTGGCAATGCTTTTACCCAGGGATGTTTTACCAATTCCCGGAGGGCCAACAAAACAAAGTATCGGGCTTTTCATGTCGCCTTTTAATTTTAATACAGCGAGGTATTCCAATATTCTTTCTTTTACCTTTCCCATTCCGTAATGATCGTGATCCAAAACTTTTTTTGCTTTTTTAAGATCATACTGATCCTTTGTATAATCATCCCATGGCAGATCAAGCATCAGGTCGAGATGGTTGTACACTACCGAATAATCTGGCGTTGAAGGATGCATCCTTTCTAATTTCTCCACGCCTTTATTAAACATTTCTTTTGCTGCCGGCGGCCATTTTTTACTTTCAGCTTTTTTGCGCATTTCATTAACCTCAGCAACATTTTCTCCACCCAGTTCTTCTTTTATGGCTTTCATTTGTTGTTGCAAAAAATAATCTTTCTGCTGTTTATCCAGTTCTGCCCTTGTTTTATTGGTTACTTTATTTTTAAGCTCTGCATACTGCAATTCTGTATGCAATAAATTCATCAGCACTTCGGCTCTTGCTTTTATGTTATTTATTTCAAGCAGCCTTTGTTTTTCTACCAAAGTGCTGTTAAGATTACTGCTAACAAAATGAATGAGAAATGCGGGATTTTCAATATTCTTTAAAATGATAGAAGCCTCCGAAGGCATATTGGGAGAGAGTTGTATTATTTGTGCGGCCAGCTCTTTAATTGATCCTACCATAGCATCAAAATCACTGTCATTAGTTAAAGGCTCATCTTCTAAAACAGTAACCTTCGCTTTAAAATAAGGAGTATCAGATGTTATTTCTTCTGTTTTAAATCTTTTTTTTCCCTGTATGATAATTGTAGTGCCGCCATCAGGCATTTTTATCAGTTTTACAATTTTAGCAATCGTTCCAATATCAACAAGATCGCTAACGGTTGGCTCTTCTACATTACTGTCTTTTTGCGAAACTACGCCAACCAATTTGTCAGTTTTATAAGCATCGTTTACTGCCTTAATACTTTTATCCCTGCCAACGGTAATAGGTATAACAACACCCGGAAAAAGCACTGTATTTCTTAATGGTAATAATGGCAACTCTGCCGGAATAGCCTGCTCATCACTGTTTTCAGCATCTTCATTTAATGGTATGATGGGCATAAATTCCATTTCCTCTTCTGATCCTCCTAAAAATAACTTGTGATTCATAATTTTTATTTCATTAGACAAATTGTCAAAATTGATCTCAAAGGAACGGGTTTTTAAACGAATACTATAGTTGTCAAGATTAGTGCCACGTTAATAGAACGTAATAAGTAAGATTAAGTTATTTACAAACGAAATAGATAACAGGAAAAAGGTTGAACCCTAAAGTTTACCATTATTTTATTTAGCAGAGACGTAAAGAATTTTTTTATATGAACTCTTATTTTATCATCCTAATTATCTCCACAATCTTTTTTTACTTGTCTTATATATTCATCTTCTTTGTTACGATCGTTACCTTTTTTCATGTCATCATAAGAAGTAAAGATGGCTTCTGCTTTAGGGAGGCCGCAATCACAATATCCGGAGGCGTTTTGCATTGTGTTAAATTGATTTACACAATCATCATGAAATTGTTTTCTGTCATTATCTGACCAGCCTTTTTTTGTTTCCGTATTATTCTCTTTAGTATCCTTTTTTATTTCATCCTTTTTTACCTCATCTTTTTTTACTTCCTCTTTTTTGGTATCAGAGTTATTGTTGCAGCTTATAAATAAACCTGCGCTTAATAAAAATAGAAAAATTGTTTTCATGATTTTTTTTAATGTTAATAAAACAATTACAAATTAAAATATGGAGAAAGAGATTGATTTTTTTGCCCACTATTATTAAGTATTATTAATTACCTGGAAACTGTGCTTCACAATCCTCCTTACCTTTTTGATATTCTGCGTTTTTACCACCTTTTTTAATTTCATCGTAAGAACTGAAATTTGCTTCAGCTTTATCCAATAGGCAAGAACAAATCTGGTTAACCTTTAATTCTGATCCGTCATCCATTTTATTATTTTTTACACATTCATCCATAAATTGTTTTTTCTCATCAGCAGACCAGCTTTTTTTTGATGCCGTATTATTTTCTTTGGCATCTTTTGTTACTTCGTCTTTTTTAGTATCAGAGCTATTGTTGTTGCAGCTGATAAATAAACCGGTTCCTAATAAAAATAGAAAAATCTTTTTCATCATTATGTGTTTTTATGTTTTAATATAGTTACGTCTTAAAATGCTTAGATCGAAGCTATAACAGATTGCATGCAATTAATAATATTGGAAACAATATTTCTTTCAGCTTTAATAGCCGGTAAAATAGTCAATCTTTTCATAATTGTTCTAAATATAAATTTTGACATAATTATTTATAAATGCCTGCCAAACACTAACGCATCAGCGATAAACCAACAAACCGAAAACCAACTACTTTTGCACAGATGTACATTAATTGCAGCGATAAAGAATTATTTATATTAAAAAAAATTGCTGATACTGCAACTGAATTAAATATGCCATGCTTTTTAATTGGAGGTTTTGTAAGGGATAAAATTTTGGAAAGAACAACAAAGGATATTGATATTGTTTGTTTGGGAGATGGCATTGCTTTGGCTGAACTTGTTGCTAAAAGCTTTCAGCCATCACCGGAAATTTCAGTGTTCAAAAATTTTGGAACAGCACAAATGAAGTTGAATAAATTTTCTATGCTAAAAAGTGTTTCGAAAGTCTCCCCCACCGGGGGAGATTTAGAGGGGGCCGCTGACCTGGATATAGAGTTTGTTGGTGCAAGAAAGGAAAGCTATAATTATGATAGCCGCAAACCGGCAGTGGAACAAGGATCTATTGAAGATGATCAAAACCGGCGTGACTTTACCATAAATACGTTGGCAATAAGTTTAAATAAAGAAGATTTTGGTGAGCTGGCAGATCCCTTTGATGGCATAAGTGATCTTACTAAAAAAATAATTAAAACACCTTTAGATCCGGACATAACTTTTAGTGATGATCCTTTGCGGATGATGAGAGCGATCAGGTTTGCCGCTCAATTACACTTTACTATTGAAGAAAAAACACTGGAAGCAATCACTCAAAATGCGGAGCGGATAAAAATTGTAAGCTCAGAGCGTATCACTGATGAGCTTAATAAAATTATCATGAGTAATGAGCCTTCAGTTGGGTTTAAAATTTTATATACATCAGGATTGCTTAAAATTATCTTTCCTCAAATGGTAGAACTTGCCGGTGCAGAATACATTGATGGTTTGGGGCACAAGGATAATTTTTATCATACGCTGCAGGTGCTGGATAATATTGCAAAACATACAGCTGACCTTTGGCTGCGATGGGCTGCCATACTGCACGACATTGCAAAACCTAAAACAAAAAAATTTGAAGATGGTCATGGCTGGACATTTCATGGGCATGAAGTAGTTGGTGGCAGGATGGTTCCAAAAATATTTAACCAGCTTAAGCTTCCACAAAATGATAAGATGAAGTTTGTAAGAAAAATGGTGGAGCTGCATCTCCGGCCTATCAGCCTTACAAAAGAAAACATAACCGATTCAGCATTACGAAGGTTACTCTTTGATGCAGGCGATGATATTGACGCATTGATGATACTGTGTAAAGCAGACATCACATCAAAAAATAAATTTAAAGTAAAGCGCTTTTTAGAAAATTTTGAAATGGTAAGCCATCGCCTTGCGGGGGTGGAGGAGAATGATAAGATAAGAAACTGGCAGCCACCTGTTACCGGCGAAATGATAATGAAAGAATTCAATCTCACCCCTTCCCGTAAAGTTGGGGATATAAAAACAGCGATACGGGAAGCGATACTGGATGGGATTATTCCTAATGAATATGAAGCGGCATATAATTTTATGATAGAGAAAGCAAAAGAAATGGGAATTGTAAAAGCCGGCAAATTGTAATTTTATGCAGTTAATAGTTGCGGATAACTTATTACTGGTAACTCATTACTCATCACTTCTTACTTTTCCTTAATTTCGTGATATGGCAATATTAAGATTCAGAATTTATTGGGAAGATGATGACAGTGTTTATCGTGATGTTGTTATAAAACACACACACACTTTTTCTGATCTTCATCATGAAATATTAAAGTGTTTTGAATTTGATAATAAACACAAAGCAACTTTTTACAGAAGCAATGATAAATGGCAGCGGGGTAAAGAAATCACCCTGGAAAAATATGATAAAAAATATGTTGCAGAACCAATACTGATGAGTGAAACCACTATTGGCAGTGAGATAAAAGATACCAATCAAAAGTTTATTTATGTGTACGATTTCAATAAGAACTGGACCTTTATGGTAGAGCTTATTAATGTAAATAAAGAAGAAAGCAGCAAGATCACTTACCCATCCTGTGCAAGAAGTGAAGGCATTGGGCCAAGCCAATATGGAACAAAAGGATTGATTAGCGAAAAGCTTGCAGAGATAGAAGAAAAATATGATCTGAATGCAGAGGCCTTACTGGCTATGGGACAGGAAGGAGAAGAAGGTGAAACTTCTGAGGAGTCTGAAGATGCAGAAGAAGAAACAGAAGGTGCTGTCGGTGAGGATGAATTTAAATAAGAAATTTGAAAGTTTAACCGCTGAGAACAGGAGAAGCAGAGGTTACGCTGAGAAAAGACCCTCTGCGTAAACTCTTTTAACTCATGTTCTCTGCGGTAAAATAAAAATTGAAAAATAAAATCAGCGTAGTTATTATTGGCCCCACAGCTGTTGGCAAAACATCATTTGCTATTAAGTTAGCACAGAATTTTAAAACTCAAATAATATCAGCCGATAGCCGCCAATGTTATAAAGAACTAAATATTGGTGTTGCAAAACCTTCTCCTTTACAGTTACAGAAAGTTGAACACTACTTCATCAATTCTCATTCATTACACAATGAAGTAAATGCAAAAGTATTTGAAGAATATTCTTTGCAAAAGGTAAATGATATTTTTAATCCCGATAACTATCGGGACAATGATGTTGCTGTAATGGTTGGTGGTACAGGATTGTATGTAAAAGCATTTTGTGAAGGGATGGATGAACTGCCTGTTATTGATACTGAAATAAGAAAAACAATTGTAACAAATTATAACAATGGGGGGCTGGAATGGTTAAGCAATGAAATAAAAAAAACCGACTCTCTGTTTTTTTTAAAAGGGGAAATAAAAAACCCACAAAGAATGATGAGAGCATTGGAAGTAAAGCTCTCTACCGGCAGATCAATAATTGAATTTCAATCTCACAAAAAAAAGGAAAGAGACTTTGCAATAATTAAGATAGGATTAGAATTACCTAAAGAAGAACTTCAGCAAAACATAAATAACAGGATAAATGATATGATAAATAATGGATTATTGGATGAAGTTAAAACCCTTTCCTCTTTTAAAAATTTAAATGCATTACAAACTGTTGGCTACAAAGAATTGTTTGAACATCTTGATGGTTATCTTTCATTAGATGACGCAATTGAGAGAATAAAAATCAATACACGCCAATATGCAAAACGGCAAATGACGTGGTTTAAAAAAGATAAAGAGGTGAAATGGTTTAGCCCTTTTGATCTTGATGTAATAATTTCTTTTCTAAATAAAAAAGCATTAACATAATGTGGATGCTGTAAGAGTTATTCTAAAACTTTATAATTTAAAACCTATTGTCGCTACAATATTTCCTGTATTATTTTTAATAGAAGCCGGATCATTTGGTTTGTCCTGTAAGCGGTAAGGATAATTTACATCTTTGTTAATGGCATATACATAAGTAAGATCAACAAAAAAACCTTTATCCCTGTAACCTAAGCCGCCACTTAGTTTTACACGGTCAGCCTTTTCGTTTTTATAGGGATTGCCATAATAGGCGCCACCCAGCCTAAACATGATTGTATTAAATTTTAATTCTCCGCCAACTCTTGCATTGAAAGCTCCTTTATACTGTTCTTTAATTGCATTATTAAGATAAATAAAATAATTTTTTGTATCAACTTTATCATCTGTTGCTGTAAAAGAAGCGGATTTATAATTTACATATTCAAGATCAGCAGTGATAAAAGCTCTTTGCCTTTTTACATTTTCCACTTCACGAAAAACATATGAAGCACTGCCAATAATTCTCCAGGGTGTTGAAAGATTATATTTTAATTGCCCCGGCTGGTTGTTATTAAAGTCTAATGAACTTTGCTTTTTTATTCCTGCACCGCCATAACCTTCCAGGTCAGTAATTATTTCGGTAGTGTATTTATCTGTAAGTTGGTAAAATGTAGGAGAGTGAATGGCAATACCTAAGCGTATATATTCAACAGGCTTGTAGATCAATCCTATTTTGCCATTTATTCCATAGCCGTTTGTTTCTAAAGTTTCATTTGCTAAAAAGTTATTGAAATGATTGGAAGAACTTGCTGTTGCATCGCTTTCTTTAAAAGAACTGTTGCGTTTAAAATTAAGAATGGGTATAGTAAGAGTTCCGCCAAAATATAATTTGTCACTTACATTCACAGCGCCGCCTAAAGCAATATCAGTAACACCGCCACTGCTGGTAATTGTATGTTCCTGGTTAAGGCCTGTTCCTACAGTGGCAAGGCTTCTGTACCCTGCAACAGATCCATTCGCTGCCCTGATTGTATCAATTAAAAAAGTATTAAAAGCAAGGCTGCTTCCATAAGGATAATCCTGTGCTGCCCGGTTAGGGTCTGTAACATTGTTATGAATTAATTCCTCAAGATATTTTTCTGAATAAGAACTTTTATTGTTTGCACCTTTATAATAAATGGTGCTGTTAAAATCTGCCGACCTGTTAACACCAATTGCAACTGTAAAATTTCTTATTTTATTTGTTTGATTATTATCAAAAGAAAATAATAAACCGCTGGCACTTAAATTGAATTTGTTTTGAGAGGTATTTGATAATATTCCTTTGTAAGTGCTTTTATTATTGTACATATTGTAACCCGGAGTTATTACAAACTCATCTGTTTTATAAAAACCTAAACCTGCAGGGTTAACAAACAAAGTTGAAAATTCTCCGCCTAATGAGCCGGAAGCACCGCCTATAGCCTGGTTGCGGGCAGTGCCACTTTGTGTAGTCCATGAATAGCGCAATGCATCCACAGGCTCCTGAGCATATGTATTTGTAATAGCGAATAGAAAAATTACTATGTATAAGTATGTTTTCATAATAAGAATTTATGAGGTAAAAGGATAGTGTAAATAAAAGCGGAGTATAAATTTTTTCAATAATTATTATTTTTGATGCAGGAACAACATTTTGTTGCCCCTGGTTTTATAATTTAATTGTCTTTCTTAAAAGTTCTTACAGGGGCACTGGTGCTATTTGGGGTTGATGAACTCTTAGTATCAGTATTAGATTTATTTGTGCTATTGGAATTGTTATTGCTCCTGTCAAATGATCTTGAAGAGGAAGAGTTATTTGAATTACTGTTGTTATAATTATTGTTAGAATTATTAGAGCTGTTATCGCCGCTAAAAACCCTTCTTATTAAATTACCAACAGCACTTCCATTATTAGAAGATGAATTGCCGGGATTTCCGAATGTTCTTACAGGGTTAGTTGTGCGTGTATTATTTTGGCTGCCTAATTTAGGATTGAATGTCTTAGCTGAATCAGGAGCTGTTGTATTGGGTTTGTATGCGCCTAAATTAGTTTTTCTTGGTTGGGAAGTATTTTGTGTTGCTCCCAATTTTGGATTTCCGTAAACAGGAGGATAATTATTATATCCATTATTATATCCGTATGGATAATTATATCCGTCATCATACCTTCTGTACCTGCGGTTGTGCACTCTTCTTCTTATATACCTGTCATCCGGACTGGTGTATACAGAATTATCCTGAACATTTTTATTATCATCTTCTCTTCTCACATTGTCAGTTTGTAAACGGGCAGGAGAGTAGTAAACATCATCAGGAGTTTGACCTGTTTTGTAGGAGGTGGAGCAACTGCTAATTGCTGCGGTGATGATTATGAGGAGTAAAAAATTAATTTTCATGATAGTGAGTTTGAAGGTTTAAAAATGAAGTCGTTACTTTTGTGCGAAGAAATTCCTAACACAATTTACTTAGCATACAACGCATACAATAGCGTAATGGTGTTAAATATAAGCTAAGAGATTTTCAGAATCAAAAATAAAATGAGCAAAGAAATTACAAGCAGGCAACAGGATTATTCGCAATGGTACAATGATCTTATTTTAAAAGGCGGGCTGGCAGATTATAGCGCAGTGCGTGGGTGCATGGTTATAAAACCTTATGGGTATGCTTTGTGGGAAAACATGAGAGACCAGTTGGATAAGATGTTTAAAGAAACCGGGCATCAGAATGCATACTTCCCCCTTTTCATTCCAAAAAGTTTTTTAAGTAAAGAAGCCGCACATGTACAGGGTTTTGCAAAAGAATGTGCTGTGGTAACTCATTACAGGCTGATGAATGATCCCAATGGCGGAGGAATAATTGTTGATCCCGATGCAAAACTGGAAGAGGAATTAATTATCCGCCCAACTTCTGAAACAATCATCTGGAATACTTACAAAACCTGGATACAATCTTACCGTGATCTTCCATTATTAATAAATCAATGGGCTAATGTGGTGAGATGGGAAATGCGTACAAGATTATTTTTAAGAACTGCTGAATTCCTTTGGCAGGAAGGGCATACAGCGCATGCAACTGCACAGGAAGCTATTGACGAGACATTGCTGATGCTGAATATATATGCGGAGTTTGCAGAAGAGTGGATGGCAATGCC
Organism: Chitinophagales bacterium; assembly: GCA_025353485.1. GTDB lineage: Bacteria > Bacteroidota > Bacteroidia > Chitinophagales > Chitinophagaceae > Ginsengibacter. Next base: position 66,792 of record JANXQO010000024.1, read on the forward strand.
GGTAATAAAAGGAGTAAAAAGTATTAATGAAAGATTTGCCGGTGCAGAAGATACGTACTGCATAGAAGCGCTGATGCAGGATGGTAAGGCATTACAGGCAGGCACTTCACATTTTCTGGGGCAAAATTTTGCCAAAGCATTTGATGTAAAATTTAGTGACAAGCAAAATAAACTGGATTATGTATGGGCTACCAGTTGGGGCGTAAGCACAAGATTGATAGGCGCTTTGGTTATGGCGCACAGTGATGATGAAGGATTGGTGTTGCCACCCAAATTAGCGCCGATACAGGTTGTGATTATTCCCATTTATAAAGGAGATGAGCAGAAAAATTTAATTGATGAGAAAGTAAAAGTGCTGATGATAACATTTAAAGCGCTTGGTATTAAAGTGAAATACGATGATAATGATAACAACAGGCCGGGATGGAAATTTGCAGAATATGAAATGAAAGGAGTTCCTATTCGCATTGCAATTGGTGCAAGGGATATTGAAAAAAATGTTGTGGAAGTTGCACGAAGAGATACAAAAGAAAAGATGACAGTAAGTATTGACGGGTTAGCAGAAGCGATGCATGTTTTACTAAATGATATTCAAACAAATATTTATAGCAGAGCAAAAAAATACAGGGATGAAAATATTTCAAAGGCAGATACATGGGATGAGTTTAAAAAAGTATTAGACGGACCCGGAGGTTTTATTTCTGCACATTGGGATGGCACTGCAGAAACGGAAGACAAAATAAAAGAACTTTCAAAAGCAACAATCCGTTGTATTCCTCTTAGTAATACACAGGAAGAAGGTAAATGCATCTTGACCGGAAACCCAAGCAGGGAAAGAGTTTTATTTGCAAGAGCGTATTAATTTTTTTGCTATGAAGACACAAAGACAAGAAGTAACACAAAGTTTTATTTGTGCATCTTTGTGCTTTAGTGCCTTTGTGGCAATTGATTTTTTTTTATCACTCATTAACCAAAACTAACCTGTATGGAACAGCATGACCTTTTAAGTAATGATCTTTTAATTAATACTATTTCGCAGGATAACCTTAACTCTGCCGCTAAATGGGGAAAATTTTTAGCAATTACAGGGTTTGTTTTTATCGGACTAATGCTAATTGGCGGCCTTGTGATGCAAACTTTGATGCCTTCATTTGGTTCGTATGGTTATGGCAATCCCTTTTTAAAATACATTGGCACTGTGTACATGATCCTCGCAATAATTTTATTTTTCCCCTGCCTGTACCTGCTTAAATTTTCAAATAAGATGCAGGAAGCAATAAGAATATCCAACCAGGAAAGCCTGGATAATGCTTTTATAAATTTAAAATCAATGTTTAAATTTTATGGGATTGTCACCATTGTGACCCTGTGCTTTTATGCACTGATATTTTTATTCGGAATCGGAAGCACCATGATGCACTGATCATTCTTTGGTAGCCAGGTAATTATAATCTGCCAAAAGCTTTTCTAAAAAATCAATCGTATACATATCGGTGCTCACTTTTAATACATCCTGTACTTTACGGGCTACCCGCCCTGCTGTATCAGCATTGTGGGTTTTATAAAAATGGTTTACAACATTTTTTATAGTGTTTATATCACGGTCGGTGAGTCTTAAAACTTCAGGAAATTTTACATCATAATCAGGCTGTTTAATTTCCATGAAAATTGTATCCTGTACCGAAAGCTTTGACTTTGTATTTACAACTACAGTGTTAGCAGCAACATCCCCCAACCGTTGACTTTTTTTTGTGACGCCGATTATTATTACCACTATTATCCCTAAAAAACCCGTAACTAAACTATATGCAAATATGCTTTCTGTTGAAAAGAAAACATAGCCAAATAAAAACGGCCATTCCCATGCCCTGAACATCCATCGTATTAAATATTGTCCCAGAGTGGGTTCGCCGCCTTCAAGACTAATCACCCTTATCTTCATAATTTTTTTCCCCAATGATTGTCCATGCATTAATACTTCACTCACCAAAGAATATAATAACATAGGAACGGAAATGGTAAGTATGTCAATACCGATATGGCTTTCCATAATATTTTGACTCACCCTGTCAAACCTGCCATAGTAAAGGTTTTTCATTACCATTAAATAAATAAGCAATACCAAAAAATCTATAATGTAAGCAAACAGCCTTTTATGAAATTCTGCTATTTCAAATTCCAGATCAATATTAAATGGTGTGGCTATTTGAATGATAGACATATGGCAAATTAAAATTTATATTTTGAAGCGTATGTATCAGGTTAGTTATTTTTTGTCAACCGGCCCCGATAGCTATCGGGATAATTCTATTTAGCTTTATAGACTGCCATCAGGCAGGATTATTTACAGAAAACTGAATTTATTTTTATGCAACCGGTTTTACAGGATGCTCACCTGCATGCATTGAAACTAATGAATCCTGAACCGCCTGTATTATTTCAAGCTTACGTACTGTTGCTCCGGGACAAGCATGTGTTGTTAAAGGATCTTCACGATGAAGTCTTAAAGTTCGTGGATCAAGGCCCAGAACACTGCTGACAATTGATATTGCAGCAATTGTATTTTGTCTCACTTTCAATCCTCTGCCGGTAGTAAAACTTTCTTTTAAATAATCTCCCAACATTTCAAAACCTAAAGCAGTACTGTTCCATGAAGGAGAATGTACACCCGAAACAGTCAGCGGAGTAAACACCCATATTTGTTTGTCATCAATAAAAAGGTGAGGCCCTGCACTCCATTTTTGCTTATCCCTGTAAAAAACTTCCAGGCCCTTAATGTGCTGCAGCGTTAATCCATTGGGTCGTTGGGCAAGCGTAGGAATGGCCGTATTGTGTACTACAATAAAAGATGGCCTCCAGCTTGTCCAATGAAGCTGATGACAATAAACACTGAATTCAGAAGGCGAAAAGCTTTGACCTACAATTCCTTTCCAGTTTGGCATATAATTAAATTTATAAATTAAGAAATGGTTTGTATTATTTATATAGAATAAAGTATCTAAAAAAATTATGTTAGCAGCCAGATCGTAAGAGATTGTAATATAGGGAGGGAAATTGAAACACAATAACGAAAAAAAAAATCAACAATACAAATAGTTTATTTTCTTTTAAAAAAATCAAAATAAAAAACCGTTCACATACTTACAGGGATACAGCAGGATGATTAACTTTACATTGTTCAGTTATCATAGCAGTCCGGTTACCCCTATACAATGGGAAATTGGGATAGTTCAAAAAAAAAATTCAATGCCATACAAAGCAAATAAAGATCGCTACACAAACATGCAATACCGCCGTTGTGGAAACAGCGGATTAAAATTGCCCATACTCTCACTCGGCCTTTGGCACAACTTCGGCGATGTGGATGATTATGAAAATGAGAGGGATATTTTACGCACTGCTTTTGATAATGGCATTACTCATTTTGATCTGGCAAATAATTATGGCCCACCGCCAGGCAGTGCCGAAACAAATTTTGGCAAACTTTTTAAAGAAGATTTTACAAATTACCGTGATGAAATAATTATCTCTACAAAGGTTGGCTATTTTATGTGGGATGGCCCTTACGGCGAATGGGGTTCAAAAAAATATTTGATTTCCAGTTTAGATCAGAGTTTGAAAAGAATGCAGCTTGACTACGTTGATATTTTTTATCACCATCGTCCTGATCCTGATACGCCTTTGCTGGAAACCATGACAGCACTTGATCTCATCGTTCGTCAGGGTAAGGCTTTGTACATTGGTATTTCAAATTACAAACCTGTAGAGGCTGAAAAGGCGTTTAAAATATTAAGGCAACTTGGTACACCTTGCATAATTCATCAGCCAAAATATTCAATGTTTGATCGTTGGGTGGAAGATGGTTTGCTCAGTCTTTTAGAGAAAGAAGGTGTGGGCTGCATCCCGTTCTCGCCATTAGCACAGGGGCTGCTCACCAATAAATATTTAGACGGTATTCCGCAGGATTCCAGGGTTGCAAAAGGCGTTGGTTTTTTAAATCAAAATGATATTACAGAAGAAAAAATTGATAAGATAAAAGCGCTTAATGCAATTGCCGTGCACAGAAATCAAACACTGGCGCAGATGGCATTGTCATGGATTTTAAAAGATAAAAGAATTACATCTGTTTTGGTTGGCGCAAGCAAACCGGAGCAGTTACTGGATTCATTAAAGTGTAAAGACAATATTAATTTTTCTGAAATCGAATTGAGTGAGATTGAAAGTATTTTAAAATAGGTTATGAATTTTAAAGCATTTTTATTTGATTTGAATGGAACCATAATAAATGACATGCCTTATCACATAAATGCATGGTATAAAATTCTAAATGATCTTGGTGGCAACTTATCGTATGATAAGGTAAAGAGTGAATGTTATGGCAAGAACAGTGAATTGCTTGAACGCATTTTTCCGTTCAGATTTTCTGATAAAGAAAAATATGAAATGGAAATGGGAAAGGAGAAAGCGTATCAAAAAGCATATCGTCCCCAAATGAAATTAATTGATGGCCTGGATGAATTTTTAAAAGAATCGCAGGATGCCGGAATTAAAATGGCCATCGCATCTGCTGCAATTTTATTCAATATAGATTTTGTGTTAGATGGTTTAAATATCCGCCATTATTTTGATGCGATTGTAAGTGCAGAAAGTGTAAAAATCAGTAAGCCGCATCCCGAAACTTATTTAATGGCTGCTGAACTTTTAAAAACTTCACCTGGGGATTGCCTTGTTTTTGAAGATACACCCAAAGGCGTGGATGCCGCACTGAATGCAGGTATGAAAGCAGTTGTAATAACTTCATTGCATCAGCCGGATGAATTTACTGCCTATCCAAACGTAATCAAATTTGTAAATGATTTTACTCAATTGCACGATCTTATTCTACAAAAAAATATTAATCAACAGCTTTCAACCTGAAAAAAAATTACATTACTGTAGAAAAAAATATGTTATTGCTGTTGAGTACGGAATTGTGAGTATCATTTGCTTAATGACTTCGAATTACGAAAAAAATAATTAAATAGATTTATTGGGAAAAACTAAGGAAATATTCTTCTCTATTGTTGAAGTTGTTTAAGTCTTATTTTTGTGATCGCATTTTCAGAAAAAATTATTTATCAGGCATTTCTAATTTTAAAATTTTAAAAAAATGGCAAGCAAAAAAATTAAAAAACCGGCGGTCAATAATAAAAAGATAACTGACCTGGCTGCAAACACCGAAGATGGAACAGGCCAGTTCCTTACTACCAATCATGGCGTAAAAATTAATGACAACCAAAATTCTCTTAAGTCGGGTGAACGTGGTTCTTCTCTTTTAGAAGATTTTATTTTGCGTGAAAAAATTACGCATTTCGATCATGAAAGAATTCCGGAAAGAATTGTGCATGCAAGAGGCTCTGCAGCGCATGGTTTTTTTCAATTGTACCAGCCACAGGGGCAATATACAAAAGCGAAATTTTTAAATGATATATCTGTACAAACCCCTGTGTTTGTAAGGTTTTCAACGGTTGCAGGCTCTAAAGGTTCCACTGATCTTGCCCGGGATGTTCGTGGCTTTGCCGTAAAATTTTATACTGAAGAAGGGAATTATGACCTTGTGGGAAATAATATTCCGGTTTTCTTTATCCAGGATGCAATTAAATTTCCTGATCTTATTCATGCAGTAAAACCGGAGCCGCATAATGAAATGCCACAGGCCGGTTCAGCGCATGATTCGTTCTGGGATTTTGTTTCTATAATGCCTGAAAGCATGCACATGATAATGTGGGCAATGAGCGACAGGGCTTTGCCAAGAAGTTTAAGAATGATGGAAGGATTTGGTATTCACACTTTTCGTTTGGTGAATGAACAGGGCAAATCAGTATTTGTAAAATTTCATTGGAAGCCTTTGTTAGGTGTTCACTCAGTTGCCTGGGATGAGGCACAAAAAATCTCAGGAAAAAATTCAGATTTTCATAAACAGGATCTTTGGGAAGCCATTGAAAACGGTGCTTTTCCTGAGTGGGAACTGGGCTTGCAGATAGTTGCTGAAAAAGATGAACATAAATTTGATTTTGATCTGCTTGATCCTACCAAATTAATTCCTGAAGAATTAGTCCCCGTACAGATCATAGGAAAAATGACCCTGAATAGAAATCCTGATAATTTCTTTGCAGAAGCAGAGCAGGTCGCTTTTCATCCCGGCCATATTGTTCCGGGAATAGACTTTTCAAATGATCCGTTATTACAGGGTAGATTATTTTCTTACACGGATACACAATTAAGCCGCCTCGGCAGTTCTAATTTTCATGAGATACCCATTAACCGCCCAATAACTCCGGTGCATAATAACCAGCGTGATGGCCACATGAGGCAAACTATTAACAGGGGAACAGTTGCCAATGATCCAAATACAATTGCACAGGGTTGTCCGTTTCAGGCAAAAGCCATGGAAGGAGGCTTCACCTCTTTTAATGAAAGAATTGATGCAAGAAAGGTACGTGCAAGAAGTGCAAGCTTTCATGATCATTTTAGCCAGGCCACATTGTTTTACAACAGCCAGTCAGAAGCCGAAAAAAGTCATATTGTAAGTGCACTGCGTTTTGAGTTGGGGAAAGTTGAAAGAGAAACTATAAGGATAAGAGTGCTTGGTTTATTAAGCCAGGTTGATAAAGATTTAGCGCAAAAAGTTGCGGCAGGCATTGGTGTTGATGTACCCAAAAAACCTGAGCAACCAATGAACATGAGCTTTGGTGCAGATGTGGATCCAAAAAGGGTTCAAAGCAAAAATGTAAAACAAGCTATTGAAAAATCAGCGGCATTAAGCATGGCAAATACAATCAAAAATTCTATTAAATCAAGACAGGTAGCCATTTTGGTTGCAGATGGTGTAAATGAAACTGCAGTAACTCAAATGAAAAATGCACTGGTTGCCGGCAAGGCTGTGGTAAAAGTAATTGCACCAAAACTTGGATTGATCAAAGGAATAAATGGGGGCGTAGTTAAAGCAGATCAAACTTTTTTAACTGCAGCGTCAGTTTTATTTGATGCGGTTTATGTACCGGGCGGAGCAAAAAGCATTGCTGCATTATTGGAAGAACAGGATCCTGTTCATTTTGTAAATGAGGCTTATAAGCATTGCAAAGCAATTGCAATTGATGATGAAGCAATAGAATTATTGAATGCCACCTATATTGCCAGATCAGTTGCTGGGGCTTCGGAAAAAGAAATGGCAAAGTCTGGTGTTATCGTAAACGCATCGCATAAAATTTTTATAAAAGCAATTGCACAGCACCGTTTTTGGGACCGTGAAAAAAAGGATAAGGTTCCTGCATAATAATATATAACAACTTAAGAAGCCGTTTCATTTTTACAATGAAGCGGCTTTCGTGTTTTAAGTTTCTCCGGTTACTGTTAACAAAAGGGTAATGTAACTCCTGAATATTTTTGTGGATGGAAAATTGAATAACAGTGCTAAACATCTGATGCTCTATTCAATTACCTATATCGTATTCGCTATTTTTTCTGTAGCAGTTCTAACGGGGATTATAATTATAATTCGTAATGAAATTGCAATTACTACCCCGTATAGATTATTAAGGAAAAAAATAAAA